>DAIQQK010000027.1:0-31650 GCA_036786835.1 Acidimicrobiales bacterium | reverse complement strand
CCAGGCGCCCGGCAAGAAGGAAGAAGTCCTCCCGCCTCAAATCGGGATCCGGCCAAAATCTCTCGACGTCCACCGGCGGATGGAGCACCTCGGCGGAACGTCCCCACCATCTGCTCACCCGAGCCGCTACGTGGTGCGAGTTCGCGAGCACCACGTCGGGGCGCTGTGCGGCTCGTCGGTCGGATCGTCGGGCACCAGCAGCGAAGGCGCCTAGCAGCGCTCGCGTCGAGAGCCCTCCCTCGAGGGCTCGAAAATCCCTGTCCCACATCCACCGAGCCGGCGTGTGCGTGTAGCTGATCATGCGAGACCCGCTCGGGATCCGAACCCAATTCGCAAATGCGTGATGGCTCGTCACCACGAGGTCGACGTCTCCGACGTCGAGGTGTCTGAAGGCCCAGGGCAGGAAGGGAAGTAGGTAGGCATAACCCGGCCCGCCCCGATAGATCGCCTGAAGCGGGCTCGTGAGGATCGTGGCGTCCCTCAGGCTTGGCGGAAGGACCGAGCGGTCGGCCACAGAGGTATGGACGGTGGCCTCGGGCCAGATGGCCAGGAACTGCTCTACAACGCGCTCCGAGCCGCCGAGCTCGGTGAACCGCTCGTGCACGATAGCCACGCGCGGCCGGGCCACGGCTCGCCGAGTCGTCGCCGGCTGTGATGGGGGTTGCGTCAGCGGGCGCGCACGATTTGGCGAGCGTCGCTGGCACGGGAGTAATAGCCGCTACGCGAGTAGTAGCGGCCTACCCGGGCTGGCTCCGACACGCGGTTGATGACTATTCCCATCGGATGCGCCCCGACCTCCCTGAGGTGCTCGAGCAGACCCTTGAGCGAACGACGCTTGGTGCTGTTGGCGTCGATCACGACCACCGAAGCATCGCAACGCGCGGCGATGATGGACGCGTCCGGAAACATCGTTTCGGCGGGAGTGTCCACGACAACCGCGTCGAAGCCCGAGAGTGCAGGGAACACCCATTCCGAAAGTCTTCCCGTCAACAGTGCTGCAGGATCCGGTGCGGGAGCACCCGCCGGCATGACGAAGACGTTGAACCCTCCCTCGGTCCTGCGCGCAACCAGAGTCTCCGCGACATCACCACCGTTGAGAGCCTCGCTCAGCCCCGGCGAGTCCCCGATACCCAGACGCGAAGCCACAACCGGGCGCCTCATGTCTGCATCGACGAGTGCGACATGGACACCGAGGTCCGCGAACGTCGAAGAGAGATTGATCGATACGAACGACTTGCCCACGTCGGGTGCAGAGCTCACGATGCCGACCGTGTGGGTCTTCGAGGCGCCGTTCATGAAGAGCAAGCTCGTGCGAAGCGTCCGAAATGCCTCGACCAGTTCAGGCCCGGGGGCAGAAGGGATGCGGGCGAGCACCGGCAGGCCGGTTAGACGTCGGATCTCGTCGTCACGTGTCGCCCTCGAGAACCGGTCGGACAGCAATTCGTAGCCGACCGAAAGCTCGGCCAGGACCACCAGCGACGCTATGAAGGAGAGCAGCGCGTAGCGCTTCGGCTGGGGGGCCACCGGCGACGAATTGGCTTGGGCAGGAGAGACGGGGTCGACGCGGTTCTGAGGCTGAGCCAAGACGCTCGCGAGAGACTGCTCGAGCTGTTGGACCTCGGCCTGGAGGGTCGCCCGCTGCGTCGAGGTGGCGGGGAGAGCAGCGGTCTGCGAATTCAGTTGCTGAATCTCGTTCTGGAGGTTCGCGACCTGTGCCTGCAGGTCTTGCGTCTGCTGGGTTGCGACCGCGCTCACGAGGGCGTCACTTGTCGCCTTGTCGAGGGCGGTCGCGGCTTGCGGCGACGGGCCGGTCGCCGTGAGCACGAGAAAACCGAGGCTGCCGGGGGTCTGAACAGATACCCGGGATGCGGCGGTCTGCTCGCTGATGCCCAGTCCGGAGAGTCTCGCCGCGTTTGCGATCACCGGCCTGGTCTGGGCCAGGTCGGCATACGTCTGGGCCAGGAAGGGCACGGCGTCCTGGATCGCCTGCTGGCCGTTCGATGCCTGACCCGCCGTCACGCTGAGCTCGGCGTTCGCTTGATAGACCTTGGCTTCGAGCGAGAGAGCGATGAAGACGACGACGGCCACGACGACCGACGCACCGAGAACGACCCACCGGTGGCGCCACATCGCTGCGAAATGAGTCGAGAGATCCATCAATCGTGCAAGGCTCGGTGCCGGCAGACGCCCCGCAGCCTCACTCCCCTCTCCGATGCAGAATTACGCCACACATCATGCAGCATTTTCTCGTCAGGTAGCTGGGCATTCTGAAGCCTGGGCAAGGAAACACCTCATGGAGACGTCGACGGTGCACCCGAACGAGCGTAAAGACCCTGGTCGCCCGCGCCGATGCCTTCTGACGTGTCCTTGCCGGCGGACCCGGGTGCAGCCATGCCCGTGAGGGGTTTCGTGAGGGGCTTCGTGGCGGAACCGTCTCCGGTCATGTGGCTACTGGTGGTCCTGGCAGCCACGGGCCTGGTGGTCTCGGCAGTCTTCTCGGTGGTCGTCGAGTTCCTCGCCGCAGCGGTGGTCGGACCACTGCTGTGGGGGGTCGTCCGCCGGCCACAACGCGGGATCCTCGCCCTGGCGGCCCTGGTCCCCTTCGACGGGATGCTCGAGATCGTCCACCACTCCCTGCTGGTCCAGTACTGGAAGGAAGTCCTGGTCGTCTTCATCTTCGCGTCGACCTTCCTGGCGCCGGCCGAAGCGCGGGGAACAAAGGGGCGGCCCAGACCCGCATGGTTGGCCGGCCTGTTGGCTTGGCTGGCCCTCGGAGTCGTGTCGGGGATCATCGTCGGAGGTTCGACCGCCGCCTACGGCATCAAGCTCGCGTTCTTCTACTGCCTTCTCCCGTGGGCGGTTTGGCGCTGTCCTCTCGATGCACGAGACCGGGACCGGCTCGTGACGATCCTCGTCGGTGTCGGAGCGGTCCAAGCGGTGATAGGCGTCCTGCAGCAGGGCATAGGACCGACGCGACTGGCCAATCTCGGGTTCCCGTACAACACGACGATCAGGTTCGCCGGCTCGCTGCTTCGATCGTTCGGAACGTTCAGCTACCCCCAGGTACTCGGGCTCTTCATGATGATCGTGATCCTCGTTGGAGCCACGTTCGCCCTCGCCGATTTGAAGCGACCGCGCAGCCGGTTCTTCGTCGCGATGCTCCCGCTTTACCTAGCGGCGATGATCCTTTCGGTCACGAGGGGTGCTCTTCTCGGAACAGCTCTGGGTGCTGCGTACCTGGCGTGGCGCCGCTACAGGGCGATGCTCGTGTTGTTGCCTCTCGCAGTCGTGGCGCTGGTCTTCGTTCCGTCCAACCTCGGCGGCTCGCTGCTTTCGTCGACGAGCGCGCAAGAGCGGGTTGCCACGTGGTCGGCCGTCCTTCCGAGTGTGGGTTCGGCCCCCCTTGGGCACGGCATAGGAACGAGCGGCAGCGCGGTCGGAAGAGGGCCGATCGGCTCCGCTCAAGCGGCCGCCTCGGCAGCGGCATCGAGCGCCAATGGCGGCGGCGGGTCGGGCACCACCGGAATCCCGGACAACTACTACGTTCTCACCGTGCTCGAGCTCGGGCTCCCGGGACTCTGGTTCTTCCTGCTCATGTTGTTGGCGATCTTCTTGGAGACACGGCGCGCGGGAGGAGGGCTCACAGGTGAGCCGTCGCACTTCTGCGAAGCGATCTCTGCGATGACCCTTGCCGCAATGGTCGCCGCGCTGTTCGAGACGTATTTCGAGATCTTCCCGATGGACCTCTACTTCTGGCTCCTCGTGGGCGTCGCGGCCGCCACGTGGGCGGGGAGGGGCGAGCTCCTGGGCGAGCCGGGATCGGGGCAGCGCAGACTCGCTGCGGTGTCGCCTCAGAGTCGAGCACCGAGCGAGCGATAGACCTCGGCTGTCTGTAGCGCGGCGGCACGCCAGGACATGCCTTCGACGAGCCGGCGTCCCCGAGTGGCCAATTCCTCACGTCGGTCCGAGTCCTCCAAGAGCACCGAGATCGACTCCTTCCAGGCTTCTTCGTCCTCGGGGGCAACGAGCTCGGCCGCTTCACCGAGAGACTCGACGAGCGCCGGGATCCTGCTGGCGACCACCGGCACACCGCAGGCCATGGCCTCGACAGCAGGAAGGCCGAATCCCTCGTACAACGGCGAGAAGGCGACGAGCGTGGCAGCGCTGTAGAGCCCACGAAGAAGAGGGCGAGGCACGTATCCGACGGCCATGGCGCCAGCCGGCGCTGTGCACCGCTTGTCCACCATGCCCGCGAGCACCAATCTGACCTCGGCGCCCATGCATGCGCGAGCAAGGACCCCGAGGTTCTTGCGGGGCTCGATGGTGCCCACGTGGAGAACGAAGCGCTGTGGCAGAGAATAGGAAAGGCGCACCTCGTCGATCTCGTCCTGTGAGGCAGGGTGCATGTCGGAGGACGGAGATTCCCCGATCACGGCGCACTCGCGTCCGAACCTGCTTCGGACGCGATCAGCAGTGAAGTTCGAGACTGCGATCACCGCGTCGGCACGACGGATCGAAGAGGACAGAAGCATCCGCTCACCCAGCACCCTCGTTCGAGAGAATGCATGGGGAACGTCGAAGACCGACAGGTCGTGGACAGTGCTCACGGTCCTCCCGCCCGGCCTGAACGGAAGGTCGACGTCCAGCCCGTGGAACACGTCGCATGCCCCCGCCCCCCGGAGGCCACTTACTGCGCGCCTCACACCCGAGGATACGGAGCGACGAAGAGGGGTTACCGATCGCGGGAGCTCTCCTGTCGCGTCACTCTGGACGATCGCGGTCATGTTCGCGTCGAGCACCTCCGCGAGAGCTCGAATGAGCTCACGCTCATACGTCTGGACGCCACTTCCCCCGGGGCGCAGAGCCAGCGCGTTGAGCACCACGTGAGGGCGAGACTCGAGTGTCACGGCCTCCACAGGCTCGCATACGCCCCCTACGATCCTGAAATGGACCGCCCGAGACGCCGCCTTCTCGTCGTGTCCCACACGGGGCTCGTCGCAGGCGCCGAGACGGTCCTGTTCAGGCTGGTGAGTGGAGCCGTCGACGCGGGTTGGTCGATCGAGGCGGCATGCCCGACGGGTCCACTGACCGAGACGCTCGAGGCGTCGGGGGTCCGCTGCAAGACGATCCCCGACCTGACCCTCCCGCCAGGTCCGATGGTCATAGCTCTGGCGCGGCTCGCGTGGCGGACCCACTTAGCGGCACGGCGTTTGCATGCCTTGTCCAAGGACCGCCAGCTCATCGTGGTGAACAGGTTCTTCGCACTCCCGGCGCTGCGCCTCGCGAGGCCGCAGTGTCCGGTTGTCCTCCTCGCCCATGACGTCATGATCCGCAGGTCTTGGAGCGCCGTTCTGCGCGTCGGCAGAAAGGTTGTCGACTTGGCGATCGCCGTGTCCGACACGGTGGCGGGCTCTCTGAGCTCGAGGGGAGTGCCCGTAACCGTCGTACGAAACGGAACTCCGTGGCCGGTCGAACCCATGCCCGACGCACCACCTTCGGATCCGGTGATCGGCTGCGTCGGGCTTCTCACCCCTTTGAAGGGACAAGACGTGTTGCTCGACGCGGTGTCGATGCTCCCGGCGGAGGTGAAGGTCGAGCTCGTAGGCGGTCGCTTCCCGAAGGACGCGCCTTATGTGCAACGGCTCAACCGAAGGGCGGACGAGCCCGATCTGAGAGGACGAGTGACCTTCGTCGGCAACACCGACGACGTGCAGGCGAGGATGCGCAACTGGAGCGTCGGAGTGTCGGCGAGCGTTCTGCCCGAAGCCGGCCCCCTTGCTCCCCTGGAGGCGATGAGCATCGGCCTGCCGATGGTGGGCACCAACCACGGCGGCACCCCCGAAGTGCTCGGTGACGCCGGCCTCCTCGTCCCCCCCGGCGACGCACGGGCCATGGCCGAAGCCCTGTCCAGACTGTTGTCGGATCGTGAGCTTTGGCAACGCTGCCACGCGGCAGGACCGCGTCTAATCGCCGACGGGCTCACACTCGATCGACAGGTCCGCGAGCTCCTAGAGGTCCTGGCGGATCTGGCGGATCTCAACCCGTAGAGGCTGCCCCGTCGAGCTCGTTGTCGATGAACCGCCAATACAGCGCGGTCTCGAAGTCCCGGTCGTCCCGATCTTCGGTCAAGAACTTCCTGCGCTTTCGTGGCATCTCTCTGTCGATCTCCGAGGTTCGCCCGATCGCGACGGGGACGAGCTCGCCGCCATCGTCGATCGGGACGATCTGCTCGAACGTAGACGGGACAGACATCCGAGTCTCACTCTTTCGGGACGGAACCGCATCGCGCACTACGGCAAAGAAGGTCTGGACCAGTATCACCATGTCCCGCCAGAGCGACCAGGTCTCGATGTAGCGGTTGTCGAATCGTGCTCGCTCGGCGATCGAAGTGTCGCCACGAAGTCCGTGTATCTGCGCCAAGCCAGTGAGCCCTATCGGAACGCGGTGACGAGCGCCGTACTGGTGAACTTCTCCTTTGAAGCGCTCGACGAAGTACGGACGCTCGGGCCGGGGCCCCACGAGGGACATCTGCCCTCGGATGATGTTCCACAGCTGCGGCAACTCGTCGAGGCTGGTGCGCCGCATGAGGCCGCCGATCTTCGTCACCCTGCTCTCTGCTGCGCTCCACTCGGTGTCCGTACCGTCGGCGACTCTCATGGTGCGGAACTTGAGCACCTCGACGATGCTGTCGTGCTGGCCGACTCGCTTCTGCCGGAAGTGCACCGGGCCTGGACTGGACAACTTCACGCCGAGAGCCAACAGGCCGTATACGGGTGAGAGCAAGACCAATGCGGCGCCGGCGACCGAGGCGTCGAGCGCACGCTTGCCGAACCACGCCCACCGGCGCAACCGCGACCGGCGAAGCCGGACAAGGGGGATGCCCCAAACGTCGTCGATCTCATTGCCGTCCACTGCGACACCGAGCTCGAAGAACCGAGGAAGCACGTGGATGTCGATCCCCGCGCTCTCACAGGCCCGAATGGTCTCGAGCATCTCCCATTCCCGCGTCACGCCGAAAGCCACGATCACGCGGTCGATGCGCTCTTCGGAGAGCACCATGCGCAGCAGCTCTACTCCCCCGAACAGCGGAAGTGGAAGGTCTTCACCGTCCACGTGGTCGAGGAAGCCGACGGGTCGCAACCCGTACTCCGGGTGTTGCTCCAGCGTGGACGCGAGGGTCACGCCGACCTTGCCGGCGCCCACGATGAGCGTCCGCTCGGCGAGAACGCCGTGCGCGCGCATCGAGCGGATCGCCCTGTACGAGACGCTGTGGAGGACGAGGAGCGACACGGATCCGAGAGCCGCAACTCCCAGGAGGACCGTCGTAGGTGCCACTCGGGCCAGCGCCAGCACGACGAGGGGCACCGAGGTGCAGGCCACGAGCGACTTGACCTCACGAGCGAGGCTCATGGTCACCCTCACCTCGAAGTGGCCGTAGGCCGCGAGGAGGGCGACCGAAGCTGCCGGGAAGCACAACACCCACCAGGTGGTGGACTTGGCCGCGAAGACCATGGCCAGCCCGACCAGCGCCAGGAGGTCGATTCCGGCGAGAGCGGCCATCACCGCCCGCGGAGTGAGCCGCGAGCGCAGGTCGAGTGTGGCTCGCCGGGTGCTTGGGGCGGTCAGCCCCGGGTGGTAGGTGAGCCCGATCGCCATTGCGACCACTCCGCCTTCTCCGCCAACATCTGTCCCTGTGCAGTGGTGACCACTGCCGCAGCGTGGGCGCGACGCCGGCTGCGGCGGACGAGCAGCCCGCCGATCAGGATTGCGCCGCCACCGATGGCCGCCAACTGCTCGATGTCAGCTCCCGTGAAGGGCAAGGTGCTCGACGATGCAGCGGTCGCAGGCTTGACCTGTTGCGAAGCGCCCCCGCCGCCGTCGTTCGTCGGTGGGGTCGGGGTTGTACAACTCGAGGCCGGGTAGCAATTGGAGTCGGCGAATGCGGCCGTCGGGACCGACATCGCCACCACCAACCCCGCTGCCCCGAGGGAAGACGCCAAGAGACCGCCGCCCACCAGGAGCTTCTTCAACCTGCCATTGTGCGTGGTCTTCATGTCGTCACCTCCTTGCGACTGCGTGTGCAGCTGAACCATTTACCGCACCCCCCGTGAACTTTCCAATACCCATTGTGGGCTGACCCTATCATCCCACCCACTACGAAGACCCAATAATCGGTCAACTACCACCAGGTTAAGTCGCCCCGATCGTTAATGCGTCCATCCTCTGAGCCTGGTCCCGGAATGGCGATCCACCAGGGAACACGCGCGCCTCACCACGTGATCGCGAAGGGCGCGGCGTCGGTGGTGCTCCCACCGGGATACGTCCATGTCGCGGGAGCCAGGCGCGCCGACGGGAGCACGTTCAAGCTGCCGGAGGACGGCAGGTCGAATCGCACCACGATCTTCTCGCTCGAGCCTTTCTTCAGATCCAGCGAACCGGCGACGACAGTCGTAGGCCCTTCCGGCCCCTCGGCGATCGTCGGACTCCCCGAAAGGACCACACGATAAGCATCCGAGGGGAGGTTGACCGCCACGAAGCCCGCGTACTCGCCGTAGACCGTCCCGAGCCCCGGATAGGGACCCGCGATGAATTGCGACTGCCCTGTGGGGGTTCGGTTGTGCGCCACGACGGACAATGTCGCCGAAGTCTCCCCCCCGTGCCTCACGAAGGTCAGCGCACAGTGCACCGTCACGTACTGATCGAGCTTGTTACCCCCGCCGTTCATCACCGCGACCATGACTGAATCGGACGTCAGTCGCCCCGCCACCCCCCCTTCTTGCCAGGCAGCCTCGGCGGAGGGCGCATCGGACCACAACAGGATGTGACGGCCTTGGGTGACGCCTGTCATGGCGTTGGCGAGGGTCTTGAGGTTCAGAGACTCGTTCTCCAGTGCGCTCAGAGCGCCACGGGCTAGGTCTCCGAGCTCGTCCTGTCGCGCCTGTTGAGCTTGGGCCTGGGCGGGAGTCTGCGCGTAACTCAGCCCGGCGTACTGGTCGTGGATGAGGAAACTCACTACATCGGCAGCGCCGACGACCCGCCCGTCGTCGAGCGTGACGGGGCCGGTGACAGTCAGGAACTGCTGGAGCGCTTGGACGTCGATCTCGAGAACGCCGTCGACGTGTTGGCCGGTGGCGGTCTGCCACATGCTCGCGGCAAGTGGTGCGTTCACGTCGAACTGCGGAGTGAGCCCGAGATTGCGCCAGTCGACTCCCGGATGGAGCCAGCCCCAGCGGGCTTCGAGATCACCGCCGACGGACACCGCCCCCGGTGCGAGGGGTATGGAGCCTGTAGGGACCATGCCCGAGAGCTGAACCTCGCCGTCGTGAGAGGTGACGACGCCCGCTTCCAAGAACATGCCTGACCCCGCGCGCATCTCGGCTGGGTTGGCCATGAGCAAAAGGTACGTCTCGGGCCCCTGCAGGATGCCAGCGGTCACATTGGCGACTTCGGAAGCGTGAGTGAGCCTCGTACGCACCTGATCGAGCTCGTTCACGAAATCAGTGCGTCTGGTGGCGATCGGGGCGAAAAGTGCGTTCGAGGGTCCTGTGTCGATACGCGCCAGTTGCGCCTCCGTGCTCGATGCGAGGGACGACAGCCGCCGGAGAGTGGACACGCGGTCCGGGCCCCCCCGGTGAGGTTGGTCGAGCACCGCGCGCACGCTGTCCATCGCCTGGATCCCGATCCGTGTCGTGGTCTCGGCGGCAGTCGACAGGTCCTGCACCGACCTCAACTGCCGCCCGATCACGGGCAGCACCTCGAAGGGAGCCAGCAGCGGTGAGTTCAGCAGACCCTGAGCCGACGCGAAATCCCCCCGGGCGACTCGCAGGTCGCTCACCGGTCCTTGTGAGACGAGTTCCGACGCCGACAGATGGCCCTTCGCCTTCTGCACCTCGGAGATCCCGTGGCTCGCGTCGACCAGCCCGATGATCAGCACGACAGCCGCAGCGACGATCCATGCGAACACGATCGCGAGCGATCCGAGAACGACGGTTCGCGTCCTGGGCAGTCGAAGTCGCCATCGGGACTTCGGCCGCGCCTCAGGGGGAGCCGCCGGAGAACGACTCCACGACCATTGTGAGGACACCGTGCGCTCGCCGGACTCGGAGCCCGGTCGCTCGCCCTCCGGCGGCGTCCGGCTCAAGATCCCGGCTCGATCAATGCGACCAGACGCGCGACCAGGTCGCGAACCTCGTTCGCCGTCGCCCGGTAGACAGCCGGCCCGCGGTCCATCGGGTCCTCGACGTCGTCCTCCGGCGACCAGCCCATCATCTCCTCACGTCGCCGGCCCGCACCGACGGTCTCGAGCCATTCGGAGAGCGGCGTGTCTTTCGAACGGGGACCCGCCGCTTCCCCACGGCGAACCAGCTCCTTCAGGGTGAAGGTTCGCGTCCACGCCGAGGGTTCGATGGCCACCGCCTCACGGACGTGCTCGCGAGCCATGCCGACGACGAGATCGGCTCTTCGAAGGATCGGCGCGTCGAGCACCTTGCTGTGGCGGCCGGAGACGTCGAGTCCGTCCGAACCGATCACCTCGACGGCGTTCGGCGATACGGTCCGCTCCCCTTCGAGGGTTCCGGCCGAGTCGACCGAGATCTCGAGCCCGCGATCTCGTGCGATGGCGCCGAGAAACGAATGGGCCATCGGGGAGCGAAAGACGTTACCGGTACAGACGAACAGGACGCGTGTGCGTTCACCGGGATCGATGTCCGGATGCTATTTCGCGTGGGAAGCCGATCCGTGAGCTCCCGGTTCCTTCCCTGCTCGCGGCGTCAGCTCGGATCCGAGACGAGCTCGGACTCGGTCTTGCGGGCCGCGCGTATGCAGGCGGTCGCGAGGTCGTCACCCTGGCGAACCGTCTCGGTCGCCCACGGCCCGAGAGGCCGCTCCGGGGCGACGCCGGCAACGACGAGGGGCATGCCGTGGTGAAGCCCGCAGGTCACCCCGAACTCCGATTGCGCCAGGGATCCGAGCGGACGGGCCCGAACCGTCGCCACCACGTCGAAGCCCGCATCCAAAGGACATGTCCGCCCTTCGATCAGTGCGTTGCAGGGAAACGACGGTTGACCTGGCTCGTGACACCGAAGCACCGAGCATCCCGCCTCTTCGAGGGATGCGGCCGCCTGCTCGATCGCCCAGTCATGGGTGCCGACGACGAGGACCCTGGCCTTGGGCTTCGACACGAACACCGGTCGCGCCGCTCCGAGATCCGCGCCACCGACGAAGCTCGCAGGTCTCCTGGAATCCGCCATGTTTCAAGTGTGTACCTATGAGTCCACTGCTTGCACTACAAGTGATCAATACCCACTCAACTAGGGCTTTTGCTGCCGCCCACTGTGCTCCGCCGACACCGGCTCGAGCTCGGGGAATTGCAGCGTGAAGGTCGTACCGCGCCCGGGTGCCGAGTCGACGGCGATGTGACCACCTGCCTGCGTGACAAGGGCATCGACTGCGAAGAGCCCGAGGCCCGTTCCTTGACCTCTCGCCTTCGTCGAGAAGAAAGGCTCGAAGCAATGCCGTGCGGTCTCGTCGTCCATCCCCTCACCGGTGTCGCTTGCAGCAACGAAGACGAGGCGCGGTCGATCTTGCGCTGAAGCCCGCTCGTCCGTCCCGACGACACGGGTGGTCAGCGAGAACGTCCCTCCTTCGGGCATCGCGTCGCGAGCATTGATGGCGAGGTTCAGCACAGCCCGCTCCAAGCCGGCGGGGTCGGCCAGGATTCTCGGGGACTCCTCCGACAAAACGAGCCCGAGGCTCACTCGCTCCCCGAGAATTCGCTCGAGCATGGGGACGAACGAGGAAAGCTCCTCGTTGACGTCGAGGGCGACCGGTTCGACGCGATTGCGCCCGATGGCCAGCAGCTGCGAGGTCAGAGCCGACGCGCGCTGCGCAGCTCGCTGGATGGCCTCGACCTCCTGACGCGTCGACTGGTCGATCTCCTGACTGCGCGACAAGAGGTCGCTCGAACCCACGATCACCGTCAGGAGGTTGTTGAAGTCGTGCGCTACGCCACCGGCCAGTCGAGCCATCGCGGCCAGCTGCTCGCTCTGGTGCATCTGCTCCAGGACGCGGTTTCTCTCTGTCACGTCCTCCGCCACGACCAGGACGCCGCTTACGAGACCCTCGTTGTCGAACAGCGGGGCGCTCGAGACCGAGAGCTCTCTCATGTCGCCCGATTGCCCCGTGGTGCGGATCGCCATGCCGACCTGGGCGTTCCCTCCCGCGCTGCGATCGAGGAGCTTCGTCCAATGTGCCAGCGATCCGGGGTCGACCGGGATCCGCCAGCGCTCGGATGCGGCCCGCTCGGGTTTCGGCGCGCCCAACAGCGACTCCGCTGCACGGTTCCACCACCGCACGACCCCGTCGGGCGCGAGCTCTGCGATGGCGAGCGGAGAGGACTCGACAACAGCTCGCAAGCGTCGCTCGCTCGTTCGAACCTCTTGGTAGAGATCTGCGTTCACCAGAGCTACAGAGGCGATCTGGGCCAGGAGCACGAGCACCGACTCGTCCTCCGAGCCGAACGACGGTGGAACCGAAGCAGGAGCGGGCGACTCCCCGGTCGACAGACCTTCGACGACGATTGCTCGCCTGCTGCCGCCGCCGGGTCCAGGCACCGGCACTGCTATCCAGGGGTCGCCGGTCGTGGGGATGAGCATGTCGTCGACCTCGACGCCCTGGGGCAGTCCCTCAACGAACACACCCGGCGCGTCACCAGGTTCCGCGGCGATCTCCCCTTGGGGGCGCGTGGCGCCGGCCGACCGCAGAGGACGGTCTTGAAGCAGGACGAGGTTGCAGACAGCCGTCGTCACATCACCGAGCTCCTCAGGGTCGATCCGCGGCGAGCACACCGCTGCAATCACTTCGTCGCGGCCAGGGTCGGGTTCATGCCCTGCGACCGTGAACACGAACGCGCGCTGCGCACCGAGAACGCGACGGGCGTGGTTCGCCAGGACGTCGAGGATGTCGGGCTCGGCCAATGGCGCGTTGACGGCCAGGGCTGCCTCCATCAACCGCCGCAGCTGCTCGGCGCGCGCAATCGCAGCTTGCTCGGCGTCACGACTGTCACGCCACAAGAGCACCCTCTCGATGGCGACTGCGACACGCTCGGCGAGACCGTGGGCAGTCTCGAGGTCTGAGAGCCGGTAACCGCGCCGACCCGGAGCTGTAACGAAGCTCAAAGCTCCGAGCACGAGGCCACGGACGTGGACCGGGACGATCATCATGGACTCGACTCCCGGAGCCGCTTCAGCCTGGGCTCGGGTTCCCGGCACGACGAGAGCGCCGACGTGAGGCCGGTCGCCATGGGTCCCGAGGGGCGCGTTCGCGAGAACCTGGTCCTTCCCGCTGTCGACGACATGACGGACCATGGCGTCCCCGTCCGGATGGCGGTGACGCGATCCGCCCGAGACGACGGTGCCCCGCTCGGCGGTCCCGACTCGCTGGACGTCTCCCGACTCGTCGACCAGATCGACCGAGAACCAGTCGGCAAAGACCGGGACGACCACCCCCCCGAGACGCTGAAGGGCATCGTCGTAGGACTCGAAGGCACCCGACAGCTCGTCGCCCGCTCGTGCGAGGACCGAGAGGTGGAGGCGGGCGTGCTCGGCGCCGAGCCGGCTCCTTCGTTCGATCTTGCTCAGCCGGGCGCGGTCGCGGCCGACGAAGACGAGCAGAAGTGCGAGGACGACGGTCACCCCCGCGAGGAGCCACGCCAGGACGACCCACACAGGCCCTTCAGGCTACCCGAAGCGCCTCCGAACAGCGCTTATACCGAGACTCTGCCCGCTCGTGGCCCGTACTTTCTCGATGGATCGACACGCTTTTCTCAAGGTCAGCACAATTTCGTCCGATCTTTCCATTGACCAGATGAATAGTCCCCCCCCAGACCCCGACGGGTTGTGCTGATGATCCCTCCAAGCAAGCAGCCGAGGCGGTTTTGGTTCGCAATAGCGCTCGCCGCTCTGGGCACCATTTCCGTCCCAGTCTGGATCCTCTTGTCCCAGCACGCTCAGGCGGGCTCGGGGGTCTTCGAGCACGCCGCCCAAGGGGTCGCCGCCCTGGTCGCGGCGGCAGCCTGCCTCGTGGCAGCCATGCGGGTCCGCGAACGCCCCGAGCGGTGGATGTTCCTCGCCACCTCGAGCGTCACCTGGGCGATCGGGGAGGGCATCTGGTGCTATTCCCACTTCGGAGCTGCCGCGTCGAGCGCTCTTCCCGGGAGCTTCCCCTCGTCGTCAGACGGATGGTTCCTGGCGTCGATCCCACTGGCCGCGATCGGCTTGGTGTTGTTCCCTGTGCCACCTCGCAGGAGCACGATCGGCCTGCAGGGAATTCTCGACGGGGTCCTAATCGCCGGGTCGCTCGTCTACGCGAGCTGGGCATCGGTTCTCGCTCCGATCTACGGCGCGCACAACGACACTCTCGCCGCCAAGATCCTGTCGCCCGGATACCCCACAGGCGACATACTTCTCGCCTCGCTGGCACTGGTTGTCTTGGCGCGCTCGGGAAGTCGCATGCGAAGCGGCCTCGAGTGGGTGACGGTCGCGATGGTCGCCTTCACGGTTGCCGACATCGGCGTGGACCACCTAGGCGAGACCGGTAACACCACGATCGCGTATCAGCTGCTGGGAGTGGGGCGCGTCGTCGGGTTCCTGCTCGTGGGACTGGGAGCGATGTGGGTGCTCTCGTCCCGCCCGGTCGCGTTCGTCGGCCAAGAGCGCGTGACACGCACATCCTTCCTCGCACCTTATGCCCCCTTCGGACTGGCCGGAGCGATCACGCTGGAGAGGGTGCTGCGACACGAGTCGTTGGGATTAGTCGCGTCTCTGTGGGGTCTGGCACTGCTCGTCGTCCTGTCGGCGCGGCAGATCCTGAGCTTCTTTGACAACGTGTCCATCAACCACCGGCTCGAGGACAAGGTGAAGATGAGCATCGTCGAGCTGAGAGCCCGCGAGGCGCGTTTCTCCGCCCTGGTTCAGAACTCGTCAGACGTGGTCAGCGTGGTGGACGAGCACGGCACCATCTCGTTCCAGAGCCTCTCCGTGCAGAGGGTGCTCGGCTGGGACCCCGAGTCTTCGGTCGGTTCCAGCCTGTTGTCGATGCTCCACCCGTCGGACCAACCGCGGTGGGCGGCTGTCGTAGAGCGCGTGCTCGCCAGTCCGAAGAGCGAAGTCTCCACCGAGTGGAAGCTCCGTCATGCCGATGGTTCGTGGCGCTCCTTCCAGACGATCGTGACCAACCTCTTCGACGAGCCGAGCGTTCGTGGCCTGGTACTGAACAGCCGAGACGTGACCGAGCAAAAGGCGCTCGAGGACCAACTGCGCCATCAGGCGTTCCACGACCCCCTGACGGGACTGGCCAACCGCGCCCTGTTCTCGGAGCACCTCGACCACGCCGTTCGACGGCGGATCAGGAGCGGCGCAGGGCTCTCGGTCCTCTTCATCGACGTGGACGACTTCAAGGCGGTGAACGACCTCCGTGGGCACGCCCTCGGCGACAAGTTGCTCGCCAAGGTGGCACAGAGACTCGAGGAGACCCTGCGCGACGCCGACTTGATCGCGCGGCTCGGCGGCGACGAGTTTGCCGTGTTGCTCGAGACCGAGCCGGTCGACCCCCACCCCTGTGTGGTGGCGGGAAGATTGATCGAGGCCTTCTCGAGGCCTTTCGAGATGAGCTCGACCGAGATTCACGCCCGAGTGAGCATCGGGGTGGCCATCGACGATGCGGGCGGCGAGACGTCGGAGGAGCTGATTCGAAACGCCGACCTTGCCATGTATGCGGCGAAGATCAGGGGGAAGGGGACCTACGAGGTCTACTCGCCCGAGATGCACTCGATCATCCTCGACCGAATGCAGACCGAGTCCGAGCTCCGACGTGCACTCGAGCGAGAAGAGCTCGTCGTCTTCTACCAGCCGATCGTCGACGTCGCCACGAAGAACGTCATCGACGTCGAGGCCCTGGTGCGCTGGGACCGCGGAGCCGAGGGGCTCGTCATGCCCGGCGACTTCATCGACGTGGCAGAGGCTTCCGGTCTCATCGTGCCTCTCGGAGCGTGGGTGCTGAACCGCGCTTGCCAGGACATGATGGCCTTGTCGGAAAAATCAGGGATGCCGAAGAACCTAGGCCTCAGCGTGAACCTTTCACCCCGTCAGCTGGCTGACCCGAGCCTTCTCCTGACCGTCCGAGAGGCGCTCGACGAAAGTGGCCTGGAACCTCACAGGCTGACCCTCGAGATCACAGAGAGCTCGATCATGCAGAACACGCCACGCACCTGCGAGGTGCTCGCGCAACTGCGGGCGCTCGGAGTGAAAACGGCCATCGACGACTTCGGAACCGGTTACTCGTCCCTCGGCTCGCTTCGAGACATACCGCTCGACATCTTGAAGATCGACCGGAGCTTCATCATCGACATCTCGACGAGCCAGGAGTCAGTCCGTCTGGCGAAGACGATCCTGCAGCTGGCCGACGACTTCAACTTGCGCACGGTCGCAGAGGGGATCGAGCAATCCGATCAGCTCGCGACCATCGCGAACCTCGGATGCGATTCCGTCCAGGGCTTCTACCTCGGCAAGCCGATGGCTCCCGATGACCTCGCTCTGAGCCTCGGCAAGGACCTCCCACATGCGATTTCCGCCTAGCTCACCTGGGCACGAACCGCCCGTCTGAGGGCCTTCCCCGCCAAGCCGGTAGGGAGCTCGCGCACGAATCGAATCGACGTCGGACACTTGTAACGGGCGAGCCTGAGCGCGCAGAACTCCCGGATCTGTCCCTCGGTGACCGAGGCTCCGGGCTCGGTCGAGACCACGACCTCGACCGCTTCACCGGTGGTCGGATCGGGCCGCCCCACCGCGACTGCCCCCGATACCCCGGGTACCTCGCCGACCACTCTCTCCACCTCGGCCGGGAAGACGTTGAAGCCGGAGACGATGACGAGGTCTTTCTTCCGGTCGACCACAAAGAGGTCGCCGTCCTCGCCTATCACCCCGATGTCCCCTGTGCGTAACCACCCGTCGTGCATGAGAACCTCGGACGTGGCCTTCTCGTCGTTCCAGTACCCGGCGAAGACGTTCGGTCCCTTTACGAGGATCTCGCCTGGGTCCCCGTCGAGCACCTCTTCGCCGGAGTCGTCCACGATGCGCAGCTCGACACCTGGAAGAGGACGACCAACCGAGCCCGGACGGTTTCGTCCGGTTCCGAGAGAGGTCGCGACCGCGGGAGAGGCTTCGGTGAGCCCGTAGCCCTGCATCAACGGGACCCCGAATTTCTGCTCGAAGCGATCGGCCAACTCTGCCGGCAAGGCCGCCGCCCCCGCGATCGCGCGGCGGACACCGGTTACCGAAGACGGGCCGGCGTCCGGCAGTGCCGCCCATGCCGCGAACATCGTGGGCACCCCGAGCAGGGTGGTGACACCAGCGCCCTTCACGAGCGCCAGGGACTCAGACGCGTCGAACCGCTCCTCCAACACGAGAGAAGCCCCGGTTGCAAGCGCCAGTCCGAGCGCGACGTTCAGACCGAAGACGTGGAACAGCGGCACGGCGACGAGCGCCACGTCGGCGGGGTCGAAGATCTCGGGCACCGCAAGCATCTGTCGGAGGTTCGACACGAGATTGCCGTGCGTGAGCATCGCCGGTCGGGCCGCTCCCGCCGTGCCGGAGGTGAACAGCAGAACGGCAAGGTCGCTTTCCGAGGATTCGGCTACCTCGAACGTCTCTCCCGTGCCTTCTCGGACCGACTCGGCGGAGGTTTGGTCGTCGAGAGCGAGAAACTCGAGGCCTCCGACGTCCAGTGTCCCGCCGGCGGCAATCGCACCTGCGGCACCACCCGCGAGCAAGACCCGTGGCCCCACGCCGCGGAGCTCTGCGGTCAACTCAGCTTCCGGACTGTTCGGATTCAGTGGGACAGCCACGGCGCCCGATGCGAGCACGCCGAGATAGGAGGCGATGAATTCGAGCGAAGTAGGCCACGCGATCGCCACGCGATCGCCCTGTCGAACTCCCGCACCAGTGAGCATCGCGGCCACGGCTGACGCCCGAGATCGCACCTCTGCCCACGTCGACCAAGAGCCGTGGTCGTACACGGCTCTGGCGGATCCGGGATGGGCCTTGACCAACGAAGCGAGGTTCAACGACCCGCCTTGTCCGAAATTCCGGGTCCCGCACCCGTCGCAGGCCCGCGTCGAGACCGAGGGACCACTGTCGCCGAGTTCCTCACGGTCACAACGTCTCCTGGCGCCACGCCGAGCACGGTAGCGGCCGAGCGCTGCGAGCACACGAGCGCGAGGTGGCCGTTCGAGTCGACGACGAGCCCGATCGAGTCGTCTGCGATCCCTTCGAACGTGTCGGATCGCCGGGCGACCAGCACCGCCAGCGACGTGACGACGAGAGCCTCCGCGCCGATTCCGGCTCTCTCGGCGTCGAGAGGCCGCGCGGCGAGCTGGACGTTGCCGAAGCGGTCGACCCAGAGAACCTCGGCTTCGATCGCACCTTCGGCGGTGCGGAGCAGAGGGGGTTCGAGCCGGACAAGGGTTGCGAGATCGATCACCTCGCCGATGTCGGACGGCGACGCTCCCCTCCACAAGCTCGCCGCAGCAGGAGCGAAGCGGTCCCTTGCGTCGAACGTCGCGCCGAAACCCGCAGACACCTTCGCCGGTGGGATCCCCACCGCTCCGGTCGCTCCCCCGAGAGCATCGAGAGCGAAGCAGAGCAGCCCGTTGTCGGGCCCGAGCAGATGGCTAGGGCCACCGAGGGAGTCGACGGAAACCGCCACAGCCCTCCTGGACGTCCCGACCCCGGGGTCGACCACGGCGAGCACCACACCGGGCCCGAGATGAGGCACGGTTCGCTCTAGCGCCAGAGCCCCGGCGCGCAGGTCGAAGGGCGGGATCTCGTGGGTGATGTCGACCACGGGGCAACCCGGTGCTTCGCGCTGCAAGACAGCGCGCACCACCCCTGCGAACTCGTCGGCGCTACCGAAGTCGGTGAGAAGGAACACCGACCCCTGCCCCGTCTGCGGGGCTGCGCTCTCAGCCAGCTCGGGTGTAGCGGTCGGCCAAGTACCGGTTCACGTCGTCCTCGAGAAGACGAAACGACTTGCCGACGCGCACGGCAGGAAGCCCCCCAGAGTTGATCAGCCGGTACACAGTCATGTTCGAGACACGAAGCGTGTCGGCGACCTCGCGCACCGTCAGGTAGCGGGCGCTGATGATGTCGTCTGTCAGTGGAATCACCCCTCTCCGCCTGGGGCGACTGTACGCCAATGTGGCGAATGTTGGAAAGGGGAAGGGCATGGCCGGGAACCGGCGAGGTCTCGGGGCCCACGGGCTCCCTGGTCTCGGGGTCCCTGATCTCGGTTCTCGGGGCGCCCCCGGGCTCCCCGGGCTCTCGGGGCTCCCCGGGGCTCTCGGCCTCCCGGTCCTACCGGGTTCTTCAGCCGCCGAGCTCATGGGAGCGTGCGGCGGCGGCCGCCACGGCATCCGCGAAGGCAGCCTGCACGCCCCTGTTCTCCAGCACCTCGAGACCGGCTTGGGTCGTACCCGCCGGCGAGGTGACCCTGCCCCTCAGCACTTGGGGCGTCTCGCCCGCCTCGAGCATCATCCGGGCCGACCCGAGGAAGGTCTGGAGGACGAGCTCGCTGCTCAGCGCCTCGGACAGCCCGGCCGCGACCCCCGCTTCGATCATGGCCTCTGCCACGTAGAAGAGATATCCGGGCCCGGACCCCGACAATGCCGTGACGGCGTCGAGGGACGGCTCGCTCACCCGCACCACCTTCCCGACCGCCCCGAGAACCTCTTCTGCCCACGCGAGCTCCTCCTCGCCCGCGCCGGACCCGGCTGCGATCGCCGACATCCCGGCGCCAACGAGGGCGGGGGTGTTCGGCATCGCCCTCACGGCTGCGACGTCGGGACCGAGCCAGGACTCGAGGCTCGCAAGCCGGACGCCGGCCATGAGCGAGAGCACCTTCGTCGTTCCCAGACGCGCCAGCGACCGACAGGCGGCCTCGCCCTGGGCCGGCTTCACCGCGACGACCGCACCACCGGAAGGAACGGGCTCGGCCACCACTTGGGTGGCCGGGAGCTGTGAAGACAGGACAGATCGCCGAGATTCGTCGACCTCCGCGATCGCGATGGAGCCCGGTTCCCATCCAGCTGCAACCAGGCCGCGCACCAGGGCGCCGCCCATGTTCCCCCCGCCCATGACGAGAAGCATCGGTGCCACCGACGAAGGGTACAGCCGGGTCGCGTCACGACGAGAAACGAGCAGTCGCGCGCCGCAGTTCACCCGAGCGCGGCGCGGCCCGAAGAACCCCGGGAGTTGATCGCACTTCCCCGAGCGACCGACTCCGCCGGCCCCTCGGGCCTCGCCACGGGGAGATTACTTCTCGGCCGAGGCGCGCGTCTCGGGGCGTCGCCGGCGGTACTTGCCGGCGAAACCGATCGTCATCGCGGTCGGGAACGCGGCATCGACGTATGCAAGCGAAGATCCGATGATCCGATCGAGCTCGTCGTCGTCTACCTCTGTCACAGGCACTTCGCCGACTATGTAGATCGCGTCCTCGGGGCCGAGAGCAAAGCGCATCTGGTGGATCTCGGCATTGCGGCGGAGCAGGTACTCGTAGGTCTCACGCTCGTTGGTCTCCGGAGCCGGCATCACCTGTGCCTCGTGGTGCATCGTTCTCTGGCGGATCGTGAGCCACACCGTGACGTAGTCCTTCTCGTCACCGCGAAGGCGCAGGTACCAGGTGTCGGCATCGGGCTGGCGGTCGACGGCCACGACCGCGCCGTTCTCTGCAAGGCGGGCCGCGGCCCATCGCTCGATGGTCCTCGAACATGCGGCGCGCTCGGCGCCTCCGGCGATGTTCGCTACTGCCAAGGTCCCCGAACGACCTCGTTCAGCGGCACGCCACTAGCCGGTCAGCCGCGAGCTCCTCGTAAGTGGCACGAAGCAGCGCAGCCGCCTTCGCCCATGTGTACTGACGGGATCGATCAACAGCTGACACCGAAAGCCGCCCCGCGAGAACGCAGTCCTCGATCACTCGCGAGGCCGCGGCGGCGAACTCGTCCGGTGAGGCCCCGTCGACCAGATACCCGGTGCGCCCGTGCTCGACGAGGGTGGTGAGTCCCCCGACCGCGGACGCGACGACCGGGGTGCCGCAGGCCGCTGCTTCGAGGGCCACCAGACCAAAGGACTCCGAGCGGCTCGGAACGATGCAGACGTCCGCAGCGCGGTAGTGAGTCGAGAGGAGCTCGTGTGGCTGGGGATCGACGAATCGAACCCGGTCGGCCACTTCCAGGCTCTCGGCGAGATCGTGTACGTAACCGAGGTGTTGATCGCCGTGCGGTCCGCTCGGGCCGCCGACGACCACGAGCCGGGCACGTGGATGCTGCCGCATCACCGCAAGCGCGTGCAGAGCTACCGCAGCTCCCTTGAGCGGCTGGATCCTTCCGACGAACAAGAGCACGGGAACGTCCGAAGGCAGACCGAGCGCCCGGCGTGCCTGTGCGCGGTCCCCGGGACCGAAGAACGCATGGTCCACTCCCGGCGGGACGACACGAATGCGGGTAGGGTCCGTTTCGTAGAGCGCGGCCAGTTGCTCGGCCTCCACCGTGCACGACGCAAGCACGACCTCCGAACAGGCCATGACCGCGGCCTCCGCCTCGGCTCGCCTGTGCGGCTGGTCATTCGACATCTCCTCGGGGCTTGCCTCTGCCTTAACGCGTGCAAGGGTGTGAAAGGTGGAGACAAGCGGGAGGTCTAACTCGTGCTTGATCCTGTGCCCCGCCAGACCCGAGAGCCAGTAATTGGCGTGAAGCGCGTCGAAGCCCGTGTCGGAATGCAAGACGGAGTCGACGCCAACACCGGAGGCCATGAGGGACAGTACGTTGTCCGTGAATTCATCGACCACCTCGGGGAGACGCTCCTTCGGGATCGGTCTCAGCTCACCCGCGGGAACGTGATGGATTCGCAGCCCGGGCTCGACCGTCAAGGTGGCCGGAAGGTCGGCGGACCACGCCCTCGTGTACACATCGCACTCCACGCCGGCGCGGGCGAGGGCAGTGGAAAGCTCTCGAACGTAGACGTTCATCCCACCGCCGTCCCCTGTGCCTGGCTGGGCCAAGGGCGAGGTGTGCAGGGAGAGGACGGCCAGGCGTCGCACGGGCGAAGCCTACCGGTGGTTGCGTCCGCAGCTACCGGGGGCGAGGCATGGGGCGCTCGAGAGGCGGTCCTGAATCGAGTCTTTCACTGCGCCTTCTCGGGGGCCGGCGGCTGTGAGGGCTCGCCTGCATTCGGGTCGTCCTCTGGAGCGTTCTCGTGCCGGAAGGAGAGATAGATGCGCATGAGCGCCTGCTTCTGGTCCTCGTTCAAAGACGGGTCGGCCAGGATCTCACGCGAGAGATCCGGCGCCTCTCCCCCGGGTTCGAGGATGCCGGCTTGCACGTAGAGCGTCTCGGCCGAGATGCGAAGCGCCTTTGCTATCTGCTGGAGGATCTCCGCGGACGGACGGCGCAGGCCGCGTTCGATCTGGCTGAGGTACGGGTTTGAGATGCCTGCCAATTCCGACAGTCGTCGCAATGAGAGGCGCGCCATGCCGCGTTGCTCACGAATGAACGAACCGAGGTCGCGCCATCTGTCGGGTAGCTGCTTCGGCACCGCCATCGCGTCCCGAAGAGCCTCCTCAGGCGAGCAGGCCCTCTACAGAGGCCTCCCCGGTCTTGTAGCGGCTCACGATCTCGGACTGGAGCTTGTCGATCCTCTCGTGCAGGGCGCGCCGCTCGTTGGAGCTACGGCTCTCGACCTCGCTCAGTCTCTCGGCGAGCTCCAGAAGCTCCTCTCTGCCCATCGTGTCCAGCGCTGCTATGCGGTCGGCATCGAGGATCTTGTCAACCTCGGCCGCGAAGTCTCCCTCCATGTCCGGTGACATCTGGGAGGGGAGCCGTCCGTAGCCGGCGGGGCGTTGCGGACCCGAGGAGATGATCTGCGGAAGCTTCTCGACGAGCGAGTCGAGGCCACCGATAGCCTCGTTCTCGCCTCGGTCGAGGTATGCATGGACGATGTCGAGGCGTCCTTGGGCCATCCGACGCAGGTAGGAGACTGCCGTCTCAGCCTCCTGGCACTCCCCACGCATCTCGCGAACCTTCTCGAGGGAGATCTCTTCGATACCGTCGAGGTAATCCGGTGCGAGCAGTCGCTCGAGCTGTGTCTCCAACGACGTCATGGGGGGATCGTACCGCGCCGGGTCTTGAGCAGCTTCTTCGCGTGCTCGACAGACCCTCGACCAACGGGTCCCGCTCTCGACGCGGGGGCATAGCGCCGCACGACCTTGCCGAGGATCTCGCCATTGGGAACCGGCCCGAACACTCGGCTGTCCACGCTCGCGTCGGCGTTGTCCCCCCGGACTATGACCTCGCCCCGGCGCACCGCCGCGACCCGTTTGACGATCAGACGTGAGCGGTCGCGAGGATCCCTCAAGGCGACCAAGTCCCCCGCTTTTGGCGGGCTCGTGCGCGCCACCAACAGACGGTCCCCCGCCACGAAGGTGGGCTCCATGCTTCTCCCGGCCACGATCACTCGGCGGGGTCGCAAAAGGGCCGCAAGCCCCAGGACGACTCCCGCGCTCAGGATCGCTGCGACTGCAAGCGCACCGGAACGGGTCGACGGGCTGGTCACCAGGGTCACGGACGCCGGCTGCTGGGTATGGTGGACGAACAACCGGTCATCGCACCTCACCCCACGAAGGAGACCAGTAGATGAACATCCTGCACACGAGCATCGTGGACCGACTGCTTCGCGCCGTCGACCGGGTCGTCGCCCCGCCGACCGCGTTCGCACACTGCGACCTCCCTTGTGGGGTGTACGACCCCTCCCAGGCGCGCGTCGAAGCGCAGTCGGTCAAGGCGATCCAGGAGCGGTACCAGGGCGCGGACAAGATGAAGTCGGCAACAGAGACCGTCGACGACTACAGGGCACGATGCCTCTCGATCAAGGAAGAGAGGGCGAACCTCGTCAAGGAGCACCTTTGGGTCCTGTGGACCGACTACTTCAAGCCTGAGCACAAGGAGAAGTACCCCCAGCTGCACGACCTCTTCTGGAGCGCCACGAAGGAAGCCGGGCTGGCGAAGAAATCACAGGATCCCGCGCAAGGACAGAAGCTGCTCGACTCGATCGACGAGATCGCCAACATCTTTTGGGAGACCAAGAAGGGGTAGCCCGGGGCTCCATCTTCGGTTCTGGTCGAGACCGCCTTCAGGAACCGTCGTCGTCGAGCCGGGCGAGAGTGCGTTCCACCTCGTCCAGCTCCTCCTCTATCGAGTCGAGTAGCTCGATGTCGACGTCGGTGGCGGGCTCCGAGTCCCAAGCGTCTGTCACAGGGGCAATTTAACGGCCTGCGGAGTCCGGGGGTGGTGAGAGCACCACTATGGTCCGTCCACGTTCGCCAGACGCCCTTGTGCGCGCGGGGCCGAGCTACGTTTAGCACGACGTTCTCGTTCTCGCCCCGAGCACGGGACCATTTCGGGGAACCACATGCCGTTCGAGTTGTCACAGGTACTGAAGGAACGCAAAGGGGAGAACTTCCGCCTGCACTCCCGGTACGTGAGCCCACAGCTCCCCCGGGTCCTACAGACGCTCGCCTTCGACCGCTTCTACGAGCGCGGAGAAGGGTGCTACCTCTACGACGCCGACGGTCGCCGGTACCTCGACTTCCTCTCGGGCTTCGGCGTGTTCGCGCTGGGCCGGGGGCACCCGGGTATCACCCGGGCACTTCACGAGGCGATCGACGCCGATCTGCCGAACCTGGTTCAGATGGACTGTTCGCTGCTCCCCGGGGTCCTGGCCGAGTCCCTCGTTGCGAGAACCCATTCGGGAATCGAACGAGTCTGCTTCACGAACTCGGGTGCGGAGGCCATCGAGAGCGCGATCAAGTTCGCTCGTTGTGCCACCAAGCGCGACCGCATCCTCTATTGCGACCACGCCTTTCACGGACTCACCACTGGTGCGCTCTCGCTGAACGGTGGATCCGAGTTCCGCGACGGTTTCGGTCCGCTCCTGCCGGGTTGCGACCAGGTGCGCTTCGGAGACATCGATGCGCTTGCGGCTCAGCTGAAGCGAGGCGACGTCGCTGCTTTCATCGTCGAGCCGATTCAGGGCAAAGGGGTCAACATCGCTCCGGACGAGTACTGGCCGGCGGCGCAAGAGCTTTGCCGGAGGCACAAGACCCTTCTCGTCATGGACGAGGTGCAGGCCGGCATGGGCCGTACGGGAAAGCTGTTCTGTCATGAGCACTGGGACCTCCAACCAGACATAGTCACCGTGTCGAAGGCCTTGTCGGGTGGTTTCGTCCCGGTCGGGGCGATGATGTGCTCTGCGAAGGTTTCCGACAGCGTCTTCAGCTCGATGGACCGCGCTGTCGTCCATTCTTCGACTTTCGCCACGAACCAGCTGGCGATGGTGGCCGGGCTGGCCACGTTGCAAGCCTTCGACGAAGAGGACATCATCGACCGCGCACGACGCACAGGGGATGCCTTCGTCAAAGCGCTCGATCCCCTGGTCGAGCGCTACGAGTACCTGCACGAGGTGCGTGGGAAAGGGCTCATGATCGGGCTCGTGTTCGGCGAGCCCGACTCGCGCGCCCTTCGCCTCCGTTGGAAGGCCATAGAGGCCATGCGTACTGCCCTCTTCTCCCAGTTGATCGTGGTTCCGCTCTTCCACCGGCACGGGATCCTCACGCAGGTCGCGGCGGACAACATGAACGTCGTCAAGTTGCTCCCTCCGCTCGTCTGCGGCGAGGAAGAGGTGGAGTACTTCGTCGACGCCCTGGACGACGTGCTCTCGAGCGCCCAGAAAGGCTCGGGACTCTTCTTCGAGTTCGGAAAGACGCTCGCGAAGGGCTCTCTGCACCGCGCACGCTCGTGAAGCTTGAACAAGGCGACAGGGTGCTCGTCACGGGTGCCAGTGGGTTCATCGGATCGGCGTTGACGCGCGCGCTCGTCGGCGACGGTCAGCACGTCGTGGCGCTCCTCGAGCCCGGTGCGGACGTCCGCAATCTCGACGGGATCGACGTCGAGACGATGACCGGCGACGTTCGTGACCCCACCAATGTCGAGAAGGCGGTTGCGGGCTGTCGCGCCGTGTTCCACATGGCGGCGCTGTACAGGTTCTGGTCGCGAGACCCGACGGACTTCTACAGGGTGAACGTCGGGGGTACCCGCAACATCCTCGAAGCGGCCCGAGCCGCGGGAACCGATCGCCTCGTCTACACGAGCACCGTCGGGACGCTCGGTCTCGAGGTCGCCGAACGCGGAGGAACCGCCGACGAGACTTCGTACCCCGACGTCAGCCACCTCTTCGGCTCCTATAAGCGTTCCAAGTACGTCGCCGAGCACGAGGTGTTGCGCGCTGCCGCACAGGGCCTACCGGTGTCTCTCGTACTCCCGACCTTCCCGCTCGGACCACGCGACCGTGTCCCCACGCCGAGCGGCCGACTGGTGCTCGACTACTTGAACGGACGCGTGCCCGGGTACGTGGACACCGTTCTCAACGTGGTGCACGTCGACGACGTCGCACGTGGCCACATCCTCGCCCTCGAGCGCGGCGCCGTCGGCCGCAGCTACATCCTGGGTGGCGAGAACTTCTCGCTCGAGCGGCTGTTGTCCGGGCTCGCTTCCATGACGGGGCTCAAGGCACCGACTCTGAAGGTTCCGAGAGGGGTGTCGCTCGCGGTGGCGTGGCTGTCGGACACGGTGGAAGGTCGCCTGCTTCGGCGCCATCCTTCGATCCCGCTGGAGGCGGCGCGCATGTCGACCACGCGTATGGCATTCGACGACTCGAGGGCGCGAAGCGAGCTGGGCTACTCACCTAGACCTGCGGTCGAGGCGATCGAGGAGTCTGCCCGTTGGTTCGTCGACAACGGCTACGTGAACGAGCGCCGTCGCTCCAAGATCTCCTTCAAGACCAGCCGCTGAGTTGCTGCCCGTCGCCCGTCCGACCGTCGCCCGTCCGACCGTCAAGCGGCGATGTCCTGGCGGGTGCGCCGGCCGGGGTGCCCCGAATCAGCGACACTCCGGTGCCGGCCGAACAGCCTGTGGAGCACGCCGTAGCCCGCGCGACCTCGGGCACCGGGAACCGAGGAATGAGGCACCTCATCGTTGGTGAGGCTGGCTACGGTCATGCTTCTCGCAGGCGGGGCCGCGAGACCCTCCGGTGTGCAAGTGACCCGCTCGGGCGTTGCCGTAGTCCCGGCTGTCTGCTCGAGAGCGGCCTCGGCCCGCCTGGCGAGCACCTCGAGCCGCCTCTCCCAGGCCACCTGACGGGCGATCCACTCCTGTGGAAATGACTCCAACACGTCCGGGTCCCCCCCCTTGGCGGTGACATTCGTACCGAGGGACACTGTGAGCTCCTTATATACGCTCTCGTATCTGCCATACAGATACGTCTCTTGTTACCTTCAGTGTATCATACGGACGCGTATCTGATTGTCAAGCACGTATGTTGGAGTCCATAATGGGGTAGTGCCCGTGAACCCGCTGACCCCAGAACGGCGCAGGCAGCTCACCCGCGACGCACTCGTCACCGCCGCCGCCGATGTGTTCACCCACAAGGGATTCCACGCGGCCTCGCTCGACGAGATCGCGGAGGCGGCGGGGTTCACGAGGGGCGCCATCTACTCCAACTTCGGTAGCAAGGAGGAGCTTTTGTTCGCGGTCATCGACCGCTCAGACGAGATGGGCCTCGTCGGGATCGCCGAAGCGATGGAGGCGGAGCCCGACGGAGATCCGACCTCGGCAGCCGTGGCTGCCGCGACGAGATGGCAGAAGCTCTTCTTCGTACCGCCCGAGATCCTTGCGCTCGGTCTCGAGCTGCGCCTCTATGCCCTGCGCAATCCCGAGGCACGAAACCGCCTCGCTCTCCTCGAGCGACAGGTGAGCGAGAAGATGGCGAGTTTCATCGAGGAGAACGTCGCCTATCTCCACCTGTCCACAGAGCGAGCGCGCGAGCTCGCCGACCTCGGGCGTGCAGCGGTCTTCGGTCTCGAGCAGATGGCAGCCATCGACGAAGAGCGGTCCGACTACTACAAAGGCCTGGTATCGCTGTTGTTCCTGCTTCTCTCGAGAGTCGCCGCCGAGACGTCCGGCGACCGCGACGACCGCGACGACCGGGAGACCGCAACTTAGGTGGCAGACGGCGGGACGGTTGAGCGGTTCGATCCGATCGCGAGGCGGCGCTTTCGGACGATTGGGTCCGTTGGCGACAGTCCTCGGCGAAACGGTATTGAGCGAGCGATCGGTATTGTGCCGATCTGGGATCGAGAACAGAGGAGGACGCCGTGACGCTGTCCCGAGAAGTGGTGGTTCCAGGGATGCTCACCGAGTACCGAGCATTCGGCACCCTGGTTCGTGACATATCCGACGAGGACTGGCAGAAGCCGAGCCGCTGTGATGGTTGGCGCGTTGCCGACGTATCAGCTCACGTCATAGGCCAGCTGACCGACGTAGTGAACCTGCGCCTTGACGGCCTCGGAACTCCAGAGACAACAGATCGTCAGGTGTCGGAACGCAGGGGCAGATCTCCTATCGACCTTGCAGATGAGCTAGAAGCGAGCACCGGGACCGCCATTGGCCTCGCCGAGGCATTCGACGACACAACCTGGGGGGCACCCGCTCCAGGTGGGACAACGGGCACGTTGGGGTTCGGGTTAGAAGCGTTGTGGTTCGACACGTACCTCCACGCCGACGACATCCGCAACGCCGTCGGTCGACCGACGGTGATCGGTGACGGGCTCGCCCCTTCGGTCTCCCATATCGCCCAGGTATTGACGGATCAAGGATGGGGATCGGCGACCCTGGCTTTGAACGGCATTGACAAGTTCTCTGTCTCTGGGGGCGGTGGACAGGTCGTCATAGGGGATCCCATGACCTTCATCTTGGTATCGACCGGACGGGCTGATCCGAGTGTCATGGGCCTTGACGAGACGGTGAACATCTACCGTTAGAGCACCGCTTGCAGCTCACACGACGTGAGGGCGCATGGTCATCAAGGAGCCGGCTCCGGGATAACCAGCTCCAGTGGTGCCCTGGCCGGCGCCGTCCGGGCGGTATCGACCCGCCACGGTTCAAGGAGCCAGAGTGTTGCCGGGTATTGTCTTGCGCGTTTTCTCGTAAGTCTCGGGCCGCTAGCTCATCGGGTAGAGCAGGGGACTTTTAATCCCAAGGTGCCGGGTTCGAGCCCCGGGCGGCCCACTCGTTTTGCCTGCTAGAGGCCCTGTCACTCTCTGGCCAACTGCTCGACGACGGCGTAAGGACTAATTCCGGACTAATTCGGGTAAGTCGACGCCGGTGAGATCGATGGCGGCGACGTGCCACGAGAACTGACGGGGTCGAGGACCGAGATCCGGCCCGGCGTGTGGAAGCTGCGCGTCTACATCGGGCTACGCGGTGCGAACGGATCACCGAAGCAGGTGACGCGCACGGTTCGGGTGCCACCGGGCACGAGAGACAAAACTGCGTTCGCGGAGCGCCAGCTCGCCAAGCTCGTCAACGAAGTCTCGACGGGGAACATCAGCTCGGGAAGAGAGACCGTCGGCGAACTCCTCGATATTTGGCTTACGCACTGCGAGGCATCCGGAAGGTCCCCGACGACTTTGCGCAAGTACCGCGACATGGCCGACAGGATCGTGCGTCCGGAACTCGGCAAGGTCCGTCTGTCGAGGCTCACCGCTCGTCAACTCGATGCTCTGTACGCCAAGCTCACCGCCAAGGGAAACAAGGCGACAACCGTTCGCAGAGTCCACGCCTTGATCGCTGCTGCTCTGCATCAAGGACGCAAATGGCAGATGGTCGCAACCAACGTCGCTCAAGATGCGTCACCTCCGAGAGTGCACGCAGCGCCGATCCGTGTCCCCTCGATCGAGGAGGTGCGAGCAATCCTCACCGAGGCAGAGCGGGTCGAGCCTGCCCTGGGGACGCTCCTTGCGGTAGGAACGCTCACCGGCGCTCGCCGGGGAGAGCTGTGCGCTCTTCGATGGTCGGACCTCGATTGGAGTGAGGGGCTCCTCACCATTGCTCGGTCCGTGTACGAGACCGAAGGCGGAGGGTGGGCCGAGAAGGCCACGAAGACCCACCAGATACGGCGGGTGGCTCTCGACGAGCTCGGCCTGGCGGTCCTTCGTCGGTACCGGACGGTTGTGGACTCGCTGGCGAAGCAACTCCGTCTTTCCTTGCCTCCCGACGCCTTCATGTTCAGCATCTCCCCTGTCGGCTCCGAGCCGATACGTCCGGACGTCGTCACCAAGTTCACGGCACGGATCGCCAAGGCGGCTGGTGTGGACACCCACCTGCACGCCCTTCGCCACTTCTCGGCGACACAACTCATCGCTGCGGGACACGATGTGCGCACGGTGGCGGGCCGTCTCGGTCATGCGGACGCGGGCATCACCCTCCGGGTCTACAGCCACGTGCTCCCGTCGAGGGACCGCGAGGCAGCCGCCACTCTCGGCCGAGCGCTCGAACTGTCCGGGCCTGACGGACCGTGAAGGTCCGAGAGGTCATCCGCCGTCTCGAGCGGGACGGCTGGAGGTTGGATCGCCAGGTGGGCGGCCACCGTCAATATCGTCACTCGGAGCGTCCCGGAACCGTCACGGTCCCGGGCAACCTGGGAGACGATCTGGCCCCAGGTACTCTGGGGTCGATCCGTCGTCAGGCAGGCTGGAGGGACAGATAGATGAGCCGCTATGCGGTAGTCATCGAGCGAGCGAACGGGAACCTCTCGGCGTACGTACCCGACCTCCCGGGCTGCGTAGCCACGGGTCGGACCGACGACGAAGTCAGAGCCAACATCGCCGAGGCGATAAGCCTGCACCTGGAATCGCTCCGTCAGCACGGCGAGTCGGTCCCCCCGCCTTCGGCTACTGCAGACGTGGTCGAGGTGGCTTGAGGCGAATTCGGCACCTAGTGCATCAGGTGTACTCCCTATACCCCCCTCTCTGATCGCCGACTAGAGACCCCGGAGTTGGCTTCGGAATCACTGACGAGGCTTTGGTTCACCGCTGCGCTTGGGAGTGGCAAGCAAGATCCTCGTGCTTGGGGTGCAAGCCTCTTCGCTGCCATCGTTCTACCCTCTACGTGCCTGATATCCACTGGGCAGCTAGCCGGCAGACTGTCGGCGACGGCTGAATACTGACCCTCTATCGACGCCCGAATTTTGACCCCCTGGCGGGTCCACCAGTTGTGCAGTGGATCCGTGGACCCTGGCTCGGAGGCGAGCCAGGGAGGGAGAAGGGTGCTGAACGTGGAGGATTGGGCCGAGATCCGACGGCTGTCGAGGTCAGAGTGTCTGTCGATCAAAGAGATCGCCCGCCAGGTGGGCGTGGCGAGGAACACCGTGCGCGCGGCGCTGCGCTCTGAGGAACCGCCTGCGTATCGCAGAGAGAGGACGGGTTCGATCGTCGACGACGTCGAACCAGAGATCAGACGCCTGCTCATGGCGACGCCGAGGATGCCCGCGACCGTGATCGCTGAGCGCATCGGCTGGACGCGCTCGATGACGGTCTTGAAGGAGCGCGTGCGCGAGCTGCGCCCGCTCTATCTTCCGCCCGACCCATCGGGGCGCACCGAATACCGACCGGGCGAGCTCGCCCAGTGGGACCTGTGGTTCCCGCCAGCCGACA
>DAIQQK010000141.1:0-7750 GCA_036786835.1 Acidimicrobiales bacterium | reverse complement strand
CGCTGTCCCGCTCACCGTGACCTCTATGCGCCCGGCCGATCGCGTGGCAGTGACCGTCGTGGCGTGAAGCATCGGCCCGGCGAGCTGGCGAAGGTCGCTCTGCGCCGCCTGCTCTCCGGATGCGTCGGTCCCACCGACCACGGCCGCGGCACGGGCCCCGTCCGCCGCGGCGTCGGTAGCCACCGAGCGCCCCAAGAACCACAGGGCTCCCTGCACGAGCAGGAGGACGAGGAGCATCGCCACGGGGAAGACGATGACGAGCTCCGTCTGGCCCCGTTCGTCGCGCCTCGGCGACAGCCTCTTGGTCACTGGCCTCCGCCGTTTAGATCGATCGAGTTGGCCTTGGCCAAGACCTTCGTCGTGATGATGATCCCCACGGCGATCGCGAGGGCTGCGAGCAGCGCCGTCATGATCACGACCTGGGTGGTGTATCCCTCCTCATCTCTGGCCGCGCGGCGAACGCTTCGGACGAGGCCCATCCAAGTGAAGAGAAACGTCTCCAAAAGTCCCACGAACCTTCTCCTTTCTGTTTCCCCCCTCTTGTCTTCGATTTCAGAGCTGGGTGGTGATCTGGATGACCGCCGGCCACCCGATGAGGACGATGAACCCGAGCACGAGCAGCACGACCGGCACCGACATGCGCTCTGTGGCGGACTCGGCTGCGGCGCGCGCCTCTGTGAGACCGCGCTCGCGCACTGCCTTCGCCCGGGCGGCCAGTGAGCTGCGGACCTTGGCCCCGGAGGATCCCGCCAGGCGCACCGAGGAGGCGATTCCGCAGAGCTCCTCGACACCGAGCACCGAGCCGAGCTCGTCGAGCGCGTCCCAGGGCGCAATGCCCCTTAACCTTCCTCGCTCTAGCGCCCTCCGGATCGCGTCGAACGCGAAGCCCGAGCCCGAGTCCGAGGCGAGGACGAGCGCACCTTCAGTCCCCCTGCCGGCGGCCATGGAGACGACCACAAGGTCGAGCCAGGCCGAGAGGGCGAAGGAGAAGTCGGAGCGTCTCTTCGCAGCCTCGGTGCGAAGAGACAGCACCTGGGACAGGGCGCCGACGGGACCTGCGACCAACGAGAAGCACAGCGGGAGCGCCCAAGGGAGGCTCGCACCCGAGAGGACGGCGACGGCCTCGAGGACAGGACCGGTCGCGAGACCGAGGAGCCCGAGGGTCAGGCCCCACGAGAGATGCCAGGCCTCGTCGTGCCCGGTGATGGCGAGGTCCGCCCGGACCCGAGGATTGACGAGGCGCTCCATCCCGAGGGCGCGCGCCAGGCGGATACGGAGGGTTGCGTCCTGGTGCTCGGCCGCGTCTTGCGCGCTCGCAGGGCGGTGGAGGGCGGCGAGAGCGCGATCGAGCCGGGGAGGAGAAGGGGCGAGGGCGTACAAAAACGTGGCCGCCGCGACACCGAAGCCGGCGCCGAGCGCGATCGTGAGGATCATCGGGACCTGCTACCGCTCGTCGGGGCGAGTAGGCGCTCAGGCGGCGCCTCGCGTCCCATGCGCTGGAGGATCCACACGCCTGCGCCGTAGCAGGAGAGGACGACGGCGAGGACCACCTGTCCGACCGCGCTCGAGTACGGGCGCAGGTAACCGTGTCCGACGACTAGCAGCCCGACGAGCGTTAGCAGCGCGATGGCGGTGATCGTGCGCACAGCGGTGCGGGTCCTCGCTCGCGACGCGTCGACGTAGCGGCGCATCGTGGCGTCGTCCCTCGCTGAGGCAGCAATCTGGGAGAGCACCTCGCTCAGGTCCTGGGCCTCCCCCGATGAAGCGAGCACGAGCGCCGTTATCACGAGGTCCGCCGTCGGGTCGCGCAGCTCCTCTGCGAGCAGGAGGAGAAGCGGGGTGAGCGGCTCGCGCTCGGCGCGAAGCGACAGCGCCTGCAGCTCCTTGCGGATGGGTTCGGGAGAGAGCGAGGCGGTCGCCACGATCGCCTGCTGGAGCCCAGAAGCTGCGGCCATCGTGTCTCGCAGCTGCTCGGCCCACACCGCGATGGCTTCCGTTCGCTCGATCGGGGCGTGGCGCACGCTCTTCGGTGAGGTGAGCTCCTTCGAGAAGAACCCGAGCGCGGCACCTCCCGCAGCGGCGACGGGCCAGCGCGTGAGAAGTCCGAGGACAAGAGCACCGAGCCCGGCCAGTGCGAGGCGCAGGGGGAGGTCTGCCGGGCGTGCGAAGCACATCGGAAATCCTTGCCTCTGAGGCTCGGGAGACGCTCTGAACGCGCCGACTGCGAGGGCCACCGACGTCGCGAAGCCGGCGCCCAGCACCCAGGCGAGCACGCTCACCAGAGGGCCTCTGAGTAGCCGACGTCGGCCAGGACGCGCCGCGTAGAGTCGGTCAAGGACACCGAGTTGCGAGTGGCAAGGCCGCCGCCTCCGTGTTCGAAGATCTCGTTGGTGGTCACCTGAGAATCGAAGCCGGTCACCTCGCGCACGCTCGTGATCACGTGCCTGCCGCCTGGGAGCTGCTTCAGGAACAGCACGAGGTCGAGTGCGCGTGCGGCCGTCGCGTAGGTGTGGGGAAACTCCAGGTGCTCGGGCGCTTGGAGGGCCATGAGACCGAGGCGATAGAAGGCGTCGGCCGATGAGTTCGCGTGGACCGTGCACATAGAGCCAGCGGCGCCCGAGTGCATGGCGTTAAGCATCGGGATGACCTCGGCCCCGAGCACCTCGCCGACCACGAGCCTCTGCGCCTTCATGGTCGTCTGGTATCTCACGAGGTCTGCGCAGCTCACCGCCCCTGCTCCTTCGACGTTGGCCTCCCTGGCCTCCAAGGCGACGACCTCGCTGTGGCGCTCTGGGAAGCGGTCGAGGGCGAGCTCGTACTCGGTCTCGATGGTGACGATGCGGTCGTCAACGTCCATCTCCGCGGCGAGCGCCCTGCACAAGGTGGTCTTTCCCGACCCGCCGGCACCCGCGATCAGGATGTTCAGACGTGCCTTCACCGCCCCCGCAAGGAACTCGCAGAGCTCTTTGCTCAGCGTGCCGAGTCCCACGAGGTCAGAGAGGACCACGTCCAGCAGCAGGTGCCTTCGGATGAAGAGATGCGGGCGAGGCGTGATCCAGGCGACGGCGAAGAATCGGCTTCCGTCGTTGAGCTGGCGCCTAAGAGTGGGGTGCGCGTAGTCGAGCCGACCCTCGCTCTGTCCTCCACTTCTCCCGATGGTCCTCGCGAGGTCGATGAGCTCCTCGTCGGTGTCGACGACGGCGTCGCCCCGGCCCTTCGTCCCGTCGGCGAACTCCAAGAACACAGGGTCGTTTCCGACGACGTGTATGTCGGTCACAGACGCCGTCATGTGCCGCTCGAGTCGGCCGTATCCGAAAAGCGCTGCGCGCACCGCCCCGGCGAGTTCCACCTCCTCGTCCACCCCGAGTGGCGGATCGCCGCGCTCGATGGAGCGGCGCGCATGTGCCTCGAGCGCTTTCGCGATCATGTCGTCGGCGAGTCGGTCCCTGTTGGAGCCTGCGACCTGCTCCGGTGGAGCGGCCGCGAGCTTCTCTGCCACCTCGGATCTCATCTGTTGGACGAGCTCCGCGTCGACGTCGGGCGAAGGAGAGGTCCGTTTGCCGTCGCGCTCAGACGGTCGGGGCGCGAGCTCTCTGAGATCGAGCGGCGTGCGGCTCACGTGACGGCCTCGGTCGACGACGGCTCGCGTGCCGTGCTGTGTGCCAGTCGGTGTGATCGGGTGGGAGGACGCTCTGGTCTCGGCGTATCGATCCCCAGGCGCTCGGCCGCCCCTGCGAGCGCGAGGAGAAGGCCCCGTCGGCGAACCTTCCCCAGGTCTCGCCGCGACCAGACAGAGGCCGCCCCCACGGGATCGAACGGGAGGCTCGCCGCGAGGGGAACCCCGAGCACAGCGGAGACCTCGGTCGATTCGTAGGTGCGCGGGGGCGCCTCCCCCACGGTCATGACCATCGCCTTGTCCCGGAGTTCGAGTAGCTCGGTTGTGCGGACGAAGAGCGCGTCCGCCCCTTCCAGGGTGGGGTGGGTGACGAAGACGACCCGGTCAGCTGCATCGGCGAGCGTCCTGGCCGGTGACTCGTCCTCCAGCCGGCCGAGGTCGGCTATCGCTACAGCGTCGTCTGCGGTGTCGTCGCTCGAGAGTTCCGACGCCAGTCGCTCGCCGATCGCTCGCAGCGCGCCCCGCACGTGACTGGGAGAGCTCGGGGCGAGAAGAAGCTCGAGGTTCTCTGATTCTGCCTGAAGGTTCTGGGCCAGCAGACGAGATGAGATGGCGTGTCGACCGGAGGCCGCGAGAGTGGCGAGTCCCGGCTCGGGTGCGCGTCCGAACCGGGCGGCGATCGATCCTCCTTGGGGGTCTGCCTCGACGAGGAGCGTGCGGCGGGTCAAGCTCGCCAGCCGGGCAAGCCCGAGCGCCACGGTCGTGGCGCCCGGTGCACCCTTTGTGCCCGAGACGCATAGGAGCATCAAGAGCCGGCCCCAGGTCCGAGTCCCGCTATAGCGATCTCGCCTGCTGAGGCTGCCATTACGACCTGGGACGCGATGTCCGCGGGCAGGGCGAGCGTCACCTGTTCGTCGGAGCTGCCGGAGCTAGCGCTCGGAAAGTCGACCGACAAGACGCTCGCCTGGTCGACGAGCACGTTCGTGGTGCCCGCGGTGCTCGTCGTTGCAGCGGTCCCCTGACCCTGCGCAGAGGTCTGGATGACGATGACCGAGTCCCCTGGCGCGAGTCCTGCGGGGAACTGTCCAGGCTTCAGGTCCAAGCCCACTGAAGCTTGGTTCGCCCCGATCAAGGACCCGGAGGAGAGGTCCTCAGGGGTGAGGAGTGTGCCGGGCACGAGCGGTACGGAGGCTCGCTTCCCGACGACGGCCGCCTCCTGCGCCGCCGGGATGGGCGAGAGGCCCGGGTCGTTCGCCACCCTGACGAGGCGGAGATCCGCGGCGGTGATGCGTGCACCTTGTTGGACCGGCTGGGCGATCGCAAGCACGGGGTGTCTCGAGCCGGCTGACATGTACAGGCCAGCGAAGGCCACACCACAAACGACTGCGAACCCGGAGGTCCAAAGCACCCGCGAGCGAGTCTTTCGCCGACGCGTCGGTGCCGGGGACAGGCGCTCCAAGAGGTCGAGGCGGGCTGCCTGGCCGTTTCCCTGGGTGCGCGTCGTGGTTGTCGGCATTGCCACCTCCAATGATCAGGGGTTCGTGCCCAGGGCCTCGACCTCGGAGACCTGGACCGCTTCTTGGGCGCTCGGGCCCGGATGCACTCCCAAGTCCGGTGTCGGATCGGGAGCTCCGGTGACCGTGGTCGTCACCTCGTACTCGATAGTCGCTGTGACGTTGTATGCCTCGTTGGGCTGGTTCGCGGACGAGGTCCGCCACGTGTAGGCGCAGTACGTCGACTGTGCTGCGGCGGGTTCGTTCGAGTCGTAGAGGACCCCGGGGCCGGGACAAGTGATGCTGTTCCCGTCACCCAGGTTCCAGACGACGGTCTCGGGGTTAGCGCTAACCGTCGCAGTCACGCCCCCTGCTGACGCGGAGGCCACCACCGCCTGCCAGTTCCCAGACGTGATCGCGAGCCACGACGGTTCGTTCACGATCTGCTTGCCCGGTGGGTTGAGCACGATGCTCGGGTCCACGAGAGCGGCCTGGCCTAGAGCTTGCTGAAGGAGCGCGGGCACAGAGGGTGCTGCGCCAGGCGCCTGTCCGGCCGGAACCCAGATCGCCGGTGTCGGAGTCGAAGACCAGTATCCGATCGAACAACTCGGGACGTACCAGGTGCCCTGGCCCGTCAATCCAGAGCCGAGTGCGGCTGCGATGTCAGGCGGAGCGGGGACCTCTGGACATGGTGGTGGCGGAGCTGAGTCTGCAGCCCCAGATCCGCTCGGGTCTGGTGAGGACGAGCCGCCCGAAGACGATGCGCTGGCCGATGCCGAGATCTGGCCATCGGAAACGGATCCATTGCCCTGGGCGGTTCCTTCTCCTGCCATCGCAGGACGAGCGAAGCTCGCGACCACTCCAATCGTGACCGCTCCGATCACAGCGGGGCTCAGGAGGCGATGCCAGCGCATGCGATCGATCTCGTAACGTTCGCCACCGCCTGTTGCTGAGAAAGCTTCCACCCCGATGCCGTGAGGATCATCGTCGAGGTCTCCCCCTCCCAATCGGGAGTGCCCGCGGCGCCGGATGCGGGTTGGCTGGTGTGCTCGTTCCACAAGATGGCGGAGTCATCGATGCAGGAGACCACGGTTGCGGTCGTGGGTTGGCTCTGGGTCGGACCGAGCGAAACGACCCGCGGCGATCCAAGATTCCAACTCCCTTTACCGATGAATCCCTCCGTCTCGTCTCCCGCGAGGCTGGCCTTAATCATCTGGAGCTCGGGGTTAACAATGGTGGCCGCAAGGGTCGGGGAGTAAAGCCCTTGCGGGTCGGCCTCCGCTTCGTAGAAAGCGTTTTCAGCGCCCCGCCACGCCGCGATCACGGCGGCATCTACCGCCGCCGCGGGATCGGTGCTGGTTGCCCCGTCGTTCACTGCGTGAGGCGACGACGAGGGGGACGACGAACATGCACCGAGCAGTCCCGCCGCTCCGAGCAGGACCGTCAACATTGGGCCGAGTGCAATGCGACTCCGTTGCTGCAGGCGCGGCAGAGAATTCCCGGTTACCCCTGGGGCGAGCACCCTCCCCGCCATTGATGTCATGGCCCTCGCTTTCTGACGATGACCACTACTCGGAGTCCTACGACTCTTCTCATACCCCGGCGGGATGTGGCTCAATGCATCGACAACCGAGGCCGGGATCGCTGATTTGGGCAGTCGTTGGGCGGGCCACCGAATCCCGTAAACGTTCGCCACCCGGCCAAGTGTGAGCAGAGACCTCACCAAAAACCTCACCAAAACCCTCACCACCGACCTCACCTCACTTCAAACTCGAAGAACCTCATGCACCTTCACGGTCCCTGGCGCGCCTGTCTGGCCGAAACGCGCTCGAATGTGGGTCCAGGCTCATCAGGGTCGGCACGCATGGCACCAGCGTTCGGCTGACAGCAAAGAGGGCGCGGCCGCCTTTTAGTGCAACTGCGCGCAAGCGGATCCCACGTTCGTCAAAACGAGGAGCGGCTTGTCGGGTAGCGGCAGGCGTGTGCGCTTGCTCGAGCGCTCTAGGGAGAAGGACCGGGTGGAGAGCTTCGGGCACCCGGCGAGGCCCGTTGACCTCAAGGATAGGTCGCCTGCCAGCAGGATCGAGCGCGTTCTAGAACCGCTCGTTTCGCACGCCTGGACGTTCGGCCGCTCGTAGGACGTGTCCGTGCCGTCACTCTCGAGGGCCCGGAATCCCACGAGGTCGTTGGTGGTGAGGGTTTTGGTGAGGAATCTGGTGAGGTCGCGTCGCAAAGCTCACGAGGAGGTCCCAAGCCGTGCATCGTTCGCATGGCTTTGGGGGGGTTGGCGGTCCCGAACTCACGGTCGGAGGCGGGCAGGAGGTGACTGAGTCATGGAGGGAATCCCCATGAAGTACAGGGTCGAGGAGAACGAAGGTGTGCAAACCGGCCTCGATCAAGAGCCGGGCCGGGAGTGCACTGGCCATGAAGAGCGGGGCGGGTGATGAATATGGCGCTACCCGAAGACGTACAGACCATCTCCTGGGCGGCCCGACGACTGGCCATCGGCACGAGCACCGCCTACCGGCTGGCGGAGACAGGCCGTCTTCCAGGCGTCTTCAAGGTGGGCGCACAGTGGCGGATCAGCGTGCCCAGGCCCATGCCCAGCGGGTCGCCGCCGATGACGAAGTCCTGGCTCTTG
>DAIQQK010000026.1:0-31815 GCA_036786835.1 Acidimicrobiales bacterium | reverse complement strand
GTACCGGGTCCGCGCTGGCTCGGGAAGAAACAGGAGCCGGTGGAACATCGTCGGAACCATGTGGGAGTGGGTCACTCGATGGCGCTCGATGAGCCGGAGCGTCTGTTCCGCGTCCCAGGAGTGCATCAGCTCGACCGCACAGCCGAACGCAAGAGGCAGGCGCAAGGAGAACGCCAAAGGCGCCGCGTGGTAGAGCGGTCCGGTACACAGGTGAACGTCGGTGCCGTCCTCGCGATACCCGTAGATGTTGACGGCGAGGGCGCTGGCGGCTACGGGCGGACGTTCCACACCTTTGGGTCGTCCGGTGGTTCCGGAGGTGTAGAGCATCACCGACCCGAGCGCCGGATCTGCGATCGGGGAATCGTCCTCGTCGCGGACTGCGTCCTCATATGACTCGAACCCTGGGCCGGAAGCGTCGACGGCGAACCTCACTCGAGCTCCGGGGGCCGACGCCGCACCTTCTGACGAGCCGCCGAGGCTCAGCTCGCAGACGACGGCCTTTGCCTCGCAGTTGTCTGCGATGTAGGCCGCCTCGTCGGCCGACAGATGCCAGTTGATCGGGGTGAGGCGGAAATCGCTGCGACCACAGGCCGCGACGACCTCGGCGAATTCCGGTCGGTTGCTGCACACGAGAGCCACCGAGTCCCCGGGTCCGACCCCACGCTTCCTGAGAGCTCTGACGAGCTGATTGGCACGCGCGTCGAGCTGCGAGAAGGTCCTGTCTCCATGCTCGCTCACGATTGCCGGGGAGTCGGGCCTCTCCTCCGCCCACCAGCTCAGCACCAACCCCTTCTTCGTGAGCTCGGCGCGCCGGTCTCCGTGCCCGTCAGTCGCGCTCAAGTGATGCGCTCACGGTCTAAAGCCATTTCCCGCACCTCCGAGCCGAGCTTCCGGTGGCTGGCGATGAGCATCCCCTCTTTGACAGCACACGACCCTACAAGCATCGCCCCGGCGATCACTCCTCGGTTACGGTGCAGTGGGACGTCGAGTGGGACGTCGAGATCTTGGGGCTGTGTTGATGGGTACTTCCTCGAGCGGCCGCCTGAGCGGCCGGGTGGCCATGGTGACCGGGGCAAGCCGCGGCATCGGTGCAGCGATCGCGCAGCGGCTCGGGTCCGAAGGGGCGACGGTCGTGGTGGCCGCCCGCACGTCGGAGCTCGCCGATCCACGGTTCCCGGGGACGCTCAGGGAGACCGCGCAAGCCGTGGAGCGCGTGGGAGGTCGTGCGGTTGTGGCAACCGCCGACCTCTCGGTGGCCGCCGATCGGGAAAGGCTCGTGGCGGTCGCAGAATCAGAAGCAGGACCGGTCGACATCCTGGTCAACAACGCGGCGGTGACCTTCTTCAGACAGGTCGGCGACTTCGAGCTGCGCCGATTCGACCTGATGTTCGAGGTGCAGGTGAAGGCGCCGGTGCACCTCGCGCAACTGGTGCTCCCGGGAATGCGCCGGCGCGGCGAGGGTTGGATCGTGAACGTGTCGTCGCGCGCGTCGCAACACCCGACGTTTCCACCCGGCGCGCGCTTTGTTGCCGGAGGGACGGTCTACGGGATGTGCAAGGCGGCGCTGGAAAGACTGAGCACCGGGTTGGCCGCAGAGCTCTACGACGACGGGATCGCTGTCAACGCTCTTTCGCCGGCGAAGGTGGTGCCGACACCTGGCACGTTGTTCCACGGACTCGTGTCCCCGGACTCTCCGCCCGAGCGGGTCGAGCAGCCGGCAGTGATGGCCGAGGCGGCCCTGCTGCTCGCGAGCGCGCCTCCCCGGTCTCTGACCGGGAGGGTCGTCACGAGCGCGGCTCTCTTGGAGGAGCTCGGAGTCCGCGTGCCGGTGGGCCCGCCGTCCACTACGCCTGGTGACTCGGAGCCGGTACGTTGACCGAGATGGGGACTTTGGAGGGGAAGGTCGCAATCGTCACGGGAGCCGGGCGCGGCATCGGCGCGTCGGTGGCCCGGCTGCTCGCGGCGCAGGGCGCCCGGGTCGTCGTGAGCGACCTCGGAGTCGCCGTCGACGGGACCAGCCCCGACGAGGGACCCGCACACGAAATCACCGAGCAGATTAAGGCGGCCGGTGGGCAGGCCGTCGCGAACGGCTGCGACGTGTCGGACTTCGCGGCTGGTGGCGAATTGCTCCGACAGGCCATCGAGAGCTTCGGTCGGCTCGACGTGGTGGTCAACGTCGCAGGCATCCTCCGCGACCGCATGGTGTTCAACTTGACCGAGGAGGAGTGGGACGACGTCGTGCGAGTCCACCTCCGGGGTACGTTCGTCACCACCCGCCACGCGGCCGCCTACTGGCGTCAACTGCGCGACGAAGACGGGCACTTCCGTCTCATCAACTTCACCTCGGTGTCGGGGCTGAACGGATCGCCGGGCCAGGCCAACTACGCCGCGGCCAAGATGGGGGTCGTCGGCCTCACCTATTCGTGCGCCAACGCGCTCGCGCCGTACGGAGTCACGGCCAACGCCATCTCCCCGGGCGCGGCGACGCGAATGACCGACTCGGTCCCCGAATCACGCCGAAGGACCACCGCGACGGCAGACGAGCGCTCGCCCGACAACATCGCACCGATCGTCGCCTACCTCTCCAGCGACCGCGCCGACTGGTGCACGGGCCAGATCATCTCGGCGAGGGGTTACGAGGTGGGCCTCTACGACACCCCACACGTCGTCCGCCAGGTCGCCTCTGCTTCCCCTTGGGATCTCGGCAAGCTCGCCGAGCTCGTAGAGCGCAACTTCCGACCGGTCGTGGCAGCGGCCCGAACTCCCGCACCGACTGCGCAGTCTTCGTCCGGGCGCTGACGGCAAAGTTCGACGGCGACTGGTCAGAGAGGTTTTGCCCGTGCCGAGCAAGCCCGTGCTGAGCAAGCCCGTGCTGAGCAAGCCCGTGCTGAGCAAGCCCGTGCCGCAGCCGACACCCGAGACCCTTCCATACTGGGAAGGTGCGGCTCGGGGCGAACTTCGGATCCAGCGTTGCAGGTCGTGCGGGCGCCACTACTTCTATCCGCGACGCGGCTGCCCCGACTGCGGCTCGACCGACGTGGAGTGGACGACGGTGAGCGGCCGAGCGCGCCTTCACACGTACCTCATCAACCACCGCCCGGCGCCCGGCTTCGAGGAGGACGCGCCCTACGCGATCGCCGTGGTCGAGCTCGAAGAGGGTCCCCGCATGATGACCAACATCGTCGGGATCGAGAACACACCCGAGTCGCTCGTGCTCGACATGACGCTCGAGGTCACCTTCGAAGCTCGCGGGGACTCGAGCATCCCCGTCTTCCGCCCCGCCTCGGACTCGGACTCGGACTCGGGTGAGGAGCCATGAGCGTGCGAGCACAGGTGGCGATCGTCGGTGCCGCCGAGACCGACACGGTCGGCATCATCCCCGACAAGTCCGAACTCGAGTTGCACACGGAGGCGGCACGAAACGCGCTCGACGACGCAGGGATCGACATCCATGCTGTCGACGGGGTCGCCGCAGCCGGACAGTCCCCGATCACCGTGGCCCACAGCCTGGGCATCACGCCGAGTTACATCGACTTCACGTCGGTGGGCGGTTGCTCGTTCCTGCTTCACGTGCGCCATGCAGCCGCGGCGATCGCGCAGGGCCTGTGCGAGGTGGTGCTCGTGTCCCACGGGCAGTCCGGTCGATCGAGGGTCGGGGCATCGCAACGATCGCGCGACCGCTCGTCTCCGCAAGGTCAGTTCGAGGCGCCGTACGGGGTGACGGGGCCACCGACGATGTTCCCCATCGGCGTTCTGCGTTACATGCACCGCTACGGACTCACCCACGAGCAACTCGCGTCGGTGGCAGTGGTCCAGCGCCAGTGGGCGGCACGAAACCCACGGGCGATGATGCGCGACCTGATCACGGTCGAGGACGTGCTCGCCTCGCCCCTCATCGCGTATCCGATGCATCTCTTCGAGTGCTGCCTCGTCACCGACGGCGGTGGCGCGCTGGTGATCACTTCGGCCGAGCGAGCACGGGCCATGGACCTGCCAAAGCAGCCGGTCTACGTCCTCGGCACGGGAGAGGCGGCAGAAGCCCCGATGGTCTCGATGATGGCCGACTTCACGTCCTCGAAGGCGTTCGTGGTGGCGTCGCGGCGGGCTTTCGAGGAAGCCCGGCTCGGGCCGGCGGACGTCGATCACCTCATGATCTACGACGCGTTCGCGCACCTGCCCATCTACGGGCTCGAGGACATGGGGTTCGTCCCCCGCGGCGAGGCGGGCGGGTTCATCGCAGAGGGCAACACCGCCCCCGGCGCCCGGCTGCCGATGAACACCAACGGCGGCGGGCTCTCCTACACCCACACCGGTATGTACGGGATGTTCCTGGTCCAAGAGAGCGTCCGCCAGCTCCGTGGTGAGGCGGCTGCCCAGGTCGCCGGCGCGGAGGTGAGCGTGGCTCTCGGGGTCGGCGGCATGTTCATGAGCGCAGGCACCCTCGTGCTCGGAAACGAGGCGGCCGCCGGTTCTTGAGGAGCCCTTGTCGTCACCGGCCGCTTGGGTCACAGTAGATGCACGCATGACCTGTGCCGGAGTCGGGATACGTTGCCGACCGAATTCAGAGCAAGGGGGCGCCTAGGTGCGCGTGGAGCTGAATCCTGAGCTCGACAACTTCCGAGCCGAGATCTCCGACTGGATCGCCGCGAACCGCCCCCCCGAGTTGGTCGGACTGACCGACTGGTACGCCCCGCTCATGGCGGGATCGGACCGCCGGAGCCTCGACACAGCCGAGGCACACACTGCCTACCGGACGTGGGAGGAGCGGATGCTGGGTGCGGGCCTCATCTGCCCTCAGTGGCCCAACGAGGTCGGTGGCCGCGGCCTCGGCGCGGTGGAGATGGCCATCTTCCACGAGGAGCTTCACCGTGCGGGAGTTCCGAGGATCACCCGCGGCATGGGCGAAGCGCTCGTGGGCCCGTCGATCATCATCCACGGCTCGCCGGAGCAGCAGGCGTGGTTCCTGCCGCGGATCATCGCCGGCAGCGACCGTTACTGCCAGGGTTTCTCGGAGCCCGGCCGCGGGTCGGACCTCGCCGGGGTGGAGACGATCGGCGTCATCGACGGGGACGAGATCGTGATCACAGGTCAGAAGGTGTGGACCTCGGGCGCCACCAGGGCCAACATGATCTTCGTACTGTGCCGGACGAACGCCGGCGCGCCGAAGCACCGCGGGTTGTCCTATGTGTTGGTGCCGATGATCGACAACCAGGTGGAGATCCGACCCATCAGGCAGTTGTCGGGGAAGTCGGCCTTTTGTGAGGAGTTCCTCGACGGCGCACGTGCTCCGCTCTTCAACGTGATCGGGGGCATCGACAACGGGTGGCGGGTGGCGATGACGACGCTCGGGAACGAACGCGGGGGCCGGGCGACGGTCGCTCACCTCTCCTACGAACGCGAACTTTGGGACCTGGTCGAGACAGCCCGCAAGAACGGACGCGACGACGACCCCTTGATACGCCAACGCCTCGCTTGGGCCTACTCGCAGGTCCAGCTGATGCGCTTCTCGGGGCTTCGGATGCTCGCCGGGCTCCTCAAGCAGAAGGAGCCCGGGCCCGAAGCTTCGATCACGAAGCTCTTCTGGAGCGAGTACCACCGGAGCTTCGGGGAGCTCGCCCTCGACGTCCTGGGGACCTCTGCTCTGGCGGGTGATGACGCTTCCCGGGACTCTCTCGGACGATGGCACGAGGTGTTCCTGCTCTCCAGGGGAGGCACAATCTACTCGGGGACCAGCGAGATCCAACGGAACATAATTGCAGAACGTGCTCTCGGACTACCGAGGGAACCGGTCCCGGGCGAAGAGGGCCGGGCGACGACGTCGAGCTCCGCGAGGGGGAGACAGTGACCGACATCCAAGGGGCCGCACCAGGGACGACTGGCGCAGCGGAAACAGGGCCGACGGCGCCATTCAAGAACGTCAACGACCGTGCGCAGCGGATCTTCCTGTGGCAATACGAGCGCTCTCGCGAGCAGCTCGTCGCTCTCTACAACCGGGCCTCCACGTCCCAGTGGAGCAGCGTCAGGGATCTCGACTGGTCCACCGAGGTCGACGCCGAGAAACACGTCGACATGGACGGTCCGGCCATGCGCCTCTACCGCGAGACTGCCTCTATCCCCGGTTCGCCGATCGCGTCCTGGGGAGACAAGGAGTTCCTGGACCTGGCCCTCGAGCTGCAAAAGGCGTCTCTGAGCCAATTCATGCACGGCGAGCAGGGTGCGATGATGACCGCGGCCAAGATAGTGGAGACGGTTCCGTGGATCGACGCCCGGTACTACGCGGCGACCCAGACGATGGACGAGGCTCGCCACACCGAGGTCTTCGCTCGATACCTGCACGACAAGTTGGGCGAGGCCTACCCGATGAGCCCATTCCTCGAGGAGCAGATCACGGTCCTCCTCGAAGACAGCAGGTGGGACATCGCCTATCTCGGCATGCAGGTCATCATCGAGAGCCTGGCGCTCGCAGCGTTCGGCGACATGCACAGGCGCACCGAGGAGCCTCTCCTCAAGAAGCTCCTCCGTTACGTGATGTCGGACGAGGCGCGGCATGTGGCCTTCGGGATCCTCAGCCTGTCCGAGCTCTACTCCGATCTGAGCGAACCCGAGCTGAAGGACCGACAGGAGTTCCTGCTCGAGAACACGATCCGAAACCGCACCCGGGCCACGACCCCCGAGGTGTGGGAGCGCCTCGGTGTGGATGCGACCCAGCTCGTTCCTTACGTCATCGAGGCTGCAGAGAAGACGAAGCAGGGCTTCGGCCGCACGCTCATGACCGGCTTCTACTCGAAGCTCGTCCCGAACGTCCGCAAGCTCGGGCTCCTCGACGCCAACAACGGCTATCTGCGAAGGGCCTGGGACGAAGCCGGGCTCCTCGAGTACGAGTTCGCAGAGGACACGGCCAGCGAGTACGCGAACTACGACGAGGTGGCGAAGGATCGCGCGGGCGCAGCCGCCACCTGACGCGCCATGCTTATCTCGCCTTGACCCTTGGCGTTGGCTGCGCGCTGGAGCTCTCTCTGTCTCTGTCGAGGTTTCGGTCTGAAGTGAGCATCTGGCATGCCTCGTCCGTGCTGCGAGAGTCGGTGAGGGTGACAAAGTCGGTGGTTCGAGACTCTGCGCTCACGTCGGGCGTCCTGTGACGCATTGGCTCCGAATGCAGGTCGGATAGAACACGGGCCGCAATCCGTCTCGCTGATGCGATCAGTGAAGACTTCGGCAACGCGCGCGCTTTGCCGGGTACGCCGCAGACGGCGGCCGCCCCTTTCGGGTCGAACGGAACAACTCCCTTCACTTCGGTCCCGACGAACGTCGAGGTCTCGTCGACCGAGAACGGACCGTCGCCCCAGAGGATCAGCGAGACCTGTCCGGCGATTCCAAGAGCCTCCACCCGCTCGATTGCCGAGCGCGCATGAACGACACTCGAGCCATCCGCGCGCGTGACGAGCAGCAGAAGGTCGGCTTCCCTAAGCAAACGACGTTGTCCGGGAGCGCTGGAAACGATGCGACCACAGTCCACGACGACGTCGGTATCGGAAAGAAGCAACCCTGCCGATACGTTGGCGAACTCCTGATCAAGGACAGTTGCCGAGTCGGCGGAGGCGGGGCCGGCCAGCACCTCCAATCCGCCCGGGAGCTGCTGCAGGTGGGGAGTCAGGTCCTGCTCGCCCAAACGTATCTGTCTGCCGGCGAGGACCAAGCTCGTCATGCCGCGACGAGCCGAGAGGCCGAATCGAGCCGCAAGGTCACCTCCCGATGGGTCGCATTCGGCCACGAGCACGTTCCGCTCGGCAGGCCACACCGCACCAAGAGCACACGTAAGGGTCGTGACCCCCGGGGAGCCCTTCGCGGAACAGAGGGCGACTACGGTCACGATTCCGGGGTCACCACGACCAGAGCTGCCTGCCCCGCAGCCGATGCGCTCGCTATGACGGGCGCAAGAGTCCTTGGGACTTCGAGCGACACCACCACGGTGTCCGAACCCGAGGATGCGGGTGACACGGCGACGTCGGTGACGCTGACCTCGGGCGCAAGAATCGTTCCTGGTCCGCTGACGCCGCCAGGCTCCGATTGGCCCGAGGATTGATCCCCCGATCCGCTCGATCCACTGTAGGGAGTACCCGGTGCTCCTGTCATCACGACGTCGACGGCTTCACCTGGAACCACGCCGGATGCAGGCAACTGCCCGGACTTAAGGACCACTCCGACGATCGCATATCCCGCCGGCAGCGAAGGGGCGGTAGTCACATCTGCAGGGACAAGCAGAGCGCCCGGTTCTAAGGGAACAGAGACTCGGCGTCCGACTACGGTCGCGGCCGAGTTCGCGCTCACCGCAGTGACGCCGGACGACATGGAGATCCTGACCACCGACAAATCCTGGTCAGTCAAGATCTGGCCTTGAGAGACCGGGCGAGCTATTGCGAGAACCGATACCTCGTGACCCGCGCGCAGATACAGGCTCGTGAAGGTCGCCACACAGACTGCGACCAACAGTGCGGACGAGAGTGCGAGGATCGGGCGTCTTCGGATGCTTCGCGGCTCTAGCCTCAACCCATCCTTGTCGGGCCGGATCGCTGGTTGGCTACGCGTGAGAGTTGTGACCAAGGGGGCTCCTCCTCGGAGTGACTCAGCTGGCTGTGTCGACGGACTCGACTTGTTCGACTCGAACCGGGGTGGTGGACGTCGTCTGGAGAACTGGGAGTGCTCCGCCTCCTGGGGCTCCGGTCACCGTCCAGGCCACCGCCCACACGATGGTCGCCGTCACCGGATAGGCCCCTGCATTCGGATCGCCGTCGGAACTGGGCTGACCAGCCGACGACTGCCGGTAGGTGTAGGAGCAGTCGGTCTGTTGCTCGCTGGACGGTCTGGTCGTGTCGTACGGAGTACCTGGGCCGTTGCACACCACCGTCCCACCGTCTCCCATGGACCAGGTCACCGATGTCGGTGTTGCGACGGCAGTCGCCGTGACCGTGCCAGCCGTCGCGCTCGCGGCGAATGGGTGCCAATTAGCGGGGTCGACCCACAACCAGGTGGGGAAGTTGACGACGCTGTAAGAGGCCGGGTTCGTGCGGATGGTCGGACCAGGCAGCGTGATCGAGCTTTCGGCTTGTTGAGCGAGGGCAAGTGGATCTGCCAGTCCTGCCGGGGCACCCGGGGATGTAGGGATCCACACGAGTCCTCCGCGCGGGCCGTGGGTCGCATTGTCGCTGCATGAAGAGAGGAACCACTGCCCTGGTGTCGGGCCACCCACTCCCAGAGCTTCCGAGGACTGATCCGCGATCGCCACGAGCTGGCAGGTGATTGCAGGGGTCGGCGCTGGCTGTGTCCATCCCGTCGAATGGGAGCCGCTGCTACGTGCAGAATTGCTTCCTTGCGAGCCGTTCCCTGCCGAGGAAGCCGAAACCCCAACACTTACAGAATTGCCTACAGCCGCCGCACCTGCACCCGCGTAGGCGGGGCTGGGCCAAGTGAGAACACTCCATACGAGGATGAAAGACACGAATGAAATTCCGAGATTTCTCAAGCCTCTGGACGGCAAGACACGAACGAAGCTGTTCATGCGACCCGGCACCGGCCCTCTTTAACGGATTGTTGCTGTACCTTCCAAGCTCCTTCTGAGGTCTTGGTTAAGTTCGCGGTGAATTGTTCCGGGTCCGCTCGCCCGAGGACTCCCGCGACAGGTGTCTGAGTTGCAATATCAACGACGATCTCGTTGTCCTGGACGCATGCGACTACGGTCGCATTGTTGCCATTGGCATGCGCTACGATCGCGCCCGTTACCTTTTCGCCCCCGACGGCGATATCGCCGGCTTCTTGGAGACTGCGAAGATTGTTCTCAATGCTGGAGAGCAAAGGAGGCAGAAAGGCAGCGGCGAGTGCAGGACTTTTCCAATCGCCGTTTCTGGCAGCAGCGCTGTAAGCGTTGAGCGCGGCTTTCCAGCTAGAGATCACAGCTTCATCGGCTGCAGCCGAAGAGCTGCTCGAGCATGAACTTGCAAATAGCGCCGAGGCGACGATGCATCCGGTGAGCGCGCAACGCCTCGCGAACGAAAGCGCCACGGTCGAACGTTCATGCGAGACCCTGACGCCGACGTCATGGAAACCATGGACGAGCGGAACGAGCCTCTCGTCGATTGACGGCCGCTCACGACCCACATCGCGGATCGTATGAACATCCGAGGAACCGGTCGATCAACTGTCGGCCAAATGCACGGGATCGAGATGACGACGACCGGGCACGACCTTCGCCAGAACAACTCGACATCAATCGCACAAGCCCTCCGAACCTGACAATTCGGGCGCCTTACAGCTCTGCGACGTAGCCCCTTTGTGGTCGCGTGCTGCTGTGAGAGGGAGCACAATCGCAGACTGCAACTTCGGCTTTGCAGGGAACCTTGCTCGTGACCTTGCCGACCTCCTTGCGGTGACCTAAGGGCAGCCCACGAAGATCGGCGCCTCCCACGCGATCATCAATCTTGATTGGCGCCGCGAACGTTCCAGTTTCCAATCCCCACATATGCTCGAAGTGCTTATGTGCGGGCGCGTCGACATCCATACACCACCCTCGGAGCTGGCGAGGCTCCTCGAAGTGGCCCTGGCGGCAGGCATCGATCCGGAGGGACGACCCAGCTGGAACGTGCCGCCGACACGAGGCCTCCCGGTCATCACCGAGGGGAAACCCGATGAGCAGGCGGACGAGTCCAAAGGCAACGTCGATGCCGCTGCAAAGAAGCTCGCGGTCTCGTCAGAAGAGCTGAGGCGCCGGCTCGACATCTACCGATGGGGGCTTCTCCCCCATTGGGCGAAGAACCCCCGCGTCGGATACAAGATGATCAACGCTCGGGCCGAGACCCTCACGACGAGCTCGGCGTACCGAACACCCTTCAAGAACAGACGCTGCCTCATAGTCGTAGACGGCTTCTACGAGTGGCAGGTCCCGGATCCGGACAAACCTAAGAGCAAGGCGCCCTTCTACTTCAAGCGCACGGACGGTGCTCCGATCACCTTCGCGGGTCTCTACGACATCTGGTGGGACAAGGCGCGATCCGAGGAACCCGACACCGAGACCCTCCTTCGTACTTGCACGATCATCACCACTGAGGCCGGTCCCGACATGGTCGAGGTGCACAACCGGATGCCCGTCATCATCGAGCGCCCGCAGTTCGACTCCTGGCTCGATCCGAACCAGCACGACACGGAATTCCTCTCGAGCCTTCTGGTTCCAGCTCCCGCCGGGACTCTCTTCAAGTACCCCATCGACAAGGCAGTGAACAGTCCGAGGAACGACGGACCCCAGATCATCGAACCTTTGTCGATCGTGCCCCAAGCTTCATTGGACGCGTGAAAGCGTCTCCGCGACACTCGCCGCGCCTTTCCTAAGCCCTCGCCTTGGTCCCACCACTCTTTACGCGAGAGAAACGCACGCGCCGTTTGATGAAAAGTCTGTGACGCCAGCCCACAGTTTTCATTAAGCGGACACATCATGGTTAACACAACAATTACGAGATGTTGTGCGATAGCGGGGTTCACACGTCGGGCCGAGTGTGTACACAATGGGGTCGGCAGATGGTCCCAAGACCCCGGATCCTGCGCACTTTCCAACGGGCGCGGGGCATGGTGCCCGAAATCGAACCAGCAGAGCCGGGTCTTCGCGCGTGCGCGGTCGCGGCCCTGCCCGACGCAACGTCTGGGGGTCCTAAGCGTGCAACGCCTCAGCGGGCTCGACTCACTGTTCGTCTCCCTCGAGTCACCCACCAACCTCTTCCAAGTCGGAGCCATCACGGTGCTCGACCCAGCTACGGCGCCACCAGGATCGCCACCACCTCACGAGGCACTTCGGCAGGTCATCGAGAGTCGCCTGCACCTGCTGTCCCCGTTCAGGCGACGACTCGTCGAAGTGCCGGCCGGCTTGGACCACCCCCGATGGGTCGAGGACAGGCGCCCCGATCTCTCGAGGCATGTGCGCCGTGGCGCGCTTCCCTCCCCAGGAGGCGAGAGCGAGCTCACCACATTCGCGGCAGACGTCCTCAGCAGGCCGCTCGACCGCACACGCCCACTGTGGGAGATCCATGTCGTGGAGGGTCTCGAAGGGAACCTGGTTGCCGGAGTCGCCAAGCTCCATCACTCCGCGATCGACGGGATCGCGGGGACCGAGGTGACTGGCCTGCTCATGGACCTCACACCCGAGGTGGCCCGAGTCGAACCCCCTTCCGAAGAGGAGAAGACGCTCGAGGAGCCCCCTAGCCCGATGTCTCTACTCATCGGGTCGGTTCCGAGCGCGTGGCGTCGCTCCCTTCCGACCGTCAAGACCCTGGCTCACCTGGTGACGGCATCGGGGCGGATCCGGCGCCGCAATCGTGAGCTCGACACCCTCACCCCTCCTGCACCTTTCCAGTGCCCCCGAACATCGCTCAGCTCGAAGCTCGGCACTCGACGCATAGTGGGGCTAGCCCAAGTCGACAGGGACGACGTGGAGAAAGTGCGCTCGGCTACGGGCGCGACCGTGAACGACATCGTGCTCGCGCTAACGGGAGCCGCTCTGCGGGAGCATCTCGACGACGCCTGCGAGCTTCCCGCCGAGCCGCTCTCCGCCTTCGTACCGATATCGGTGCGCGGCGAATCCGACACGCTCGACACCGGGGTGAACCGTCTATCAGGGATGCTCGTTTCGCTCGCCACCTCGGTGAGCGACCCGATAGTCCGGCTCCTCGCGGTGAGCGAGAGTGCTCGCAGCGCCAAGGACCAGGACCGCATGCTTGGCCCCGACGTGTTCTCGTCTCTGGCCGACCTCGCGGTCCCCGCTCTTCTCGGGCCGGGGGGACGGCTCTCGAGAGCGGTTGGGCTCACGACGCGTCGGCCTCCGTTCAGCGTCGTCGTGTCGGGCTTCCCCGGACCCAGGTTCCCGCTCTACTGCGCAGGTGCGGAGCTCGTCGCGTACCACCCGTTCGGTCCGATCATCGACGGATCGGCGCTGAACGTGACCGCGATGAGCTACCGCGACCGAATCGGTTTCGGACTGCTCGCGGACGGAGAGGCTCTAACCAACGTCGACGTTCTCGCCCGCCGTATCCCCGAAGCGATGCGCGAGTTGACAAAGGCCATCGACTCGGATCGTCGCCGGGCGCGACGCCGTTCGGCCAAGAAAGGCGAGCAAAGCAGCACACGCATCACGAGTTGAGGACCACCCGCTGGCCCGGCCGGGCTCGCCTGACGTGTCCAGCGAGACGTCCGACCTGTCAGGCGGTCGCCACCGCCGGACTCTCTGAGGCCATGGCCGCAGGGACCGACACGGGCGCTCCGGCCGTCGGTTCCTGCTCGAGAGCCCGATCGACCTCGTCGGTGTGCTTATCCGAGGAAAGCATCGAGCTCTCGAGGTCCATCTCGATCTCGGCGAGCACTCCGCGCCGGCGACGGCTCAGGGCGTAGAGCCACGTACCTCCGACCACCATGTAGGTGGCGAAGATGTACGGGAAGAGGCTGACCGGGTACGGCGGCACCGGGTAGAAGCTCCCGACGGTCGGCACCAAAAGGAAGAGTGCCGCAAGGACGGTTATCACCACGTGCCGCGGACGAAGTTCTCCCCGCTTCTTCAGGTACGCCGGGGCGGCAAAGGAGATCAGGTAGTACGCCGTCAGGAAGCCAAAGGCTGCGAGCGTTCCGGCGTCACCAAACGCGGTGAGCGGGTTCGTGAAGATCTCGAGCACCATCGGCACGGCCAGCATGATGGCGATGTATACGGTGATCGCGACATGGGGTGTCTGGTTCTCCCGGTGCGCGCGCCCGAGGTGTCTCGGGAAGATCGTGTGCTGAGCCATTGGGTAGATGATCCGTGACCCCGCGTTGAGGCACGACAGGGTCAGCGAGAAGAAGCTCACCATGGCCCCGAGGGCGATCGGAATGCGGAAGAAGGTCACGCTGTAGGCCTTGGAGAGCTCTGTCAACGGAGCCGACACCGACGCAAGGTTCACGCCTGCGTGCTGAGCTCCGAATACCTCCACATAGCTCATCACGACCATGAAGGCGCCGGTTATGAGCAGACTGGCGATCACAGCCCTGGGGACGTTCTTCAGGGGCCGCCGGGCCTCGCTCCCGAGCGCAGTGGCGCTCTCGAACCCGACCAGAGAGAAGATGCAGATCACGATCGCCAGGCTCAGGCCGTGAAGATTGAGCCCCTTGACTTGGAGCTGGGCGGTGTCGATCTTCAGCCCGTGCTTGAACAGCACGACCGCGGCGAGGCTCAAGATGCACGCAACCGACAAGAACTCGAACACCAGCGTCAACAGGGACGAGATGTGAATGTCCTTGTAGGCGATGAACCAGCAGACCGCCGCGCTGATCATGAAGAACACCACGGGCGGGATGGTCGTCTTGAGACCAACAGCAGAGAGGAACTGGGCGGCGAAGATCGAGAAGCCCGTCAGCCCCGCGATGCCGATGAACAAGTACGACCAGATGAGCGTCCAGCCCGACATGACGCCTGCTGTCGGACCGAGCCCCCTTCCCGTGTAGCCGTACATCGAGCCCGCCAAGGCCGAGCGCTTGGCGAACTGATTCAGACACATGACGACGAACAGAAGCATCACTGTCGCGAACAGATAGGACAGCCAGGTGCCCTTGCTCGCGTCGGCGAACGCGAGCGGAATTATCAGGACCGCCGTCATCGTCGGCGAGATCACAGCGATGGATTGCGCGAGGACGGTGGGAAATCCCAGAGCGTGGCGGCGCAGACCCGGATGATCCGCCGATTGAGGCAACGTACCGGGTACGCCCGTCTCCACCGGTTCTTCGCTCCGTGACGAAGAGATGAGTCTCGTCATGAGTGCCATTGGGTGCTCCCTTCCTCATCTGTCCGAGAAGGTGATCGGAAAGAAATCGGACAGCGTCTCAATTTCGATTATGAGGACCGCGCGTTAGCGCCAAATGGCGCGCGCATGAATGCGATGTAAACGATTCGCTGTTCCCCTCCGACAAGGTCGATCACGCGCACACACGCGACGCGCGCGCGTCACAAGAACATGGCGCGCTCGTTTCCGAAATGGACTCGACAATCCGCGCAGACTCCGGATAGTCCCGGAAGCGCTACAGATGACCGACCCGCGCGCCATGAGAGGCACGCACCGGACTACTACTTGGCGAAGACCCAGTCGGGAAAGCTCTGATCCTCCAAGAGAAGATCTTCGTAGAAGGCACCGAAGCGTCGCTCTGGATGGATTATTGCGATCTCCAGGACCCAAAGGTTCGGATTTGGACGGAAATCTATTTCGGCCATCGGCCCGTCGTAATGCGCCGAATGGGGGAAGTCGGAAAGCCGGTGACCCGACAGGTCGAGGTTCAGCTTCCATCCGCGACCTGCGGCTGCGGACTCTGCGTAGCGGTAGAGCTCCTCGCCCGTGATCTGCTGGTCGGCCCACACGCTGCGAACGTCCTCCCAGATGTCTCTCACGTCGCTCTTCGCCCGCATGTGGTCCGGGTCCGCGCCGAAGACGAACGTGTCGCCTCCGTCCCCCTCGCACTGCTCGTAGACGGGGCCGATGTCGACGAAGAAGATGTCCTCTTCACCGAGAACCACTCCCCGGTCCGAGCGTTCCATGAAGTCCTTCGTCGTGTTCGGGCCGAAGCGGACGATGACGTGATGCCAGCCTCGGCGCATCCCGAGAGACGAGAGGGTCTTGCGGGCCATCGCCCGCGCATCTTCCTCGACCATCCCCGGTTCGACCTGCTCCGCGATCATGAGCACCGCCTTACGCGTCCTCGCTCGCACGTCGAGGAGCTGATCGAGGGCGAACTGCAAGCCCGTTCCCTCGATCTGGGCCGGTGTCATGGTCGTCGTCATTCGAGTAGCTCCTTTGGGTCGATGGCTAGCGGTGGACGTCGAGGATGCTGCGCGAGCGATTGGCGGCGACGAGGAGTACCTCCACGACGCCGCCCTCGGCACCTAGGCGATGCGGGAGCTGGGCGTCGAAGTGCGCGCACGTGCCTGGGTCGAGCAAGTGCAGCTCGCCGTCGTACTCGAGGCGCAACGTGCCGCTCGTCACGTACAGCCACTCCTCTCCGCGATGGCGAGCGGGCTCGGAAGGCTCACGGCCTGCTGGAACGGTTATCCGCAGCGCTTCCAAGTCGGTCGATCCTGCGTACCCGCTGCATGCGGTGATCGAGAGGCCTGCTGCCTCGTGACGCGGCTCGCCTGTCTCGTGGATGGCGATCGGTGCGGCGGACTCGTCCTCACCGAGCAAAGCGCTCACCGGAACCCGCAGCACGCTCGACAGCTCGAGCAAGGCGGAGATCGAGGGCTGGCGCTCCGCGGACTCGAGCCTGGAGAGGTGCGCCTTCGAGAGTCCGCTGATCTCGGCCACCTGGTCGAGGGTGTACCCGGCACGCTCTCGCGCCTGTCTTAGGCGTTCCCCGATCGAGACCAGCACCGACGATGTGGCCACACGACCAAGATAGAGATGTGTTGCCTAAGAGGCAACCCTTGTTGCCAGAGTTAACGGCTCGGTAACGCTGCCGAATCCCCGTGGAAATCTTTCGATCGCATCGGCGACCCGACAAGAGCTGCGAACCTGTCGAGCACCCGGTCGCGTTGCGGAGCTAGGAGCCCGAGTGCCTGGCCCGACGCCTCGTCGATGGCAGAAGGGATAGCGCCGGCGGCGATTGCCTCGTCGCCAAAGGCTGCTACGAAGGAAGCCGCCGCCTGCTCGTCGACCTCGAGGTGGAACTGGAGCCCCCAGGCTCGCTCGCCGATCCGAAAGGCCTGGTTCGGGTACTTGGAGCTGCCGGCGAGGTGCACGGCACCCGGCGGGAGATCGAAGGTCTCCGAGTGCCAGTGCAGCACGGGGATCCGCTCCGGCATGCCGCTGAAAAGCGCATCGTTCAGGGCTTCGTCGGTCAGCTCGACCGTCCCCCACCCGATCTCGGGACCGGCCTCACCGACGCGAACCGAACCTCCGCAGGCCGCCGCGAGAAGCTGCGCTCCGAGGCACACCCCGAGCACGGGCAGCCCGCGTTCGACCGCACCTCGCAAGAGGGCGATCTCGGCGCGCCGAGAGGCGAATCCTTCGTCCTCGCGCGCAGACATGGGCCCTCCCATCACGACCACCGAGGAGAACGCGGAGCAATCGGACGGCACGTGGTGCCCTGCGAAGACCCTTGCCACCTCGATCTCCACTCCGGCGCGCTCCAATGCACGGGCGATCTCGAACGGCTCCTCGATTTCGAGGTGCTGCACGACCAGGCAGCACCCCGCCCTTCCTTTCGTTCCCGATGAGCGAATCACCCGATCACGAGTCGGTGAATTCGAGCTTGTCCTGGGCCCAGAACGAACGGAGCGACACGAGCTTCCCGTCGGGACCGACCTTGTAGAGGTTCACGCACTCCACACGACCCTTCTTCCCACCAGGGAGGGTGATGGAGATGACGCCAACTCGAGCGACCTCGTCTCCGCACTCGATCGTCCGATCGATGGCAATCTTCACGTGCTCACTGATGGAGATCGTGTTGTCGTAAAAAGCTGCGATGGCCTGCTTGCCCCGGTGTCCCTTCCCTTCGGCGTCGAACATGCTCGGGCCGACCGGGTCCTCGACGACGGCATCCTCGGCGAACAGCGCCAACCACCCCTCGCGGTCCTTCGCCTCGATCCTGTCCATCGACTGTTGCGACATCTCCAGTGCTCTTCCCATCGTCCCCTCTCCCTCTGCCCTGCCTAAGCCCGGACTCTCTCGATCACGTCCTCGGCGAAACGACGAAGGTTGTCAACCTTCTTCTGCAGCGGCTCCGTGTCCGGCTCGATCCCGTAAGGCCACCGAAACCCTACGATGACATCGGTCACCCCCTGCTCCTCTAGACGGCGCACGCCGTCGACCGAGTAGGCGTCCGGTGAGATCACGTGCACTTCGAACGGTTCGTTCGATCTCGCCGACTCTGCACGAAGTGCAGCCAGACGGACGAGGAGCCCCGGCAGGTCCTGGGGATCTCCACCCCCGTGCAACCAGCCGTCTCCCTTGACGGCGGCACGGCGAAGGGCCGCCTCCCCGTGTCCACCGACGAGGATCGGGACGGCCCTAGCCGGTGAGGGCGCCATCTTCACTGCCGGCACGTCGAACACCTTCCCGTGGAACTCGAAGTAGCCGCCCTCCGGTCTCGTGAGCCCGCTGATGATCTCGATCTCCTCGTCCATGCGCCTGCCTCGGCCCTCCCACATGACGTCGCACAGCGCGTAGTCCTCGGGCCACGGGCTCGTCCCGACCCCGAGCACCAAGCGGTCACCCGTGAGCACCGCGACCGACGCCGCTTGCTTGGCGACGAGCACCGGATGGCGGATCGGCAACTTTATGACGAAGGTGACGAAGCGGATCCTCGACGTAACCGCGCCGAGCGCCGCGATGAGAGCGAAGGGATCGAGGAACGGCTTGTCCTCCAGGAACTCGCGCGTCCCGTCGGGGTTGAAGGGGTAGCGAGAGTCAGAGACCTTCGGGTACGCGATCGAGTCGGGGACGATGAACGAGTCGTAGCCCGCCTCCTCAGCGGCCCGAGCGAGCGGGGCGTAGTAGGCCGGATCGACCATCGACTCCGCGTAGCCGAAGCGCATTCAGGGCCCCGGCGGCAGAGCGGGTGGGAGACTCCGACGATCCATCGGGCCGGATCGTACGTGCCCACGGGCACCCGCGATGGCGTTGCCGGTCCTTCGGCTCCCGTTGTCCTTTCATTGACGAGTTGTTGCCGAAGGGGAGGATCGCTCGTATTCTGTGGTCCACCTGAGAGAGGGGGGTCGGGTATGACCGGTCCATCCGAATGCAGGGGCGCTCGTCCGGCGGTGGAGCCGTGACGACCCCGGCGGAGTCCATGGGGCCTTTCAGCGCGACGCACCAGGTACCTGCGTCAGGCCTGTCAGCCTGGACAGAGCCTGATCCAAAGCAGTCCCCAGTGGCGCAGCTCGATCCGGGGCTCGAGGTCCAGGTGATCGACCGGACGGGCGAGTGGGCGAAGGTCCGTTGCTCCAACGACTGGCAGGCCTGGACCGACGGCCACCGGTTGGTCGCAGTCGAAGCCGCTGTCTCGGTCGCAGCGCCGGGCCCGTCACCAGCGCCCGCGCCCGCGCCCGCACAGGTACCCGCACAGGCGCCGGCATCCGCTGCGGCACCAGCCGGTGCTGGTGCCGCCGTGGCCACCAGGCCAGCTCCTGCGGGTGCCCTGTCGATCGAGGACGTCGGCATTCCCTCGCTGATAGGCGCGGCCCTCGTGATCGTCGGCAGCCTCCTCAAGTGGTGGACCATCGGGCCGAGTTCGGTCACGGCATGGCACATTCCGGTCAAGTTCGTCATCGCCGGGAGCGCCGGAAACGGGGTGGACACAGGACCGTTCCTCCTCGTCGTGGTGCTCGTTCTCCTGCCGCTTCTCACCAGGCGCCGGATGCCGGCCTGGCTTCCGCCGCTCTTGGCTCTGGTGCCCCTGCTCGCGGGGCTCGGCGCGCTCATAAGGGGCCTTCGGGAGTCCCCGAGCCTGCACCCGGGGATCGGCATCCTGCTGACCATTGCGGGTGGGTTGTTGATCACCATTCAGACGCCAGGCTTCGCCTCGTTCGGGTTGAAGCCGCGCCGCCCGAGGTAGGAGTACGTGGGCGACCTCGATCCGAAGAACCCACTCGGCAAGTGGGGCGACAGGTCTTTAGGTGGCGGATGCCTGACGATGAACATCATCTACCTGGGCATCGCCATGTTCATCGCAGCGGCGTCGCTCGGGCCCAACTCAGCGATCAACGCAACCCAGAGCGCTTCGTCGTCACAGTCCAACGCCCAGGACTCCGCGCTCCCGGTCATCCAGCCATCTGGCACCCCCACACCCGCATCGGCAACCCCCGCACCGAGCGACACGACGACTACACAGGGGAACTCTCAGCAACCTTCCGGCCAGACCCCTTCGGACCAGGGCCAGAACCCGGGCCAGCAGGCATCACCTCCGCCTGCCAACAACACCCCGCCACCTCCTACGTGCACGATCGGGTACCCCTCTGAGATCGACGTCCAAGGTGGTGACCCCGGAGTGCTCGGGGGTGGCGGAGGCAGCTTCACCGCCACGACCACCAACCCAGTCCTCGTGGCCTCGGTGGACAACTGCGGGGACGGCCATCACTTCGAGATCTCGTGGAGCTCGAGCGGCACCAACGCGGACGGCACAACCGGCAGCGCGAACGGAACCGACTGCGAGATGTCGCAGTTCAACACCGTCGTTTCCAACACGAACCCGAATTACACCGTGACTGTCACGATGATCCTCCCGGTCAACAGCTGCGGATGAGGGAGAGTCGACGATGAGCGCTGACGTCCCGTCGGGACCGCCCTCAGGACCGCCGCCCGGTCCACCCGCCGGGCAACAGTTCTCATCTCCCGCGACACCTCCTGTGCCACCGAGTACGAACGCTGTGCCCAACGCGCCGGGCGCGTCGAGGCCACCGGGCGGCTTCGAGTGGTTCAACACGGTCGCGGGCCGCCAGACGTTGCTGGCTCTACTGGTGGCGATCGCTCTCGTCGTCGGCATCGTGGTCGCCGGTTCGAACAAGAGCAGCGGGTCCACAACTCCGAGCGGCGAAGTCTTCTTGGACGCAGCGAACTCTCCAGGGACCAATGCGTTCACACCGTCGGTCGCGAGCGCCTTCGCCGTCGGCCAGGCCACCACTACGACTCTTCCCCAGACGTCCACGCCAACGCCGGGGGCGGTTTCTTCTGTCCCCGGCGGCACCGTCGGCCTCTACGGGGGGACGCTGAACTTGTCGAGCTGCAACGCGCAGCAGATGGTGAACTACCTGTCGGCCAACACCTCGCTGGGACAGGCCTGGGCTGCAGCAGAGGGAATCCCCTACAGCGGGCTGTCCACCTACATCTTGAGCCTCACGCCGGTGATCCTGCGCGGTGACACACAGGTCACGAACCACGGCTACATCAACGGCTACGCCAACCCGATCCCCGAGATCCTCCAGGCCGGGACGGCTGTTCTCATCGACAGCTACGGCGTGCCGCGAGCGCGCTGCTTCTGCGGCAACCCGCTCACCCCGCCGATTCCGACAACCGTCGTCCCGACCTACGTCGGGCCCCGCTGGCCGACCTTCTCACCTTCGACCGTGGTCGTGGTGGTGCCCGCCCCTGCGCCGATCACGACCTTGACGCTCGTCGACACCAACACCGGGCAGGTCTTCAGCCGGCCTACTGGCACAAGCGGAGCCTCCGACACTCCGGGGGCGCCTTCGTCGAGCAACTCGACCACGACGACTACGACCGTGCCTCCGGGCCTGACGGGACCTGGAGAGACCTACAAACTCAGCTTCACCAACGACCGAATATCAGGGAACACACAAGGGGTCACTCAAGCCGACTGCGCCAAGATCCTCGAGCCCGGCAGCTACGACACCAACGCCACGATTCGTACGAGCGGCGGCACCATCGAGATGATGTTCAGCAACACCGTCCTCAAGGGCACCGTCGATACCTCGACGGGTGCGTTCTCGGTCACGGGGTCACTGACGAGCGGCCAGTACACCGCCAGTGTCAACATGACCGCGATTCAGGACCCTCAGTCGATCTCGGAGGGTTCTTTCAACGAAACGGTCACGCCACCCGGCGCCACCTGCTCGTTCGACATGACCGGGCAGAGGGTGTCGACGCCGTGACGACCCGGATCTCGACGGGTCCCGTTGGCATCGCAACCGCGGCGTGCGAACAAAGGAGTCAAGGATCATGACCGACGACACGCAAGACCAGGAACCCACACTCAACCCAGTCACCGCTGAGTTCCTCGCCGCCGAAGGAATGTCGCCGGAGAGGATCCGGACGATGAACCCCGGGTGCGTCCTTCCCTTCATGATCTTCTTGTGGGTCATGGGCTTCTCCCTCTACGCGACGGTCGGGCCCAACTCAGCGATCAACACAACCCAGGGCGCTTCGTCGTCACAGTCCAACGCCCAGGACTCCGCGCTCCCGGTCATCCAGCCATCTGGCACCCCCACACCCGCATCGGCAACCCCCGCACCGAGCGACACGACGACTACACAGGGGAACTCTCAGCAACCTTCCGGCCAGACCCCTTCGGACCAGGGCCAGAACCCGGGCCAGCAGGCATCACCTCCGCCTGCCAACAACACCCCGCCACCTCCTACGTGCACGATCGGGTACCCCTCTGAGATCGACGTCCAAGGTGGTGACCCCGGAGTGCTCGGGGGTGGCGGAGGCAGCTTCACCGCCACGACCACCAACCCAGTCCTCGTGGCCTCGGTGGACAACTGCGGGGACGGCCATCACTTCGAGATCTCGTGGAGCTCGAGCGGCACCAACGCGGACGGCACAACCGGCAGCGCGAACGGAACCGACTGCGAGATGTCGCAGTTCAACACTGTCGTCTCCAACACGAACCCGGGATACACCGTCTCTGTCACGATGATCCTCCCGGTCAACAGCTGCGGATGAGGGAGGGTCGACGACGGGTCTGATGCCCGGCGGTCGGAGTGCCCGTGATCTATCCGACTGTGAACGTGAAGTCCTGGGAGTCGTTGGCTGCGTTGACCATCCCCTGTTGTTGCAGCACGACCCGACCGTTGATCTTCACGGTGAGGGTGAACGTCTGAGGGCCCGATCCAGCGCAGTCCTCGAAGTAGACGACTCGAGCGGTATAGGTCCCTGCAGGCGGTGGGTTCGTCCAATACACGTTCTCGACCGGGGAATTGGTCTCGTTGTTGCAACCGCCGTTCGAGTCGACGTCTAGCGTGCCGCCGTCAGTCGAGGTTCGGTTGTCGTAGTAGATCTCGGTGCCGTCCGGCTCGAGGACATGCAGGTCCAGGTCCGCGAACGTCGACCAGGTCAAGGTGACTTGAACCGCCCCGGTGCCGAGCGGCTGGCCGTTCGGCGCGGTCACCGGAGTCGTGGCGATTGGTGCCGTGGTAGCAGTCGGTGCCGTGGTCGCGGTTGGTGCGGTCGTAGGTGTCGCGCTCGTGGACCCAGGTGCGTTCACCCCGGGCATGGTCGGAGCGTTGGACGACTGCGCGGGACCGTCCGAGGAGCCGGTCGTCCCGGCCGGCCGGTTGAAGGGGTTGCCCGTCGAGTTGTCGATGACGGTGAAGTTGTTGATGATCACGGGCGACTGCTGGACCACGATGACGGTCGTGGGCGAGTAGCCCGGCCACGGGGTGCCCACGTACGTCGGAGTCGCGACCGCGACCGGAGGCGTGAGGGGATTGCCGCAGTAGCAGCGCGCACGCGGGATGCCGTAGTGGTCGACGAGAACCGCCTGGCCTGCCTCGAGAACCTCCGGGATCGGATTCGCCACGCCGTTTATGTAGCCGTGGTTCGTGACGCGGGTGTCGTAACGAAGCGTCATCGGCGTGAGAGACGAGATGTACGAGGGGATCTCGCTCACCGGGATCCCCTCTGCACCCGCCCACGCCGCGGCGAGCGAAGGGTTGGCCTCGAGGTAGCTGATCATCTGCTGGGGGTTGCAACTAGCCGTGCTGAGGGTGCCCCCGTAGAGCCCGATCGAGTTGCCCGTATAAGAGGGAATGCCTCCAGACGTCGTCGGCAGCGCGTTCGAGACGCTCCGGGCGACCGATGCGTCCTGCCCGACGTTCGGAGTGAACGGGTTCGCGCCGGTCGAGTTCGTCGGCTGCAGGAAGACTTCGCTCGCCGACGGGGACGAGCTCCCGCCCAGTCCCACCGCGAGACCGATCCCTCCGCCGATGAGCACGAGGAGCGCGAGCCCCAGGAGAAGTTGGTTCCTCGTGAGGAAGAAGCCTGCGGCCCTTCTGCGACGCTCCTCTTCCTCCTCGGAAGAGGCCACGGCGGCGGTGGCTACGTAGGGCGTGCCGGCCGCTGACCCTGAGATCGGCCCTACCGGCTGCCCGGCCGGCGGCCCGGTCGGCGGCCCCGAAGGAGGAGGGGGCGGAGGCGGCGGGGGCGGAGGTGTCGGCGGGGGGGCAGGTGGAGGTGGCGGTGGAGGGGGAGGCGGCGGCGAGGACGAGGACGGCCCCTGATCTCCGGGCGGGGCGACCTGGCCGATCAGCTTGGCCTTCTCCGCCTCGAACTCGGCATCGCTCAGGATGCCTTGGTCCCTTAGCGCCGCCAGCTTGGCCAGCTCGTCCGCCGTGGACATGTCCCCTCCCGTGGGTCCGACCCACCGGGTGAAACACTACAAGCGCACAAATGAGCTGATCAATGGAAACTCCGGGACGACGGGCGCTCAGGTGTTCGGCTTGTCCCCCGAGCCCGCAGCCTCGCGGATCGCCTCCAAGCGGTCGAGCATCGCCATGCGCTCCTGGCCGACCTCGTCGAACCGCGCAGCGATGTCACGGGGATCCCATCGCCCCTCGGTGCGCATCGTGCGGACCTCGGACGGCTGGTTCCACACCGAGATGCGCCCGCCCACGACCGTGTAGACCTGGCCCGTCACTTCCCTCGCCGCGTCCGAGAGCAGGTACACCACCATGGGCGCCACGTCCTCGGGGTCACCCATCTCCTCGAGCTCCTGCGGGACGTTCGCCGACATGCGCGTGCGCGCGATCGGTGCGATCGCGTTCGCCCTTACCCCATAGCGGTGCAGCCCCAATGCGGCCGAACGCACCAGCGACACGATGCCGCCCTTGGCTGCGGAGTAGTTGGCCTGCGCGATGCTCCCGGTGAACGCGCCCGAGGTGAAGCCGATCAACGAGCCGGACTCCTGCTTGCGCATGATCGCGGCAGCAGTCCGGAACACGGTGAAGTGGCCCTTCAGGTGAGTGGCGACCACAGCGTCCCACTCGTCCTCGCTCATGTTGAACAACATGCGCTCGCGAAGTATCCCCGCCACCGCGACCACACCGTCGATGCGGCCGAAGTTGTCGACCGCGGCGCCGACGACGGCCTCGCCGCCTGCCATCGTCGAGACGTCCTCGGCGACAGCGACGGCCTCGCCGCCTGCCGCCTGGATCTCCTTCACCACGGAGTCTGCGACCTCGCTCGTCGGGTCCTCGCCGGCCATGGAGACCCCGATGTCGGCGACCACGACCTTTGCGCCCTCGGCTGCGCACGCCAGCGCGCACGCCCGGCCGATCCCGCCGCCCGCTCCGGTTATGACGACAGCTTTTCCCTCCAGGAACCCTGCCACTTGCTCCTCCACGATGCTCCAACAAGCCCCGCGCACCCCAGCGCGGAGGATCCTGACGGGACGTTAGAACCGGTTCTTGTCCAGGCGCCAAAGCGCTTCCGCGTCACACCCCTTCGGGAGGATGGGTTCCGGCCCCGGGTAGCTCAATCGGCAGAGCGGGCGCCTGTCCAGCGCAAGGTTGTGGGTTCGACCCCCACCCCCGGGACCTGTACCGGGATAAAGTCACAGAAGCGCTGGACAGTCCGCTATGCGGTCGAGCACGTGGTGACCCCGCTTCGGCGGGGTCGCTGCGCGTCGGGGATCATGTGTCGGGCGCGCCGATTGAAGCACCGTCACCGACTGGAAGCCGCGAGCGCGGGGCCCCGTTTGGTGGGACGCGAGAACACGTTCTAGTCTTTTCGGGCGGTCGGAAGGCTAGGAGGGGGAGGAAATGGCCGATTTCGGTTTCTGGGCGATGGCGCAAGAGGAGCCGGGCCATCTGGCGCTGGTGGGCCCCGACGGCACGGAGCTCAAGGCGGGTGAGCTTCTCGGGCGGGCCAACCAGGTCGTCGCAGCGCTCAGGCAACTCGGCCTGAAACAGGGAGACACCATCGCGTTCGTGCTCCCCAACTGCGTCGAGGTGTTCGAGATCTACCTCGCCGCACTCCAAGCCGGCTGGTACATCGTGCCGATCAACCACCATCTCGTTGCGCCCGAGATCGCTTACATAGTCTCCGACTCCGACGCCTCGGCGTTCATCGGCCACGAGCGCTTCGCAGACGCCTGCCTCGGTGCCACGGACGAAGCCGGGGTACCTGCCAGCCGCTGCCTCTCGGTGGGGGAGATACCCGGCTTCGCCTCTTACTCCCAGCTGCGCGACAACCAACCCACGGACATGCCGAAAGATCGCAGCCTCGGCGACACCATGAACTACACCTCGGGCACGACGGGAAACCCGAAGGGCGTTCGCCGCGCGCTCACCGGAGCGAATCCCGACGACGCGGCGATCGGCCTCGCGGGCATACTCCTTCTGTTCGCGATCAACCCGCGCGACGACAACGTGCACATCGTCGGCTCGCCCCTCTACCACACGGCGGTGCTGCGGTTCTCGGGCGCGTCGATCCACATGGGCCACACGGTCGTGCTCATGGACAAGTGGGACGGCGAGAAGATGCTCGAGCTCATAGAGCGGCACCGGGTCACCCACTCGCACATGGTCCCCACCCAATTCCACCGGCTGCTCGCTCTCCCCGAGGAGACCAAGCATCGCTACGACCTCTCGTCGCTGCGCCACATGATCCACGCCGCAGCTCCCTGCCCGGTCGACACCAAGCGGGCGATGATCGAATGGTGGGGTCCCGTCATCGACGAGTACTACGCGGCCTCCGAGGGTGGCGGGACGATCGTCAACACCGAGGAGTGGCTGAAGAAGCCCGGGACGGTCGGGCGCCCTTGGCCGATCTCGGAGATCGCGATCTTCGACGACGACGCGAACCAGCTCCCGGCGAACGAGATCGGGACCGTCTACATGGCGATGGGCGCGGGGGACTTCAAGTACCACAAGGACGCCGAGAAGACGAAGAGCAACCGCATCGGGAAGTTCTTCACCGTCGGCGACGTCGGGTACCTCGACGACGACGGGTATCTGTTCCTCTGCGACCGCAAGACCGACATGATCATCTCTGGCGGGGCGAACATCTACCCCGCCGAGATCGAGAACGTGCTCCTCGGCCACCCCAAGGTCGTCGACGCCGCGGTCTTCGGCATACCCGACGAGGACTGGGGGGAGCAGGTGAAGGCCGTCGTCCAGCCGGTCGACGGGGTCGAGCCGTCGCCGGAGCTGGCACGCGAGATCCTCTCGTGGTGCGAGGGCCGGCTCGCCCACTTCAAGACGCCGAAGACGATCGACTTCACGGACGAGATGCCGCGCGACCCGAACGGCAAGCTCTACAAGCGAAAGCTGCGCGACCCTTACTGGGAAGGGCGCGAGCGCGCCATCTGAGCTCTGTTCATATGCCTCGGGACGGCCGGCGAGGTCTCTTGCGACGGCCCACTCCGGCGCAGTCGTAGACAGCGTCGATCAGCTTCGTCGACAGTCGCGTGGACGAGGTCAGCTCGCTTCTCAGGAAGCCCACCGCGACCCGCCCATCGGGGTCGCAGAAGGCGATCTGCCCGCCCGCGCCGTCGTGGCCGAAGGCGTCCGGGTTGGGGCCGAACCTGGGTCGCTCGCCGCGAAGGGAAGGGTTGAGGATGTAGCCGAGACTTCGTCGCACCGGACGCGAGAGCACCCAGCCGAGCCCCGGTACCGGCAGACGCAGCTCCGTGAGGGTCAGATCCGGCAGGCGGATCACGTCGGCGCTGAACCTGGCGATCGACTCCGGCGACACGATGCGCACGCCCTCGAGCTCCCCGCCCACCGACAGCGCGGCGTACATCTTGGCGAGGCTGCGCGCCGTGGCCGTGCCGTTCGCGGCGGGGATCTCGACGCCGAGCACCTTCGGGTCGTTCATCAGGGCCTCGCCGTGGTCCATCACGCAGCTCGTTCCGTCTGCGAGGAAGGCTCGCCCCGAATACGTCGAAGGGTCGCGCATCTGTCGCTGGACCGACCGCAGCATTGGCCGGGCCACCGCCGGCAGGGCCTCGGCGAACCGGTCGTTCACCCGCGCGACCTGGCCTGAGTGCTCAAGCGGGGTGCCGATCCATGCGTCGAGCTCGAGCGGACCTGCGACCTCGGAGCCAAAGAACGCGCCGACGCTGTCGCCGGTGATGCGCCTGACGAGCTCGCCCACCAGCCAGCCATAGGTCAGGGCGTGATATCCGAAGCGCTCGCCCGGAGCCCACAGGGGAGTGCTCGCGGCGAGCGCCGCGGCTATCGCCTCGTGATCGTCCCAGCCACTTCCGTCCCAACCGGGCGACGCCATCTCGCGGGGAAGCTCCAGGAGCCCCGCAGTGTGGGTGAGCACGTGGCGCACGAGCACGGCCTCCTTGCCGTTCTGCGCGAACTCCGGCCAGTAGCGCGCGACCGGAGCGTCCACGTCGAGCAGTCCGCGGTCGTTGAGGATCTGCGCGCAGAGGCCCACGAGCCCCTTGGTGGAGGACATCAGCACCGCGAGCGTGTCGGCGGTCCAAGGGTGTCCGGGTCCTGCCGTCCCACCCCAGAGGTCGACGACCTTTCGTCCGTCGACGTACGCGGCGAAAGACATCCCGCCGACCGAAAAGCCGCGAAGCCCGCGGGCGAACACGTCGCGAACGCGCTCGTATCCCGGATCGGTGACACCCTCGGGTAGGTGGTGTGCTCGATCGCCCTCTGCGTTCACGGTGACTCGTGTCCGGCGGACGTGCGGCGATTGAGCCGGGCGAACATGCCCTTCTGCGACTTGTACAGCTTCGGGAACTCGGCATAGAGCCTGTCGTAGACAGCCCGCGTCCCCGGGTCCGGCTCGAAGCGCGCCTGCACCGTCACGAGCTCACCCATCTCCTCGAGCTGCACCTCGCCGAGCGCCACCCCCGCGAAGAGAGCAGCGCCTCGCAGGTTCGCGATGAGGGGCTCTTCGACTCGCTCGACGACGCGCTCGAGGACGTCGGCGTGGATCTGGCACCAAAGGTCGGAGGAGACTCCCCCGCCGATCACCCTCACGCTGTCGAGCCGGCGGCGGACGAAGTGCTCGACCGCCTCGTACAGCCAGCGGCTGTTGTAGGCGACCCCTTCGAGGACCGCTCGCGTCATGTCGGCGCGTGTCGTGGCAAGGGAGAGGTTGTGGAAGCCCCCCCTGGCGTTGCGGTCGTCGACGGGCGATCGCTCCCCCGCCAGCCACGGTGTGAAGACGATCCCCCCGCTTCCGGCGGGCACGCTGCCTGCGAGCTCGGTGAGCGCGTCGAAAGACGGGGCGCCGCCCGTGCCTCCCGGGGCCGAGAGCGCGTCGGCCGGCGCGACGACGTTGTCGCGCAGCCACTTGAGACAGAGCCCCCCCGTCTCGTGGTTGTCGGCGACGAGGTATCGGGCGGGGCCGCGTGCGCTGCTCTCGCCGGCAGAGAGACCCGGGACAGAGGCGATCTGGCGCACGGCGTCGGTCTTCTTCATGGGGACCGGACAGCTCACCCACGAAGTGGTCCCGATCACGAGGTGAGTCTCGTAGTCGAGGACCGCTCCTGCACCGACGGCCGCGGAGTGAAGATCGGTGGTGCCGGTGACGACCACGACTCCCGGTGGCAGCCCGAGGTCACCTGCCACTTCGTCGCGCACCTCCCCTACGACCGAGCCCGTGGTGACGAGCGGCGGCAGCTTCTCCCCAGGCACCCCCGCGGCCCTCACGAGCACCGGGTCGTAGCGGAGTCGGTCAGGGTGGCGGTTGTCGGTCAGCCACGCCGCGGTCATCGACGCATGTGACGCGGCCGGCGTCCCCGTGAAGCGCATCGAGAGGTAGTCGACGGGCTCGAGGTACCAGCGCGCCGCGCGCGCCACCTCCGGCTCCTCGTGCTCGAGATAGAGCATGTGCCCGATCGGATCGGCGCCGAACACCGAGGGTGCGCCTCCGGTGCGCCTCACCCAGCGCCACAGTGCGAGCGGCGAGTATCCCTGTATCGGGCCGCCGACGACCTTTCGGGAATACGGCGCTCCGCGCGAGTCCATCCAAAGCACGCAATCCCCGACGGGCAGCCCCTTCTCGTCGACCGGGACCGTGCTCGCCCACTGCCCGGTGCACGAGACCGCGACGACGCTCTCGGGCCGAACTGCGCCGCTAGCGATCGCACGGCGAGCCGAGCCGCAGACCACCTCCCACCACGCCGCCGCGTCCTGGACGGCGCCGCCTCGCGGCAGAAGCTCGGTGGGAACGCTCGTGTGCTCGCTCCAAGCGACCGATCCAGTGAGCGAGACGAGCCCGACCTTCGGCCCTCCAGTGCCGAGGTCGACCGCCAGGACATAAGCGTCCTCGCGCCGGGTGCTCACGTTTCCTGGGGGATCTGCTGCTGGCCGTCCATCATGTCGGCCATCACAGCCTTGATGAACTCGTCTGCTTCGTCGGTCATCCCCCCGGCGACCCCGCCGTAGATCGCTCCCGACTTCGGCTGCTCTGAGCGGTGCTGCTTCGCGTACACTACGGCGTCGGCGAGGTCGGCGGCGAACTCGTCGGACACACCGGGCTTGGTCTGCGGGCGCGTCACCGCCATGTGGAGCGCGTTGGGGTACTGCTGCCCGTTGAACCGCCAGCCTCGCGTCCGCATGAAGTCGTTCACGTGATAGACGTCGAACTCGTCGGAGGTGAAGCTGAAGAGGAAGGTGGGACGCCCGAGGATCCTGAGCTCAGGGTGAGCGCGCACTGCGTCCTGCATCTGGGCGGAGGTCTCGAAGATCCGCCTCGCGTACCGTCGGTAGCCCGCGCGTCCCAGATGGACCATGGACGCCCACGTCGAGGCGAGCAGCCCTCCCGAGCGCGACCCCTCCATGCCCGGCGAGCAGTACTTGCCGCCGCTCCAACCGGTGAGGAAGAAGTACTGCGCATTCCGAAGCGCCTTGTCCCGGAACGTGAGTACCGAGGTCCCCTTCAACGCGTACCCGTACTTGTGGGTGTCCGCCGATATCGAGGTGACGCCGGGCACGCGGTAGTCGAATGTCTCGACGTCGTAGCCGAGCTCCTGCCCGAACGGCAGGATGAACCCTCCGAGGCAGGCGTCGACGTGCAGACCGATTCCGTGCTCGAGAGCGAGCTCCGACAGCTCACCGATCGGGTCGACGGTCCCGTAGCCGTAGTTGCAGGCCGATCCGACCAGGGCGACGGTCCGGTCGTCGACGTGGGCGGCAACCCAGTCGACGTCGACGAGCGTCGTCTTCGGGTCTACCGGCGCATTACGCAGCTCGATGCCGAAGAGATGACAGGCCTTGTCGAAGGCCGGATGTGCCGTCTCGGGCTTTATGACGTTTGGGCGATCGATACCGCGTTCGGAGCGCGCATGGTCGCGGTAGGCCAACATGGCGTGCGCGATGCTCCCGGTACCTCCGGTCGTGACCAGCCCGGCGGGCACCGGGCCACCGGGGCTCGAGCCGTCGAGCGCCTCGGCGTGGAGCAAGTCGAGGGTCATCGCGATGATCTCGGCCTCGAACTTGGTCGCGCTCGGGCACATGTCGCGCTGGAGCGCGTTCGCGTGTGCGAACAAGCCGAAGGCGTCGGTCAGGAACCGGTAGTGGTCGTGGTCGCCGCAGTACATCGTGCCCGAGCACTTCCCGGTCTCCCAGAAACCGTCCTCCTCCTCTGCCATGGTGCGCAGGAGGTCGAGGAGCTCATCTCGCGGGACCCCCTTCTCGGGAAGTTGACGGTGCACCTCGAAGCGGTCGTCGTAGGGAAACGTGCTCATCTCGGTCCTCCGGCTCTTGGCGGCGCAGGGCCCTAGCCTGGACGCACAGAGCGCACCGCGTCCACGACGGAGAGCAGGCCCCGCACGTCGATCGGCTTGGTGAGGAGCCCGACCACCCCGCGACCGAGCAGGTCGCGCACCTGCTGCACCACGGGCTGGGCACCGATCACGGCGACCGGGATGTGCGACGTCTCCGGATCGGCAGCGAGCAGGTCGAGGACAGAGCTCCGGCCCGAGCTCGCAGGGCTCCCCGAGCTCGCCGAGCTCCCCGGGCCTCCCGTGACCCCCGGCACCCCCGGCACCCCCGGCACCCTCGGCCCGACGGTGTCTTCGAGCGAGAGCTCGAGGAGGATCAGGTCGGGCTGGTGCTCGCGC
>DAIQQK010000140.1:0-7769 GCA_036786835.1 Acidimicrobiales bacterium | reverse complement strand
ATGACCTTTTCCTCGCCGGATTCCTTGGCGGCGAGGGCCTCGTCTATGACCGCCCTGATTGCGTGGGCGGTCTCCGGAGCCGGGATCGGTCCCTCGGTTCGGGCGAACTGCACCGCAGCGTCGAACACCTTTCCTTGCGGGTAGGCCGATGCCCGAATGCGACCGGCCTGGACGAGATTGCAGATGATCGGGGCGTCACCGTGGTAGCGAAGCCCTCCCGCATGGATGGCCGGGGGTATGAAGTCGTGGCCCAGGGTGAACATCGCCAGCAGCGGCGTCATCCCCGCCGTGTCGCCGAAGTCGTAGTCGAACTTCCCTTCGGTGAGAGTCGGGCACGACGAAGGCTCTACCGCCAGCAACTCCACGTCGCTGTCCGGCACGTACGGGAGGCAGATCCCACCGAAGTTGGAGCCCCCACCGCAGGATCCGATCACGATGTCCGGCTTCTCCTCTCCCGCGAGCGCCATCTGCTCCTTCGCTTCGAGCCCGATGACCGTCTGGTGGAGCAGCACGTGGTTCAGCACCGACCCGAGCGAGTAGTGCGAATCCTCTCGTGTGGCCGCGTCGCGCACAGCGTCGCTGATAGCGGTGCCGAGCGACCCTGGATGGGCGGGATCGTCGACGGGGGAGGGCTCTACGTCGGCGCCCCAGACCTCCATCATCACCCTGCGGTAGGGCTTCTGTTCGTAAGAGGCGCGCACCATGTAGACCTTGCACTCGAGCCCGAATCGCGAGCACGCGAACGCGAGCGCACTTCCCCATTGGCCGGCTCCGGTCTCGGTGGCGAGGCGAGCGCATCCTTCTGCCTTGTTGTAGAACGCCTGGGGCACCGCTGTGTTGGGCTTGTGTGACCCCGCGGGCGAGACCGACTCGTCCTTGTAGTAGATGCGAGCCGGCGTTCCCAGTGCCTGCTCGAGCCGCTCGGCACGGACGAGCGGTGTGGGCCGCCACGCCCGCAGCACGTCGAGGACCTCACCGGGGACGTCGATCCAAGGCTCGGCGCTCACCTCCTGTCCGATCAGGGCCATCGGGAACAGAGGGGCGAGGTCGTCCGGGCCGATCGGCTCTCGGGTGCCTGGGTGTAGCGGCGGCTGCAGCGGAGTGGGGAGGTGGGGAGCGACGTTGAACCACGCCTGAGGAATGCGGTCACCTGGGAGGATCCAGCGCATCGGGAGCTTCCTTCCGTCTCGTTTCGAGACCACCAGCATGCGCGACACGCCCGGCGGGATCAACCGCCACAAAGTCTCTGCCATCGTGCGCGGCTCCGAGCGACCGGCTGCAAACATGGCCCAATGAGCAGAGAATTCGGCAAGACGTGGGTGACCGACCTCGACGGCGTGGTCTGGTTGGCCGAGGTCCCGATCCCAGGCTCTGCCGAGGCGATAGACGAGCTGAGAGCCACAGGCAGGCGGGTGTTGTTCGTGACCAACAACTCGGCACCGACGGTCGCAGAGCTCATTTCTCGTCTGGGTCGTGCAGGGATCGGCGCGGAGGTGGAAGACCTCATCACCTCCGCGCAAGCGGCGGCGGACATGCTCGAGCCGGGTAGCAAGGCGGTGATCTGCGCGGACGAGGGTGTCGTGGAGGCCTTGGGCAAGCGCGGCGTGGAGATCGTTCCCGAGGGGCCCGCAGACGCGGTGGTCGTCGGATGGACGCGCCATCTCGACTTCGACCGGCTGGCGGCGGCATCGACGGCCGTCAGAGCGGGAGCTCGTTTCATCGGAACGAACGAAGATGCGACTTACCCGACCGTGGAGCAGCTCCTGCCCGGAGCCGGTGCGATCCTGGCGGCGGTGGCGACGGCGGCTCAGGCGAAGCCCGAGGTCGCGGGAAAGCCGCACGAGCCGCTCGTGAACTTGGTTCGAAAGCGTGCCCCAGAGCTGTCGGTGGTGGTGGGCGACCGTCCTTCCACCGACGGCCTGCTGGCTCGCCGGCTGGACGTCCCGTTCGCCCTGGTTCGGAGCGGGGTGACCAGAGACGGACGAGAGGCGATGGTCGTCGAACCTGACGAGGAGGCGCCGGATCTCGCCTCGCTGGTGAGGAAGATGCTCGACCGCGGCGGCTGAAGGTCCCGAACGCGCCATCCAACCCTTGCCGCCAGGCGTATTGACCCCTAGCTTTGTCGCATGTCACAGATCGACGGACTCAAGCGGTATCTCGAAGCCGGCCTCGCTCTCACGCAGATCACTCGTGCACGCGCCGAGGAGCTCGTGCGGGAGCTCATCCAGACGGGGGAGGTAGAGCGCAACCGCGCCCAGGACTGGGTCGAGGACCTCATGTCGACGAGTCGCGAGCGCTCCGAGGCCTTCATCTCGACGGTGCGTAGCGAAGTCCGCTCTCAACTCTCCGAGGTTGGCGTGACGAACCTCGACGAGCTTGCGAAGAGAGTCGCCCACATTCTCGAGCGCACCCAGGCCGCAGCGAGAAAAGCCGCAAAGCGCACCGCCAAACGGCCTGCGAAGCGGGCCCCTGCGAAGAAGAAGGCAGCCGCGAAGCGGGCCCCTGCGAAGAAGAAGGCAGCCGCGAAGAAGGCAGCCGCGAAGAAGGCGCCCGCGAGAAAGAAGGCGCCGGCCAAGCGGGCTCCTGCGAAGAAGACAGCGGCGAGGCGCGGCGCCTGAGAGGTTCGGGAGTCCGTCGCAGGCTCGACATCGAGCTCGTGCGCCGAGGGCTCGCCCCGTCTCGTCACCAGGCGGCAGAGCTCATCGACAGGGGAATCGTCCGTGTCGGAGGTTCGATCGCGGACAAAGCGGCTCGACTGGTCGCGGAATCGGATCCCGTCGTGATCGAGTCGACCGTTCGCCGGTTCGTCTCGAGAGGCGGCGAGAAGCTCGACGCAGCGCTGGAACGTTTCGCAATCGAGGTGAGAGGTAAACGCTGCCTCGATGCCGGAACTTCGACGGGCGGCTTCTGCGATTGCCTCCTTCAACACGGAGCTGCATCGGTGGTCGCCGTCGACGTTGCTCACGGCGTGATCCATCAGAGGCTTCGTGGTGACCCGAGAGTGAAGCTCTTGGAGCGAACCAACGTCCGTCGTCTGGACCTCGAATCGACGGGTGGATCGCGCTTCGAAATTGTAACGGCCGACCTTTCCTTCATCTCTCTCACCGCAACCCTCGACGTGCTCGCGCGTCGGCTGCCGTTGCCGGGGGCAGACCTGATCCTCCTCGTCAAGCCTCAGTACGAAGTAGGAAGGCGGGCAGCCAGCCGAGGGCGCGGGGTCGTCAAGGACCTAAGCGAACGTCGTGGTGCGCTCGAGAGAGTCTCCTCGGCATTGTCCGCCGCGGGTGCAGACGTCGTAGGGGCCACGGCGTCACCGCTTCTCGGGCCCGCCGGCAATGCGGAGTTCTTCCTTCACGCCCACGCTCTTGCCGATGAAAGCCCTTCCGGAGCGCAGCAGGCGAGTTGGGCGAAGCTGCTCGACGAAGCGATCGCGCAGTCACCGGATATCGACCCCGTCTCGTGTGAGACTTTGAGCGAGGAGGACGATTAGGCGATGGTTGCCGTGGCTTTCGTGGTTCACCCGGAACGCCCCCGGGCAGCGGCGATCGCCGAACGCGCCAGTGACTGGCTGTCCGCGCACGGACATTCGGCTGCGACCGTCGTGACCGACGTCGACCACTCCCACGTGGACGGGGAGAATGTGCCGGTCAGGGCTCAGGTGAACACTCCCTACATAAGGGGCCCCATCGATCTCGCAGTGAGCCTCGGTGGCGACGGAACCATGCTCCGGACGATCGCTGCCACGCTTTCCGGTGGTATCCCGGTGCTCGGAGTGAAACTCGGAGACCTCGGTTACCTCACCGAGGTCGACCCGGACGCACTCGAGACAGCGCTCGAGCGCTTCATCTCGGGGGACTACCGGATCGAAGAGAGGATGACCCTCGACGTCCAAGTGGATCGTTCTCAATCGACCACCTCGAGCGACGACGAGACCTACATGGTCGTCAACGAGGCTGTCGTCGAGAAGACCGTTCCGGGCCACACGATCCGAGTCGCTGCCTCTGTGGCCGGAAAGCCCTTCGTCACTTACGCTGCCGACGGACTCCTAGTCGCGACACCGACCGGCTCCACCGCCTACAACCTTTCGGCTCGCGGACCGATCGTGAGCCCTCAGCTGCATGCTCTGGTCCTCACGCCGGTGTCACCTCACATGCTCTTCGATCGCCCCCTCGTGTTGGCTCCCGAGGAGTGGCTCCGCCTCGAGGTCGCCGAGCCCCGGCCGGCTCTCGCGGTGCTGGACGGAGAGTGCGTGACCACGCTCGAACCGGGAGACGCGCTCGTGTGCCGCTCGGGCAAGGTCGCGGCGCGACTGGTGACGTTCGGCCCGCGCGACTTCCACACCATCTTGCGGGCGCGTTTCCACCTCGCCGACCGCTGACGTTCTCGAAGGCGACAGATGCTCCTCGAGCTGCACGTGAAGGACCTGGGGGTCATCGAGGAGGTCAGTGTCGAGCTCGGCCCCGAGATGACCGCCCTCACCGGTGAGACAGGTGCCGGCAAGACCCTCATGGTCGAGGCGCTCGACCTTCTCCTGGGAGGACGGGCGGACCCGGTCCTGGTGCGCCCCGGCGCAACCGAAGCGCTCGTCGAAGGCCGCTTCGCCGTCGGCGAAGAGGACCTGGTCCTCGCGCGCTCGGTTCCGCCCTCGGGCAGATCTCGCGCCTGGGTGGACGGGCGAATGGCGCCGCTCTCGTCTCTCGCGGAGGCGGGCGCCGAGCTCGTCGACCTCCATGGCCAGCATGCCCAGCAATCCCTTCTCGACCCCGCAGCCCAACGCCGTGCACTCGATGCCTTCGGCAGCATCGACCTGACGAAGCTCACGATGGCGAGACGGCGTGTGGCCGATCTGCAGGCAGATCTGGAGGGGATCGGAGGGGACGAGCGCTCGAGGGCGCGTGAGATGGATCTCTTGCGCTACCAGATCGCGGAGATCTCCTCAGCCGCCATCACCGGACCCGAAGAAGACGAAGAGTTGGCCGCAGAGGAAGCTCGCCTCGCGGAGGCAGCAGCGCACCGAGAGGCGGCCGCAGCCGCTCTGGGCGCCCTCGACTCGGACCGCGCAGGGACCGGGCAATCGGCGGTGGACCTCCTCGGAGAAGCGAGAGTCGCGCTCGCTGGGAGACATCCTCTCGAGCAGTTGGCGCAGCGCTTGAGCTCTGCCCAGGCCGAACTTGCGGATCTGGCTTCCGAGCTACGCGCGGTCGTCGAAACCTGGGAAGACGACCCCGAGCGTCTTGCCCAGGTGCAGGCCCGGCGACAGCTTTTGCGTGACCTCTCGCGAAAGTACGGGGAGGACCCCGCAGGTGTGCTGGCCTATGCGGCCGAGGCACGGTCGCGGCTCGACGCTCTCGAGGGCACCGAGGAGAGAGCGAATGCTCTGAACGTGGAGCTGGCGGAGGCTGAATCGATTGTGAAGGGCGAGGAGGCCGCGGTTGGTACCGCGAGGCGACGATCCGCACCTGAGCTCGCCACGGCCGTTCAGCATCGGCTCCGGGCGCTTGCAATGCCTCATGCGCGGATCGAAGTGAACGTCGGTGACGACGACCCGGGTGACGACGTCGCGTTCGGCCTCGGCGCGAACCCGGGCGAACCGGTCCTGCGATTGACGAAGGTCGCCTCGGGAGGCGAGCTGGCGCGGACGATGCTCGCACTTCGGCTCGTGCTGTCCGAGGCCCCGCCGACGATGGTCTTCGACGAGGTGGACGCCGGGATCGGGGGCGAGGCCGCGACCGCGGTCGGAGAGGCGCTTGCCGAGGTCGCCCGGGGTCACCAGGTGTTGGTCGTTACCCACCTGGCGCAAGTGGCGGCTTTCGCGTCGCGACAACTCGTCGTAACGAAGGAGATGAAGGCTGGGCGAACCGTCGCCGTGGTGAGAGAGGTCGAAGGAGAAGAGCGCGTAGTGGAGCTGGCGCGCATGCTCTCGGGCCGCCCGGGGTCGACGACTGCACATCGCCACGCCGAAGAGCTCCTCTCCACCGCCGGGCGCACTGGCTGAGTCGTTCCACCGGTCCGATCATCGGGTGGTCTACGGTAGAGTGATGCTGCGGTGTTACCGAGCGTGACAAAGTACGTCTTCGTCACGGGAGGCGTCTCCTCCTCTCTCGGTAAGGGCCTCACCGCCTCCTCTCTCGGGCGCCTTCTCAAGTGCCGCGGCTTGCGGGTCACGATGATCAAGCTCGACCCGTACATCAACGTCGACCCCGGGACCATGAACCCCTTCGAGCATGGGGAGGTGTTCGTCACCGAGGACGGTGGAGAGACCGACCTCGACCTCGGGCACTACGAGCGGTTCATCGACGAGAACCTGCACCGTGACTCCAACGCCACCACTGGGTCCATCTACTCCTCGGTGATAGCCAAGGAGCGACGAGGCGACTACCTCGGCAAGACCGTGCAGGTCATCCCTCACGTGACGGACGAGATCAAAGAGCGCGTGCTTCGGCTCGCCTCCGACGAGGTCGACGTCGTCATAGTCGAGGTGGGGGGGACCGTCGGAGACATCGAGATAGTCCCGTTCCTGGAGGCGATCAGGCAATTCCGTCACGACGTGGGCCGGGACAACGTCTGCTACGTCCATTTGACCCTCGTGCCCTTCCTCGCACCTTCGGGCGAGCAGAAGACGAAGCCGACGCAGCACTCGGTCACCGAGTTGCGCAGCCGAGGCGTCCAACCGGACGTGATCGTGTGCCGCTCGGACCAGCCGATTTCGGACGGGCTCAAGCGCAAAGTCTCGTTGCTCTGCGACGTTCGAAGCGACGCGGTTATCTCCGCTGTCGACGCGCCGAGCATCTACGAGATCCCTCTCGTGCTTCACGACGAGGGCCTCGACCGCGTCGTATGCGAGACGCTCGCGATAGACGAGGCGGTTCACCCAGTGGACCTTTCGGGATGGGAGCAAGTCGTATCGCGAGTTGCCGCGACGGAGAGGGCACTTCGCATCGGAGTCGTCGGCAAGTACGTGAACCTGCCTGATGCCTATCTGTCTGTGGTGGAGGCGCTCCGTCATGCCGGATTCCACCACTCGGCAAAAGTAGAGGTCGACTGGATACAGGCGGAGCAGATCCCGGACCTTCTCGGCACCGAGCGACTCTCCTCCCTCGACGGAATCGTCATACCCGGTGGGTTCGGCGAACGCGGCATAGACGGCAAGATCGAGGCTGCACGCTACGCGCGCGAGCACGACATCCCATGCTTGGGACTGTGCCTCGGACTGCAGGTGATGGTCGTCGACGTCGCCCGTAACCTCGCCGGCCTCGCGGGTGCGAACTCACGTGAATTCGACAGCATGACCCGTTACCCCGTGATCGACCTGATGGACGACCAGCAGAACGTGGTCGAAAAAGGTGGAACGATGCGACTGGGCTCCTACATCGCCCAACTCGTCCCCGGATCCCGGGTCGCCGACGCGTACGGAGCCGAGGTCGTCTCCGAGCGCCACCGTCACCGCTACGAGGTGAACCCCCGGTTCCGCTCCCGACTCGAGGAGACCGGGCTTCTGTGCTCGGGCTCTTCCCCCGACGGGCGGCTCGTCGAGTTCATCGAGCTGCCCCAGCATCCTTTCTGGGTGGGGACACAGGCTCACCCGGAGTTCAAGAGCCGCCCTGACCGCCCTCACCCACTGTTCCGCGAGATGGTCGGCGCGGCATTGGTCCGTTCCGAGGGTCGCCTGCCGAGGCTCATCAACGTCGACGCCGACATCGGTGCCGCCTCCTGATCTTTCGGTCTCCGGACCGGGAGAGGCGGGTGCCGAGGGGTTCCGCCATCTGACC
>DAIQQK010000139.1:0-7776 GCA_036786835.1 Acidimicrobiales bacterium | reverse complement strand
AGCTTCAACGCCTCTTCACCGTCGGCTGCTTCGATGACGTCGTATCCGTAGGTCTCGAGAACTTCTTTCGTGGTCGCTCTGACAGCCGCGTCGTCTTCTGCCACGAGGACGCGCTTTGGGTTGGTCGACTCCGACACGACCTCGAGATGCGGCGATCGCGCGGGCCTGGCGGTGAGCGCCGACGAGCGATCTCTTTCCTCTGGCGACCCTTCGTCGTCACTTGCACGTGCAAGCACGAATGCAAGAGCCATGTTTCCCCCCGTTGCTCTCGCCTCTCAAGTGCAGAGAGCGCTCATAACATAGCGACTCGACCCACCTTGTCGCTCGTGATGCCTAGGCAACCGTCGGTCCTGCGGTCCTCGAGGCGCGTCCGAAGCGCAAGACAGGCCCGAAGGCGCTCGAACGGGGACGGTCTGCGGGTACCGTGAGTCGGTGGAGCTTGGAAGGGTCGGCATTTGGTGGAGCGGCTCGTGGGAGGTGCGAGACCGGCCCGCTCTCAACGCCGCGGGTGAGATCGAGGCCCTGGGATACGGGGCGATCTGGTCGTCAGGTGGGTTCAACCCCGGACTGTCGACGCGCTTCGGTCGCCTTCTGTCAGCAACCGAACAGATTGCGGTGGTGAGTGGCATCGTCAACATATGGCGTGCCCCTCCTGAAGAGATCGCCTCGGCTGTGGCGAACCTGGAGACCGATTTCCCGGGACGCTTCCAGCTGGGCCTCGGAGCTAGCCACGCCCCTCTCAACGAGAACTACTCCCGCCCCTACTCCCACATGGTCGAGTACATAGATGGCCTCGAGGCTCAGAACCCGACGGTGCCAAAGGGCCGTCGGGTGCTCGCTGCTCTTGGGCCTCGGATGCTGGACCTGGCGGCTCGACGATCCGCCGGGGCCCATCCCTATCTGGTGCCCGTGGAGCACACCGCCCATGCGCGGGCAGTGCTCGGTCCGGGACCTCTGCTCGCCCCGGAGGTGACGGTCGTTCTCGAGGAAGATCCAACCAAGGCCCGAGATCTAGCCAGGTCGTTCATTAGCGGCTATCTCACTTTGCCCAACTACGCCAACAATCTGAGCTCCCTCGGCTTCGAAGACGATGACCTGAGAGGGGGAGGCAGTGACCACCTGGTCGATTCGGTCGTCGCCTGGGGCGACATCGGGCGCATTTCGTCGAGGATTCGCGACCATCGAGACGCCGGTGCCGATCACGTTTGCATTCAGGTCGTCTCTGCAACTGAAGGCTTTCCGCTTCAGGAGTACCGCGACCTGGCACCAGCCCTGCTGTCAGGTTGATTCGGGAGCTTCCGAGAGCAACGCCGCTCTGGCCTCGGCCATCTCTTGGACCAGCTGGGGAGTCGGACGAGGGTACTGAGGATCGATATCGGCTAGAGCGTGGACGAGGACTGCTGCGGTCGCCATTCGGCTGAACCATTTGTGGTCGGCGGGGATGACGTACCACGGCGCCCACTTCGTACTGGTGTGACTCAGCATCTCGTCGAAGGCGTTCTGATACTGGTCCCAGTGGCTGCGCTCGCGAATGTCGTTGGCTGAGAATTTCCAGTTCTTCGCAGGATCGTCGATTCGCTTCAGGAAGCGCTTGGCCTGCTCGCGCTTTGACAGATTGAGAAATGTCTTCACGACACGGATTCCATTGTCGACCAAGTAGCGCTCCCAGTCGTTGATCTCGCGGTAGCGCCTGTCCCAGATGTCGTCGGTCTGCGCCACTCCAGGTAGCCGCTCCGCCTGAAGCAGTTCGCCGTGGACCCTCAGCACCAGGACTTCCTCGTAGTGCGATCGGTTGAAGATGCCTATCCTGCCGCGATCGGGCAGAAAACGCTGATAGCGCCAGAGGAAATCGTGGTTCAGCTCCTCGGTTGAGGGCTGCTTGAAGCCGCGGACCTCGACGCCTTGGGGGTTCACCCCGCTCATGACGTGCTTGATCGTGCTGTCCTTGCCGGCGGCGTCGAGCCCTTGAAGAACCAGGAGCACTCCGAAGGTGTCCTGAGCCGCGAGCCTGTCCTGGTAGTCGACGAGCAGACCGACCCCCTCCGTCAACCGGGTGACGGCCTCCGCCTTGGACGCGATCCCGCTCGTGTGTCCGGGGTCGAAATCCCGGCTCAGTCGGACCTTTGTGCCGGGAGCGACCCGGAGGGGTTCGACGAGATCGTGCACGAAGCGAAGTGGGTCCTCCATGCCCACACTCTGCCTGAAAATGCTGCTGCATCGGCATCTTCGGGACCACAGGCCCTATTCCAGAGACCTTCGACCCTGTTGGGAACCGCTGATCGACGCCGATGAACGCCAAATGGACAGCGCCACGGCGGACGCCGTCGATCACGGCGAACAGAGCGCGGAGAAGTCCATCGATGGCCGCTTTCACCGACAAACGGAGCTGCTCTTCGGATGGGACCGGCACGAAGGCTGGCGCCGGCGCGGGCACGAAACCTCCTCGCCCACGATTGGGCGTTTCCCGACTGTCTCCGCCCGTCTCGGAAGCTGACGAGGCACCATGCCCGGTCCGGTGGATACCGAAGTGGTGGGGCACCGGAGGATCCAGCTGCGCTTCTGGCACGGTGCAGGGCTCTTCGCGCTCGCGACCGCGATCTTTCTGATCTGGGTTTCTCTTCGCGTCGGGGGTAACCAGATCACCGATGGTTTCGACGACATCGCGGAGTTCGTTGCCGCTTTCACAGCAGCAGTTGCCTGCGGCATTGCCGCACTCAGGCTCAAGAGCGGGCGTGCCGCGTGGGGACTTCTGGCGGCATCGAGTTTGTCCTGGGCAGTCGGAGAAGCGATCTGGTGCTACTACGACCTGGGTCTGAGAGTCCAGGTGCCGTTCCCCTCGATCGCTGACGTCGGGTTTCTCGCGGCAGTGCCTCTTGCCGTCGCAGGCCTGCTCGTCTTTCCCAGTGGACCGCGCCGAGCGACCTCGAGGATTCGAGGGCTGCTCGACAGTTCGCTCATAGGTGGCTCCGTTCTCTTTGTGAGCTGGGAGACCGTCCTCGGTCCGATCTTCCGCCAACACGAGGGTGGGATCTTCAAGCAGACCGTGAGCCTCGCCTACCCTGTGTGCGACGTCGTGGTCGCCTCTCTGGTATTGATCCTTGCCACACGTCCGGGGACTCGAAACCGCACGAGCCTCGGGCTGGTCCTGGCAGGATTGCTCGCGTTCGCCTTTGCGGACAGCTCGTTCGCCTATCTGACCCAGGTGAACAACTACGGCATCGGAAACGGCCTAGACACCGGCTGGGTTGCCGGGTATTTGCTCGTGGCCCTCGGGGCCATGTGGGCCCTTTCCCATCCCTCCGGCGCAGAGGACGTCGAAAGAGGTGCAACCCGCTGGGGGGTCTTGGGACCGTACGTCCCCCTTGTGGCAGCGGGCATCGTCTACTTGTGGCGAATCACGAGCGGTCAGCCGCTTCGAGGTTCGTCCCTGCTGGCGGCGTTCTCGCTGGTCCTCATCATGTCGGTGCGTCAGGTGATCGTCCTCTTCGACAACCTCGTTCTCACCAGGACGCTCGAAGCCAGGGTGGCCGAACGCACTGCCGAGCTTCGGCACCAGGCGTTTCACGACGCTCTGACCGGCCTCGCAAACCGAGACCTCTTCAACGAGGTCCTTGCGGGAGCGGTACGGCGAAGCAGAAGAAGCGGCGTGGCGCTCACCGTCCTCTTCGTGGACCTCGACGGCTTCAAGCACGTGAACGATCTCTGGGGTCACCGCGTTGGGGACAGGGTTCTCCAAGGTGTGGCCAAGCGATTCACCAAGACCCTTCGTGAGGCAGACACCATCGCCCGCATTGGAGGAGACGAGTTCGCCATCCTCATCGAGGAGGATCCCGCTGACACCGATCCGCACGCCGTCGCGACTCGCCTGGTCAAGTCGCTAGAGCCGCCGTTTCAGGTCGGTAGCACGAGGATCGACGTCCAAGCGAGCGTGGGTGCCGCCACCAACACCTCTGGCGCGGAGACCGCCGACGAGCTCGTCCGCAACGCCGACTTGGCCATGTACGCGACGAAGTCATACGGCAAGCACAGCTTCGAGCTCTATACCCCGGACATGCATGCGGGCGTCCTCGACCGCATGCGTACCGAAGCAGATCTGCGAAGCGCTCTCGAGAACGATGAATTCGTTCTGCACTACCAGCCGATCGTCGATGTCTCGGACGGTGCCATCGAAGGAGTCGAAGCCCTCGTACGCTGGAAGCATCCGAGACGGGGCCTCGTATCACCGGCCGAGTTCATCCCGGCGACCGAGTCGACTGGTCTGATCGTTCCGATCGGCGCGTGGGTGCTGCGGCAGGCCTGTCGCGACGTCCAGGGGTGGAAGGGCTACCCGGGTGCCGAGAACCTTGGGCTGAGCGTCAATCTGTCTACGCAGCAGCTGGCCGACGAGAGCCTCGTCGAGACCGTCTGCGATGCGCTGAGCGTTTCGGGCCTCGACCCTCGCCGCCTCAGCCTCGAGATCACCGAGAGCATGATCATGGACGACGTGACCAACACGAAAGATGTTCTCGAGCGGTTCCGCTCGCTGGGCATACGGATCGCTCTGGACGACTTCGGCACGGGTTACTCGTCGTTGAGCATGTTGCGGGACCTGCCCATCGATACCTTGAAGATCGATCGCTCTTTTGTGGTCGGCATCACCAGCAGCGACGGCCATGCCGACCTCGCTCGACGCATCTTGGACTTGGCGGCCGATTTCGACCTCCACACCGTTGCCGAGGGCGTCGAGGAGCGCGAGCAGCTCGAGATCCTCCAACAGATGGGATGCGGATCGATACAGGGGTTCTACTTCTACAAACCACTTCCGGCTGCAGATTTGAGTTTGATTCTCCGAGAGGGCGCAAACGCTGTCTCGAGTCCGGCAGGCAGCTGACTCTTCTCACCGATCTGGCCTGATCAGATCGTGAACGGGGGTTGGTCGATGCCGAATTGCAGGTTGGCGAACGCCTTGTCGGGATTGGAGCTCCAGATGATGTGCTTCGCCCGTGTGGACGTCCCTGAAGCGTCGAGCTCACTCAGACGAGTGGCGCCTCAGGAACATTCCCACAAACTCGGTCCACTCCTCGGGCCGTTCGAAATACGGGGAGTGGCCGGCATCCGCAATCACTTGGAGATCGGCCCCAGGTATCTGGTCGGCGACGAGCCGCATCGCAGATGGAGGGCAAAGCGAATCGTCGTCTCCCACCACGAGGAGGAACGGGAGATCGAGAAGGGCGACTTGGTCCAAGGGCGCCTGCATGGCCCCGAGCATGCCGAACACCTCGGCGTCGTCAGGTTTGTCGCCCATGCTTGATATCTCCTGGTAGAGGAAGGCCAAGTCGGGGTGGCGCCGACAGAAGCTCTCGCCGAGTGCAAGATGTTCACCAACGGTGTCGCCTTGAAGTCGTCCCACGGCCTTGCCGATGGCCTGGTTCACCTCCGAATTGATCTCGGTGGTGAACACACCTGCAAGCGTGTCGGTTAGCACGATTGAACGCACCCGTTCTCTATGTCGAAGAGCAAACCCCATCGCGACCCACCCACCCATCGACTGCCCGACAAGTTGCACGCGATCCAGGTCCAGATGATCGAGCAGTCCGAGCAGGTCATCGACAGCCGGCTCCGGTCCGTAGCGACCCGTCCGTCTCGACGAGTTGCCGAAGCCCCGCTGGTCCCAAGTGATGACCCTCAGGTGTTCGGCAAGCGATGGAACTACCCGCCACCAGCATGCGTGGTTGCCTCCGAGCCCATGGCAAAGGACCACGGGGTCGCCGTCGCCGATGGACTCGTAGTAGATCCGCTCACCGCCGGCATCAAATGAGCCTGTCGCGCGGGTTGTCATCCGAACAGCCTTGCACGAAGCCCCCAACGGGTACTCTCGGCCGAGTCGAATGAAAGGGGCTCTCGATGGCGTTTCGGAACCCGACGCTCAGGCGGCTCCGGCGTCACAGGGTTCCAGCGTGGTGGCGCGACGCCAAGCTGGGGATCTTCGTCCACTGGACGATCGCGTCGGTTCCGGCATTCGCCCCAGTGGACACCGAATTCAACTCGTTGCTCAAGGCGGACCGTCGTGACGCATACTCCCTTTCGCCCTATGTCGAGTGGTATCAGAACTCGCTGCGCTTTCCCGACAGCCCTGTCGCCCGGCATCATCACGAGACTTACGGTGAACGCTCCTATGAGTCCTTCAGGTCCGAATGGGAAGCCGGCTTGGAACACTGGGACCCCGAGGATTGGGCCGACAAGTTCAAGTCTTCCGGGGCCCGTCATGTCGTCTTCGTCGCAAAGCACGCTGACGGGTACTGCCTGTGGCCGACCGGCGTTCCGAATCCGAATCGGCCCGGCTGGAACTCCCGCCGAGACGTAGTCGGGGAGCTAGCCGAAGCCGTCCGAGGTGCCGGGATGCGGTTCGGCGTCTACTACAGCGGTGGTATGGACTGGACCTTCGACGAGCGCCCGGTGGGGTCGATGTCGGATGTCTTGGCCTCGATCCCCCGAGGCGAATATCCGGCGTACGCCGATGCTCAAGTCCGCGAGCTGATCGACCGCTACCGGCCGAGCGTGCTGTGGAACGACATCGCGTGGCCTTCGAACGGCAAGCGTCTTTGGCCGCTGTTTGCCCACTACTACCGTCAGGTGCCCGACGGTGTCGTAAACGACCGGTGGTTGCCCTGGAGCCCACTGCTTCTCATGAGCCGTCTCGAGGCCGGGCGTCGGCTGATCGATGCACTGGCACAGCACCAGATGAATCGAGACGGGGGGCTCGTGCCACCGCCGCCGCCCCATTTCGACGTGCGCACGCCCGAATACGTGGTCTTTCCCGAAGTGCAGCGGGCACCCTGGGAGTGCGTGCGCGGCATGGACAAGAGCTTCGGCTACAACGCTTTCTCTCGCCCGGAGGACTTCATCGCACAAGACGACCTTCTGTGGCTCTTGATCGATGTCGTGGCAAAAGGAGGCAACCTGTTGCTGAACGTCGGACCACGAGGCATTGACGCCCAGATCCCGGACGAGCAAACAGTCCGTCTCGGGTGGTTAGGTCGATGGATCGACGCGAACAGCGAGGCGATCTACGGCACGCGGCCCTGGGTCACACCTGGCCGGAGCATCGTCGGAGGGCATCCGGTTCGGTACACGACCGCTCGTGACTCGGTCTTCGCCTTTGTCCCCGATCCCACCGAAGCGCTGACTCTTTCCGAGTTGCGCTCCACGCCGACGACGGTGGTCGAGGCCCTCGACAGCACCGTGCTGTCCTGGCGGGACACGGATTCGGGAGTTGAGATCGACCCGATCGGCGTGGACGCCGACCCGGGTCCGTGCGTCATCGCTCTGCACCACGTCGAGGCCCGATCGCTCCCCGACAAGGGGGCCAGCCGGTGCCCATGACCCCCGTCATCGGCAGATCAGGGGCTGACCTTTAGGGAAAATGTCACCAGGGTCTCGATCCCGGCTCCGTAGCTATCTGGACCGCAAGGTATCGCTCTCAGTGGCGTACTACTCACAGAACCAAGCGGAGGGGGGCTTCCCATGGTCCAGGGAATCGCAGAACGGGCGAGAGTCCGTCAGTCGAGACTGGTGAACACGCTCAGGCGACTCGAAAACGACGAGCTGCGCTTTCAGGTGCAGCAGTCGTATGGCGACAGCGAGCGAACCATCGAGGAGTGGCACGAATTCGTCGAGGGCCTCGATCTGGCCATGAGAGCCGGTAGGGCCCCGCATCGCGACCAGGAGTTCGTGATCGACGAATCCGATCGTGCATCGAGGTTCGAGTACCTGTGCACCGTCGGTCGTAAGGGTTAC
>DAIQQK010000138.1:0-7863 GCA_036786835.1 Acidimicrobiales bacterium | reverse complement strand
CGCACCGAAGCTCTCCGCAGCCCGCCTCGCCCACACCGGGTCCCGCGAGTCGAGCCCCATCGACTCGTACATGATCGCCGCCAGCCGGACGACCTCCTTGGTGTCGTCCCTCGTCGCGAACCTCGCTCTCATGCGACGATCGTGCCACGACCACGGGGGGCCATTAGCGTTCGAGGTGATCGAGACCAGAAGGAAGGGAAGATGGCGTTCAGAGGATTGCAAGTTGCCGACAGCGACATGCACGTCATGGAACCCGCAGACCTTTGGCAGCGCTACATGGATCCCGCTTGGGAACACGCTGCTCCGGTAGGCCTGACGGAGATCGAACGCGACATGCGCGTCAGGGTGAAGAACGCATCGGTCCTGCGGTTGGGCCACCTGCGGCCGCGTGCGGCCGGCAGGCCGTGGACGCCGGCTCAGGACTCGGTCTTCGTCCACGCCGAGGAGCGGAACTGGGACGCCAAGTCACAGGTGATGGCCATGGACATGGAGCACCTCGACTCGACCGTCCTCTTCCCGAGCCGGGGGCTCTTCGTGCTGTCGTTGCAATCCTCGGATCACATCGGGCCCGACGGGCTCGAGGCCGAGCTCGCGTCGGCCATCGCGGGTGCGTACAACGACTGGATGGCCGATTTCGTCGCCGATTGCAACGCGCCCGGCCGGGTCTTCGGCGCCGCGATGCTCGCCCCTCACGACGTGGCGGGCGCGGTCGACGAATTGGCGCGCAACGTCGAACGGGGCTTCAAGGCAGGCTTCCTCGTCCCGGGGCTCGTAGACAACAAGCCATGGCACGATCCGAAGTACGACCCGCTCTGGAGGGAGGCGCAGCGCCTCGACGTCCCGGTCTGCTTCCATGGCGGCGGGACCACCTACCTCAAGCCGGACTTCGCCTTCAGTGAGCATCTCGACAAGCTGATGCTCTGGCACCCCTTCAACCAGCCGCTCGGGATCATGTTCGTCGTCACATGCCTGACGTCTGGTGGCGTCCTCGAGCGGTTCCCCGAGCTTCGCGTCGGCCTGCTCGAGGGCAACTGCTCGTGGGCTCCTTTCATGATGTACCGGCTCGACGAGCACTGGGAGTGGACGGGCAGTTACGAGGCACCCGAATTGCAGATGAAGCCCTCCGAGTACCTGCTGCGGAATTGCTATCTGTCCTGTGAGGCGGACGAGCTCACCGCCCGTCACTACTTCGAGGACTTCGGCGACGACAACGTCATCTTCTCGACCGACTATCCCCACGCAGACTCGAAGTTCCCGCATGCGACGGAGTCGTTCCTCGATCTTCCATTTGAGGACTCGACGAAGAAGAAGGTCCTCTGGGACAACTACGCCAAGCTCTACAAGGTGTAGCGATCGATCAGGCCTCCGGCCGAGGCGGCGGCAGGCGCAGTTGCGCGCCGCTCGCTCGCTCGGTCGCCTCGACGAGGTCGCTGATGTCGCGCGGACCCAGTCCCTGGGCCTTGGCGTAGACGAACATCTGGTGAACGGCGGACGCGACCGGGACGGGCACCCCGACCTCGCGGCCCACTTCGAGGATCAACCCTGCATCCTTGGCAGCGAGCTCGATGGCGAATTCCGAAGGCCTGCCTCTCTCGTTGATCTCCTCCACCCGACGCTCGAGGTACGAGTTGGCACCTCCGGAGAGCCGGACCATCTCGAGAAGGGTTCGAAGGTCCACGTCGCTCTTGGCGGCGAGCGCAAGCCCCTCGAGCGAGACCCACATCGTCGTGAAGGCCATCAGGGAGTTCACGAGCTTCCCTACGTTCCCGCTCCCCAGGGGGCCGAGGTGGAACGTCGCCCGGCCGATCGTGTCGAGCAGCGGGGTCACCTCACCGACGTGCTCGTCGGATCCGCCCACGATGAAGACGAGCATGCGTTTGCGGGCGCCCGGGGCCCCGCCCGTCAAAGGCGCCTCCACCAGATGGGCTCCCGCTCGTTCGAGCTTCTCTCCCACTGCGCGCACCGTCGACGGAGCGTTCGTGGTCAGGTCGACGAGCAACTTGCCGGTTCCGGCTGCACCTTCGAGCCACTCGGCTGCGACGGCCTCCACGATCGCCGGCGACGGAAGCGAAAGAAAGGTCAGCTCCGTTGCCGACGCGACTTCGGCGGCGTCGCTCGCAGCACGCGCTCCGAGCTCGACCATCTTCTCGACGCGGGTGGGATCGAGGTCCAGGACCGTAAGCTCGTGGCCGTCGGAGAGGAGGTTCGCGCAGATTCCGGCTCCGATGTTCCCGAGGCCGATGAACCCGATGCTCCTCGAGCCGACGGCGGGTTCCGGGGTCGTCACGGTGCCTCGAAGACGATCTTGCCGAAGAGGTCCCCCTGGATCATCGCCTCGAAACCTTCGCGTGCGTCGGTGAGTGGAAGGACTCGGTCGATGGGAGGGCGCACCCCCGAGACCTCGCAGAGGGCTGCCAGCGAGGAGAGCTCCTGGCGGTTTCCCATCGTCGATCCCACCACGCGCAGCTGGAGGAAGAAGATCCGAGTGAGCTCTGCGGGAGGGGAGTTCCCACTCGTGGCCCCACAGGTCACGAGCGTGCCGCCGGGTTTGAGCGACTTGACCGAGTGCGCCCACGTCGCCTCGCCCACGGTCTCCATGACGGCGTCCACGCGCTCGGGCAGGCGCGCACCGGGCTCGAATGCCTTCTCTGCGCCGAGTTCCAGAGCCCGGGCGCGCTTCTCCTCGCTTCGGCTCGTGACCCAGATCCGGAACCCGGTGGCAGCTCCCAGGATCACGAGCGCGGTAGCGACACCACCTCCGGCGCCTTGGACAAGGACGGTCCCCCCTGGCTTCACCCCGCTGTTGGTGAAGAGCATTCGGTAGGCGGTGAGCCACGCCGTGGGAAGGCAGGCGGCTTCCTCGAACGACAGCGCGGCGGGCTTCGGTATCAGGTTCCTTCGGGGAACCGCGACCGTCTCGGCGAACGTGCCGTCGTGAACCTCGGAGAGGAGGCTCCGGCGCGGGTCGAGGGTCTCGTCACCCGCCCACCCCTCGCTCGCGATGACGCTGTGGACGATCACATCGTTGCCGTCCTCGTCGATCCCCGCCGCGTCGCAACCGAGGATCATCGGAAGGCGATCCTCGTCGATACCGACTCCGCGCAGGGTCCACACGTCGTGGTGGTTGAGTGAGGCGGCGCGGACCCTGACGGTCGTCCAGCCTTCGGGAGGCTTCGGCTCGGGATGCTCACCCACGACGAGACCACCGAGCGGATCGTCACGGGAGATGGTTTTGGCGCTTACGGCGAGCAAGGCCGTCAACATATCAACGCTCTTCAGGAGCTCCCAAGCTCGAGAGCGCTCAAGAAAGCGAGCCCAGCCGTTTCGTGGCCAGGGTCCGCAGCTCGTCGACGCGGATCTTCGAGTTGCCGGTCAGGACCAGCTCGTCCTCGCTGAAGAAGATCACGTGTCGCGGCAGCTTGTACGAAGCCAGCTTCCCTCGGAGGAAGTCGCGCACGCCCTCCTCGGTCACCTCGGATCCCGGCCGGGACACTGCACAGACGACGACGACCTGGTCCATCGTCGGATGAGGGACCCCGACCGCCAGGGCGCTCTGGAGATCCGGGTGGAACAGAAGCTCGTTCTCGATCTCGACGGGGGAGACGTTCGCACCACCGGTCTTGATCAAGTCGCTGCTGCGCCCCACCCAGTGCAGGTGGCCCTTTTCGTCCACGAACCCGGCATCTCCCGTGGCGAAGAACCCGTCTTCGTCGAACACGGCTTCGGGGGCGACCTTGAGGTACCCCTTCATGAGCGTGGGCCCTTTCAACCTGATCTCGCCCTCGACACCCGCGGGCTGGACCTCACCGCTGTCGGCGTCGACGATCCGAAGGGCGTTACCGGGAAGGATCGCCCCCTCGTGCCCCACACGCTCGGCCGACGGGGTGTCGGCGGGAACAGAGGTGACGATCGTGAAGGTCTCTGTGAGCCCGTATGCGGCGCGCGGGCTCCAGGAGTCGTCCGCGTTAACAGTGGGATGCCTTCCAAGCGCGCTGAACGACTCGGCGTGGCGGATCGACGAGAGATCCCGGCTCGCCCAGTCGGGATCTCCCTCCAAAGCGGCCTGCTGGTGCGGCCAGGCGAACGGAGTCGTCACTCGCTCGCGTTCGATGATCGCGAGGGCTTCGCCGGGATCGAAGAGCTCCTGCAGCACGAGACAGCCACCGGCGGCGAGCGTCGCGCCCATGACCATGCAGAATCCCGCAGTCCAGAAGAACGGATACGCGCTCCAGACGCGCACCGTGGGGTCGGTTCCGAGGTGCCGCGTGAACCGCCAGCTCTGAAGCGCTGCCGCTCGATGAGCATGAAGCACTCCCTTCGGCCGTCCTGTCGACCCGGAGGTGTAGATCACGAGCGCGTCGTCGTAGGGCGAGACCTCGCTGATTCGCTCGTCCAAGGTCCGGTCGTCCACGTAGGCGGCCCCGGCGAGGAAGCTCGCGAATTCCTCCGTTCCAAAGCAGAGGCGCCTCGCCAGGTACGGAAGCGAAGGAGCGATGCTCCGAAGCTGCTCGTCGTAGGCGTGGTGCGAGAGGCGCTCCTGATGGACGAGGATCGCCGTGTCGGAGTGGCGCAGCACGTGCTCGATCTCCGGCGCCTCGAAAAGGGTGTTCACCGGCACGAGCACCGACCCGGTCATGGCGGTCCCGAAGGCACCTGCCACCCACTCGGGTCGGTTTCCCATGAGCAGGGCCACACGGGTGCCCTTCCCGGCTCCGGCCGCGATCAGCGCCTTTGCGAACAGCCGAGAGCGTGCGAGCAGCTCCCCGTAGCTCCAGCGCTCGGTTGTCTCGCCGGCGCGGGAGAAGCAGAGCGCCTCGCGTTCCGAATGCAGCGATGCGACGTCTTGGAGCAGCTGGCCGAGGGTCAGTGCCCCGACACCGGGCTCGGTCTCGGTCGGTGGTCCGAAGAAGGTGGGCACCTTTGGCTCCGATTTCTCCTAGGCCCCTGTTGCCCGGCTCAGTCGGGCAGCTCCACCTCGACAGGGCCTTTCGCCATGACCGAACCGTCCTGGTTGGTCATAGTCACCTCGAGGGTCGCGACGGCGGTCCCAAGCGTCGGGTCGCGACGAGTGGCCGACACCTCCGCGTCGATGAGGGTCAGATCGCCGTCGAACGCCGGGAAGCGGTACTGCACCGCGGAGTGGCGCACGAAGCCCCGGTCTCCGGCCCACGCGGCCACGTAGTCGAGCACCCATGCGCCCATCGAGGCTCCGTAACCGTATCCCCGCGGCATGCCGATGAGACGTGCATGCTCCTCGTCGGTGTGCCCCCGACTCGGGCCGTGGTACAGACCGTCCCCTAGCTCGGGGTCCTCCTTGGCTCCTTCGAGATCGCGGTCCATCTCCTCGAGCCAACCTGCCTCGGTCAGGTGGTCGGGACCTTCGTGGATCGACGATCCCCAGACCGTGAAGATGTAGCCGCGCCACTCCGACGCCAGGCTCGGCAACGAGTGCGGTCCGATGGGTCGCGTCGGCAGGCGCTGGCCGACCTCGAGGCTCTCGAGCGCGGGGCTCTGCCTCCTGGACTGGGTGCGAATCCAGTCGCGGCGTTGGGCCTCGATCGTCACGAGACGCTCCTCGGTCCAGATCGGCCTCGGCGCGGCCTGCTCGAAGAAGCCCCGATCTCTTGCGACGTCCGCTCGGTATCGCACGGCGGTCGACCATTGCTTGGCCACCTGGTCGCCGCGTTGGTTCACGTAGACCGTCTCACCTCGAGAGAACATCGTCGGTCCGGCGAACTTCGTCTCCGACACCTTATAGTCGACGAACCTCCTACGCATGTCCAGCAGGTCGCCGGGGTAGATGCGCGGTCCGTTGAACCACCATTCGTCCCCGCCGAAGATCATGTGGGTACCCGGGATATTGCCGACGATGGCCGGTCCTGCGCCGTGTCCGACGTCGCAGCAGATGGTGAACGACTGGGGAGCGACGATCCGCCCGAAGACGCTTTCGGCTGCGACCTCCTCGTCGAAGTGCAGCGGGTTCGGATACGCCATCGCCTGCACCCACCGGCGGATGTCGGTGACCGTCACCGGTTCCTTGAGCCGGCCCCCACCGACAGGCTTGCCGACGTAGCGGTCGACGTCGGAAGTGTCGAACTCGATGGTCTTCTCGGTCTGCGTCATGGGACCCCTCCCTCCGACAGCGAAATCCTGACACAGACGTCAGTGTCGTGCCGGTGACGCGTCTTGTGATAGTCCCTGTCTGTGGCCGGGTACAGCGGGACGCCACTTCCGACGAAGCTCGGCATAAGAGAGGGCTCGTCGGTAGCGGTCTTGTACGCCCCGACGGACCTGGTCTTCGACCTCCCTCAGGGTGTGGCGGTGAAGCGTCGCGCGCAGGGCAAGGCGGACGTCGTCTTGGCCTTTTTCGTCCGGCGAGCAGATCTCGAGCGTCGCTTCGACACCCTCGAGGGAATGGTCTACCCAGACGGCGGTCTTTGGATCGCCTGGCCCAAGCGCTCCTCCGGCGTCGAAACCGACATCACCGACGCAGTGGTCAGGGACGTGGCCCTGCCTCGAGGTCTCGTCGACAACAAGGTCTGCGCGGTGGACGCCACGTGGACGGGTCTCCGGCTCGTCTGGCGCCTCGAGCGCCGTGGCGAGTCGGGGCGTCGATTTGCTAGATCGTCGCCGAGCTCCACCAAGATGCCGGCCATGCCGTCGAGAGCCTCGTCGACGAAGTAGAGGAAATCGTCGTCGGAGACCATGCTTCGCGATCCTCCCGTAGACTCGTCTCGGGCCGGCCACAGCGACAGAGATCGACCCGAGTCCCGGGATCAACACTGGGATCTACAGAGGCGAGAGATGCGATGACCAAATCGAACACGAAGGTTCGCGCAAGCTTCAAGCGGATGGATGAGTCGACCGCAGAGGATTGGTCGATCATCATGGCGGAGCACGGCGCTCTGGTGACGGGCCTTCCGGATCGCATCATCGACCAGCTCCGGATGCTCGACGCGGACTCAGGGGGCTTCGCCGTCGATCGCCTGACGCACAGCCTGCAGACTGCGCGTCGGGCCGAGGTCGACGGCCGTGATGAGGCGTATCTCATCTGCGCCTTGCTACACGACATCGGCGACGTTCTCGGGCCGCTGAACCATGCGGACATCGCTGCCGCGATCGTGAAGCCCTGGGTCTCCGAGGCCTACCACTGGATGGTGCAGCAACACGCCGTGTTCCAGGGCTATTACTTCTGGCACTACATCGGAGGCGACCGCAACTCGCGCGACACCCTTCGCGGACATGAGTACTACGACCTGACCGAGGAGTTCGTTCGCAAGTACGACATGCCCGCCTTCGACGACGAATATGCGACGCCCCCCCTCGAGCACTACGAGCCCTTGATCTGGTCGTTCTTCGCCGGAGCGTCGCACTCTGCCTGAAGCCGACACCTCAAAGCCCTCGTAGCTCAGCGGATAGAGCGCCGGCCTCCGGAGCCGGGTGCGCAGGTTCGAGTCCTGCCGGGGGCGCCAGGAATTTCGTATGTGACGAGGGACGGTGCCCTTGCCTCGGTTCTCACCGCTCGCCATCGTAAGCCACCGCTCACCTCGAGTCGTCAGAATTATTGGGAGGAGAGTGGGAGGGGGATGAGCGCGGCCCGATCCGAAGACGGGGGGAGAACCGGGGCACGGCAGAGATCGATTGACACGCCAGGTCTTGCTTCCGCTCTCGAGGCGGGTCCTCGGTCCGTACCACCGCTCGCTTCACTACATCCGATCGATGGCTGACGGCTCTGAGCGTTCGGACGTCCAGAGGGTGGTTAGCGCCTCCGAGGAGCGGCTGGGCCCGGTCTGGGAATGGAAGACGTTTCCGGGCTACCCAGACAGCCTCGCCCTGTCGGTGCTAGATGCCATCTGGTCGATC
>DAIQQK010000137.1:0-7980 GCA_036786835.1 Acidimicrobiales bacterium | reverse complement strand
TGGCCCTGTGGAACCTGCGTGCCTACCCGTTCTACGGGACGACTCTGCTGATCGCGGTGGGTGTGTCACTGGAGACCATGAAGCAGATCGACAGCCAACTCATGATGCGCAACTACGAGGGCTTCCTGAAGTAGCCGACGGTGGTACCGGGCGTCAGGCTGGTGGTCCTCGGCAAACAGGGGGCCGGCAAGGGGACACAGTGCGTGCGCCTGTCCCATCACTACGTCGTGCCTCATGTGTCGACGGGGGACATGCTGCGCGCCGCGGTGAAGACCGGCTCCGAGCTGGGGCTCAGGGTGAGAGAGACGATGGAGAGAGGTGAGCTTCTCGGCGACGAGCTCGTCATGGAGATGGTCTCGGAGCGCCTGGCCGAGCCCGATGCCCGCGCGCGGGGCTTCATCCTCGACGGGTGCCCCCGCACCACACACCAGGCCGAAGCGCTGGCCGCCCTCATGACTCCCGGGGACATCGACCTGGCCGTGGACATCGAGGTGCCCACGCTGCAGGTGCTCAGGCGCCTCGCGAGCAGGCGGGTCTGCGTCGACTGCGGGGCCAACTACTCGGTGTCTTCGCCGCCGAAGATGAATTGGACCTGTGACGTCTGCGGAGGAGAGGTCATCCAGCGCGAGGACGACACCGAGGACGCGATAAAGCGCCGCCTCGACCTCTACGAGCGTCAGACAGCGCCGCTCATCGACTGGTACGACAAGCGCTCGCAGCTCGTGGAGGTGAACGGAGTCGGCTCCCCGGACTCTGTGCTACGGCGGATCATCCGCGTCGTAGAGGAGCGCCGCAACCAGTGGGGACGGCTGCTGTGAGACGCAACGCCGACGAGATCGCCAAGATGCGCCGCGCCGGAAAGGTCGTGGCCGAGATGCACGCGGCCACGAGGGAGGCGGCCAAGCCCGGAGCGACCACCGCAGATCTCGACGCGGCTGCCCGCGAGGTGCTCAGGGTGCGCGGCGCCAAGTCGAACTTCTTGAACTACCGCGGCTTCCCCGCCGTCATCTGCACCTCCCCCAACGACATGATCGTCCACGGCATCCCGGGCACCTACGTGCTCGAGGACGGCGACGTCATCTCGATCGACTGCGGTGCGATCATCGAGGGCTACCACGCGGACGCGGCCTTCACGATGGCGGTGGGCGAGGTGCCGGCGGCTACCACCCGGCTCCTCGAGGTCACCGAGAGAAGCCTTTGGGCGGGGATCGAGCAACTTCGCCCCGGTAGACGCCTGCACGAGGTCGGCCGGGCGGTCCAGGAGGTGGCGGAGGCAGCCGGCTTCTCGGTCGTCCGTGAGTACGTCGGCCACGCCATCGGGACCGCCATGCACGAGGAGCCCCAGGTGCCCAACTACTGGCCCGGGACAGGGGGCCCGCTGCTGAAGACCGGGATGGTCTTCGCGGTCGAGCCCATGGTGAACGCAGGCGGGCCGGAGACCCGCCTGCTCGACGACGGGTGGAGCGTCGTGACCGCAGACGGGAGCCTGTCCGCCCATTTCGAGCATACGATCGCCGTCACCGAGGACGGCCCGGAGGTGCTCACAGTCCCGTGACCTGGGTAGTCCGCCGTGCCGGGCCTCCGGCGGAGGCGCTATGCTAGTGCACCGGCCCGTCGGGCCTGGGTCTCTGCCGCGCCGGCGCAGGCCGGCTGCGGCGAACCGCAGTCATCATCACGGCGTGGCCGGCGGCGGATCAGGTATCCGCGTCCCGGTCTCGGCGTGCCAATAGGAGAAGGACGAGGAGGAGTCACCTGCCAAAACCCAAAGAGGATGCGATCGTGCTCGAGGGAACGGTCGTCGAGCCGCTCCCGAACGCGATGTTCCGTGTCGAGCTCGAGAACGGCCACCGGGTGCTGGCCCACAGCTCCGGCAAGATGCGGATGCACAGGATCCGGATCCTGCCGGGCGATCGTGTGCAGGTGGAGATCACTCCCTACGACCTGACCCGCGGACGGATCACCTACCGCTACAAGTAGGCCTATTGCGAGGACGAGATGAAGGTACGACCGAGCGTCAAGCCGATCTGTGAGAAGTGCAAGGTCATCAGGCGTAACGGTCGCGTCATGGTGATCTGCGAGAACCCTCGTCACAAGCAGCGCCAGGGCTGAGCGAAGCAGCCTGAGCGAGAGATCCAAGAGAGCGAAGAGAGGACGCCCCTGTGGCACGAATCGCCGGAGTCGACATACCGAGAGAGAAGCGGCTCGAGGTCTCGCTCACCTACATATACGGCGTCGGCCGCACCCGCGCCCAGCAGATCATCGCCAGCACCGATCTCAACGCGGACACGAGGGTGCGAGACCTGACCGACGACGAGGTCGTGCGGCTCCGCTCGTACATCGACTCGAACCTCAAGGTAGAAGGTGACCTTCGCCGCGACGTCGCCCAGGACATCAAGCGCAAGATGGAGATCGGCAGCTACCAGGGAGTCCGGCATCGAAAGGGCCTGCCGGTCCACGGCCAGCGCACGCACACGAACGCCCGGACCCGCAAGGGCCCGAAGAAGACCGTCGCCGGGAAGAAGAAGGTAAGGAAGCACTGATGCCCAAGGCCGCCAAGGCAGCGAAGTCCACGAAGACGGCGAAGTCCGCCACCGCGCGCCGTCCGCGAAAGCGCGAGCGGAAGAACATCGCATACGGCGTGGCGCACATAAAGAGCTCCTTCAACAACACGATCGTCTCCATCTCCGATCAGGAGGGGAACGTCCTCGCTTGGGCGTCGGCCGGGAACGTCGGTTTCAAGGGCTCGCGCAAGTCGACTCCTTTCGCCGCACAGCTCGCCGCCGAGCAGGCGGCGCGGCGTGCCATGGAGCACGGCGTGAGGAAGGTGGAGGTCCTCGTGCGAGGACCGGGCTCCGGGCGAGAGACGGCGATCCGCTCGCTCGCGGCCACGGGGATCGAGGTGGCCGGCATCAAGGACGTGACGCCGATCCCCCACAACGGCTGCCGCCCGAAGAAGCGGCGACGGGTCTGAGACAGGCAAGGTATCGATATGGCGCGTTACACCGGTCCGGTCTGCCGCTTGTGTCGGCGCGAGCGGACGAAGCTCTTCTTGAAGGGGGAGCGCTGCTACTCGTTGAAGTGCCCCGTTTCCGAGGCGGTCACAGACCGTCACAGCCGGGCGTACCCCCCCGGCGAGCACGGACGCGACCGGATGCGCCAGGGCTCGGAGTACCTGGCGCAGCTGCGCGAGAAGCAGAAGGCCCGCCGCATCTACGGCTTGCTCGAGAGGCAGTTCCGCAACGTGTACGGCGAGGCGACCCGCCAGTCGGGGGTGACGGGCGAGAACCTGCTGCGCCTTCTCGAGCTTCGGCTCGACAACGTCACCTTCCGAGCGACGTGGGGGGCGAGCCGAGCCCAGGCTCGCCAGCTCGTGCGCCACGGGCACGTTCTCGTGAACGGCAAGCGCGTGACGATCCCCAGCTACCGCGTGCGCCAAGACGACGTCGTGTCGCTGAAGCCCTCAGCGCGCGAGCTGTACTTCGTGAGGCGCAACCTGGACACCCTCGACCGGCAGCTGCCGCTGTGGCTCGAGGCAGGCGAGAACCGCCACGAGGTGAGGGTCGCGTCGCTTCCGCAGCGCGAGCACATCGACGAGCCGATCAGGGAGTCACTCATCGTCGAGCTCTACTCGAAGTAGGCGTCTGGTCCTCTGGGATCGAGGGCTTCGAGCGAATTGCCAAATAGCGAATTAGCCGACAACTAGCGATCAGTAGCGACACGTAAAGGAATCAGGAGTCAACCGAATGCTCATCATCCAGCGACCCACCGTGGAGATCCTCGGAGAGGAGGAGCTGAGCCGTCAGCGTTTCACAATCGGGCCTCTCGAGCCCGGCTTCGGTCACACGCTGGGGAATTCGATTCGAAGGACCCTTCTGTCGGCGATCCCGGGTGCAGCGGTGACCCAGGTCCGATTCGACGACGCCCTCCACGAATTCACCACCTTGCCCGGGGTGAAAGAGGACGTAACCGACATCATCTTGAACTTGAAGGACCTTGTGTTGAGGATCCACAGCGACGAGCCCGTGACCCTGCGGTGCGACGAGAGAGGGCCGGCCGACGTGACGGCCGCCCACCTTCAGTTGACCGCCGACGTCGAGATCCTCAACCCGGAGCTGCACATCGCGACGCTGAACCCGAAGGGGCGCCTCGCGATGGACGTCACGGTCGAGCGTGGCCGTGGATACGCGTCGGCGGAGCGCAACAAGCGTTCGAACACCATCGGCGTGCTCCCCGTCGACTCCATCTTCTCCCCGGTGCGCCGGGTGGCCTTCTCCATCGAGCCGGTGCGCGTCGAGCAGTCGACCGACTTCGACCGCCTCGTCCTCGACATCGAGACCGACGGCTCGCTCAGCCCTCGTGAGGCCCTTGCCTCGGCGGGGGACACATTGCGCTCGCTCGTCGGGCTCGTCGCCGACCTCGAGGAGGAGCCCCAGGGCCTCGAGCTCGGAGAGGTGGGCACCACGACGAGCGGCAGCCCGGACCTCGATCTTCCGATCGAGGATCTCGACCTCTCGGAGCGCCCGCGCAACTGCCTCAAGCGGGCTCAGGTCAACACGATCGGCGAGCTGGTGTCGCGCACTGGCGACGACCTGCTCGCGATCACGAACTTCGGGCAGAAGTCGCTCGACGAGGTCCTCCAGCGCCTCGACGAGCGGGGTCTCTCGCTCCGGGTGCGGGACTGAGGAGACCGACGTGCGTGGGACCCCCCGCAGAGGACGACGGCTGGGCGGTGACGCCTCGCACCAGAAGGCGATGCTCGGAAACCTCGTCGCCTCGCTGGTCGCGGCCGAGTCGCTCGTGACCACCGAGACCAAGGCCAAGGCCCTGCGCCCGGTGATGGAGAAGTGCATCACCGCCGCTGTGAAGGGCGGCGTGCACCGTGAGCGCCAAGTGGTCGCTCTCATACGGGACAAGGACATGGCGAGGAAGCTGTTCGAGGAGATCGGGCCTCGGTACTCGGACCGCCACGGCGGCTACACCCGGATCCTCAAGCTCGGCCCCCGTCAGGGTGACAACGCGCCGATGGCGCGTATAGAGCTCGTTTGACGCTCTTCGACCCCGCGGCCGAGACGACTCGGCTGCGAATGGTCGTTGCGTACGACGGGAGCGGATTCAGGGGCTTCGCGGCTCAAGAAGGTCAGCGGACGGTGGCCGGGGAGCTCGCGAGGGCCATCGAAACGATCACCCGTCAGAAGGCGGACCTGACCTGCGCCGGTCGCACCGACGCCGGAGTGCACGCGTCGGGCCAGGTCGTGCACGTCGACGTCCAAACGGATTTGTCGGTACAGAGGATCCTCAAGGCCTTGAACGCCATGTTGGGTCCCGAGATCGTCGTCCGCTCGGTGACAGAGGCGCCGGCGGGTTTCGACGCTCGCAGGTCGGCCAAGGCCCGCAACTACCGATACCTCGTCCTCAGGTCCGATACCCCAGATCCGCTTCTTGCACCGATCTCCTGGCACGTGCGCGACAGGTTGGAGATCGCCTCGATGTCCTGCGCGGCGGACGCCTTGCTCGGAGAGCACGACTTCTCCGCTTTCTGCAGGAGGCCGCCCGGGGTCCCGAGCGGACAGCCGATAACCCGCCGGGTCCTCGACGCCCGCTGGAGCGCGCTCCCGGTGCCTGACGGCGACGCGTTCGCCGGTTTCGCCCGCGTTTCGACGCCGGACAAGCTTTTACGCAGAGGACTCGACGGCGGAGAGGCGCTGCTGCGCTTCGACATCTCGGCTCAGTCCTTCTGTCACCAGATGGTCCGGTCGATCGTCGGGGCGTTGGTCGACGTGGGACGAGGGAGGCGCCGGGCAGCCGACATGGTCTGGCTCTTGCGCTCGGCCGACCGGTCCCGTGCCACGACCATTGCCCCGCCGCAGGGGCTGTGCCTTATGCGCGTCGACTACTGACGCCGCGAAGCGGCGTAGTTCACACGCGACTCGAGATCATGGCCGGCAACGACCTCGGTGCTCGCGCCGAACGCAGCGGTCAGGAGGGCCCCTGAGCTTGCGTAGAAGGCCAGCACGGACTCGATCCCCTGAGGCGAAGAGGCCGTCACGGAGGCGAACGATCCCGCGTAGACGAGTCCTGGCGTGCCCTCTACGAGCCCCCCCGAGACGGGGGAACCAGAAGCCGCCGACATCCCCTGACCGCCGGTCGCCGTGACCTCTAGAGCTCCTGGGGCGGAGTCGCCGAGCGAGGAGACCCACGAAGTGGTCGCCCCGGTGCCGACCCATCCCCCGGTCGAATTGGTGAAGCTTGCCTGATCGCCCACCAGGAGGTTCGTGGGCTGGGATGCCGCCACCGGTGAGGCGGTCGCGGCCATGGTGGCACCGACTGCAGCGATTCCCGGGACGACGAAGGCCATCCCGCCTGCGAGGCGCACCGCCCTCCCGCAGTCGCCCATGCTGGGAATATGGCCGGAAATCGGAAAAATCATGGGCTGTCCCTTGGGCTATCCTCTTAAGTGCTGGTTGCAGGCACGAGATCTATGCCCGATCGAGGGCAGCCTCAGCCACCTCGGGCCTGCCTGGTCCGTTCTTCGAGTCAGAACGAGGATTGCTTCGTGCGCACCTTCTCGCCCAAGCCGGATGACATCACAAGGGCATGGCACGTCGTCGACGCGGACGGGCTCGTCCTCGGACGCATGGCCACCGAGGTCGCGAACCTGCTTCGAGGCAAGCACAAGCCGATCTTCGCCCCTCACGTCGACACCGGAGACCACGTCATCGTGGTGAACGCGGCGAAGGTGGTGCTGACGGCGGGCAAGGCGGAGAAAGAGGTCGAGTACCGTCACAGTGGCTATCCCGGAGGTCTCAAGGCCCAGGGCCTGTCCGCTCTGCTTGCCGCAAGGCCCGAAGAGGTAGTGAGGAAGGCAGTGCGCGGAATGCTGCCGCGTAACAGGCTGGGGCGTCAGCAACTGACGAAGCTGAAGGTCTACGCGGGGCCCGACCATCCTCACGAGGCACAGATGCCGGAGGCGCTCGAGCTCCCCGGCGCACGAGCCAGGGCGTAAAGGCGTCCGAGCCGTAAAGACATAAAGAGAGGAACACGAACACTTCGATGTCTCGTAAGCCAAAGCTTCCAGCGCCTCTGGCCCAGGGGATCGGCAGGCGAAAGGCCGCTGTCGCCCGGGTGCGGATCCGTCCCGGTCAGGGAACCCTCACGGTCAACCGCAGGCCGATCGAGCAGTACTTCACGTCGGCCACGCACCGGATGGTCGTCACCGAGCCGTTGAGGCTGACGAGCAGCGCCGAGAGCTATGACATCGACGCCACGATCGACGGAGGTGGGCTCACCGGTCAGGCGGGAGCGCTTCGCCTGGGCATCGCCCGGTCGCTCCTGGAGCTCGACGCGGCCCAGCGCTCAACCTTGAAGAAAGCCGGGCTTCTCACGCGCGACGCTCGCGAGAAGGAGAGCAAGAAGTACGGGCTGAAGAAGGCCCGCAAGGCGCCTCAGTACTCGAAGCGGTAGCCCGGGTGCTCCGTTTCGGCACCGACGGTGTCCGAGGGGTAGCCAACAGCGAGCTCGGGGTGGAGTTCGTACTCGCCCTGGGGAGGGCTGCGGCCCGGGTGCTTCCCGCCTCGCACTTCGTCATCGGGCGCGACACCCGGCTGTCTGGACCGATGCTCCAAGCTGCGATGTCGGCCGGCATCGCGAGCGAGGGCCTCGACGTGGTCGATGTCGGCGTCCTCCCCACGCCGGCCGTGGCGTGGCTGTCGTCGGTGAGGGGTGTCCCAGGCGTCGTGGTCTCCGCGTCTCACAACCCCTTTTCCGACAACGGGATCAAGATCTTCGCGCCGGGAGGGCTCAAGCTCCCGGCCTCGACGGAGGACTCCATCGAGGAGGAGCTCGAGAGGTTCCTCTCCGAGCGTTCCTCACTGGATCGGCCGATCGCGGCGGGCATCGGGAGGCTCAGCAGCGATCTCGAAGCACCTCGACTCTACGTTGAGCATCTGAAGAAGGTTCTCGTAGGCCGCGATCTCGAAGGGC
>DAIQQK010000277.1:0-2291 GCA_036786835.1 Acidimicrobiales bacterium | reverse complement strand
CCGAACCTTCAATTTGCAATCAGCCGTTGAAGAAGATCGGGCCGAACTCTTCTGGAGTCCCGATCGACCCACCCTGATTGATGCCACCATTGACTACATCCGCGGAGACGAGACCGACACGGTCGAAAGCTATGTCGGGATCCGCTCCGTCGCGGTTGAGCGTGGCCACATATGGCTCAATGGTGAGCTGCTCACTCTCAGGATGGCTCTCGACCAGGGATACTGGCCAGACAGCGGGATGACCGCTCCCGATGTGGCGGCACTGCGCCGAGACGTCGAACTGGTCAAGGAGTTGGGCCTCAACGGTGTTCGCAAGCATCAGAAGATCGAGGACCCGCGCTGGCTCGCTTTCTGCGATGAACTGGGGGTTCTCGTCTGGGAAGAACTCCCGAGCGCCCACGAATTCTCGCACAGCTCGGTTATCTCCTGGTCGACGGAGTGGATGCGCATCATCTCCCGAGACCGCGGTCATCCGTCGATCATCGGGTGGGTCCCGGTGAACGAATCGTGGGGACTTCCCGACCTACTGCACAACGACCAACACCGTGCGGCCTTACACGCACTGACGAATCTGACGATGGCGCTCGATCCAGATCGCCTCATCAGCGCCAATGATGGCTGGGAGACATCGGCCGGGAGCGTGATCGGCATTCACGATTACGCACAGGATGCAGCGACCCTCTCCTCGCGATACGCGTCTGCACAAAGCGTCAGCCGGTTGTTCGACACCATTGGACCCGCAGTCCGAACATTGACCCTTGATGATTTCGATCCGGGGTCTCGGGCAATTGTGCTGTCGGAATTCGGTGGCATTACGCTCGCCGAGGACGCGCCTGATGCGTTTGGCTATGGCAATGCCCCGACGGCCGAAGCCTGGCTCGACCAAATCTGCGACCTCTGTCGAGCGGTGTTGTACAGCCCAGTGCTCTGCGGCTACTGCTGGACGCAACTGACTGACACGTTTCAAGAGACCAACGGCTTGGTGCGGATGGACAGGACCCCCAAGGCTCCCCTGACGCGCCTGCGTGCCGCACTTGTGGGGTGGCGTCTGCCCGCGAAATGACCCGAGCGACGCATTGCGCAAGGCAATCACGGCGTCGCTTTGTTGTTCCGTGCCTGAGGTCCGTCGGATCGTGATGAGGACTCCCGCGACCACAGGTACGGGACTGATCACTGCAGAGTCATGCTTCATTCATCTCCCCAGCAGGAGCGAGAGAGTTCCTTTTCAACAGCGATGTCGCCGCTCCCGATCGGCAGATGCCGGCAGGGAGATCTACCGATTGAGCGCCTCCTACTCGAGGGTTTCCCTGGAGTTCATGTCTGTCCCTCTTGCGAACCCTGAGAGCCCTCTGCACGGGGAATGGCACTAGAGACGGCGCCCTTGCCGTGGGAAACTGGGAAGACCCGATTGAAGCGAGGTAGCCATGGAGAGGATCCGGCTTCACCGAGACCAGATAGCCTTCGTCGCTGCGGTCGTTCTGCCACTCGGGGTGGCGGCCATCCTCGTCCCCTTTCGCTCGAGCTTCGCCAATACCGCATCCGCACTGATCCTCGTCGCGGTCATCGTGGCGGTCGCGGCATTGGGGAACCGATTTTCCGGGTTCGTCGCCACCGTGTCCGCCACCTTGTGGTTCGACTACTTCCTCACCCGTCCCTACGAGAAGCTGGCCATCACCCACCGGCCGGATATCGAGACCGCCGTGTGTCTCTTCGTTGTCGGGATCATCGTGACCGAGCTCGCAGCTCGCAACCGTCACCACCTTGCGACAGCTGCTGAGGAGGCAGATTTCGTCGGTCTCATCCACGACGTCACCGAACTCGCCACCTCCGGTGCACCCTCGCGTGAAGTGGTCGAACGCGTACGGAACGAACTCGTCGACCTCTTGCAGCTTCAGGCCTGCCGCTACGAGGCCGGTTCGGCCGATCGCCCCGTGATGCGGCTGGAACATGACGGGCAGGTCTTCCTCGGAGGCCGGCCCTGGGGCGTCCACCGGCTGGGCCTGCCCGGCCCGGACATCGAGTTGCTGGTACAGAATCAAGGCCGTACGCTGGGACGATTCGTCCTGACGCCCACGCCGGGGTTCCCGGTGTCGCGCGAGCGGCGGGTGGTCGCCGTGGCGATCGCCGATCAGGTGGGTGCATCATTGCGACCCCTTCTCGGCGCTCGCGCCTAGGCGCCGTTCGACGTTCAGTCCAGCAGTGCGTCCGCCACGGCGACCTCGAGAACACGGTCGTTGGCCCACATCAGCTGCTGCTGCTTCGCCCGGCGGAAGTAGAGCTGGATGTCGAAG
>DAIQQK010000025.1:0-32911 GCA_036786835.1 Acidimicrobiales bacterium | reverse complement strand
CCGACCTCGATCATGCGGTTGACCGCGTTTACTCCGCCCCCGCCCACGCCGACGACCTTGATCACGGCGAAGTAGCTGTTCTGCGATGGACCGGTCATCGGCTCTCCTAGTTCACCCGAATCTCAGGCGTCGCTACGGGGACTCGCGCCTTTGAGCCCGCCAGGTGACCGGGCTCGCTCCGAGCCGTCACCGAGGTGACCTCACCCTCGACCACAACTTCACGCTCCGTAAAGGGTCTCAACACGATACGACCACTCCGTGAAGCGGTCAAGCAGGTTGAGGTTCAGGGCTCGACTCGTGCCTATCCCGGCGAACCCGCGGTGACGATCGGCTGGTCGGGAACCGTGAGGTCGACAGATGCAGGTCCAGTGAGCACGTTCGCAGCCAACAGGCTTTCCAAAGCCTCGAACTTCTCGTCGAGCTTCGAGGGGGAGCCGAGGACCACCTGCTGTCCCCCGGCGAGTCCGAGATTCACGCCCCCTCCGGGCTCCGAGCTCACGACCCGAACCCTCGAGAGCAACGACCCCGGAAGGCTTCGCGCCACGTCGAGGGCTCCAGTCGCGCCGACGGGGAGCACCGACCCCGGCGGCCCCGCCTTTGCGGCTACCAACAAGGCGACCGTGCCGGCCGGAGCCTGTGTCTCGCGCTCGAGCACGCGGCCGGATCGGTCGACCACCGCCACCCCGCCTCCCTCTGCAGGCAGCGTCGCGACGGGGACGCGCTCGGTCACGACGACGGTGACCGAGTCCGGCCACCTCCTCTCGACGATCGCGTTGGCGATCCACGGGAGCTGCTCGATCCTCCTCGAGTCCAGTCCGGGGTTCACGTCCACGAGCGGCGGGTGTCCGGCGAGTCCCGCCACGGCCAACACCGTCGCCACGGGCGTGTGCACGGTGCCTCGCACCTTCAAATGTTGGGCCGAGAACATGCTCGTGTGCAGGACCAAGAGAGCCAGTGCGCAAAGGGCCGCGAGGCCCGCGACTGCGAGCACGTAGCGAAGTCGATGCCGTCCGCGCCGGCGGCTGACCGCGATCCTCCGCGCTCTCAGCCTGGGATCCATGGCGGGGCGGGGTCGGCTCGGGCTAATGGTCATCGTTCAAGCGATCGGGGGGGCAACCCTCAACCTCGCATCGAGGGTGAGACACGGGGAAGTCGGTCCGGGCCGGCGTCGGGCCGCACGCGGATCAGCGTCGGCGCGACGTCGGCGAAACCGACCAGGCGCACCTCTGTCTCGAGGCTCACCCCGGTGTGCCTCGAGACCTCGGCCCGGACGTGCTCGAGCAGCCTGCGTACGTCGTCGGCCGATCCCCCTTCGTCGGCCTGGATGAAGTTGGCATGTTTCTCCGAGACCCGAGCGCTCGCCATGCGAAGACCTTTCAGGCCTGCCGCCTCCACGAGCCTTCCGGCGGAGTCGTCTGGGGGGTTGGTGAAGACCGACCCCGCGTTCGACCCGCCCGGCTGGTTGGCACGACGCCACCGGACGACTTCGTCGACGGCGGCCTTCGTCACCCGAGGGTCCTCGCTCGACAGGACGAACTCCCCCCAGATCACGACCTCGCCCGGGCCGAGCCCCGAGCGCCGGTAACCGAACGCGAGCAGAGCCGCGTCGTATTCGGCGTCCGTGCCGTCGCAGAGGTCGTAGGACCGGTACTTGGACAAAACCGCCGCCGTGTCGGAGCCGTGACCTCCGGCGTTCATCCGAAGGGCGCCCCCGACGGATCCGGGGATGCCCACGGCCCACTCCAAACCCGTGAGCCCTGCGGCCGCGGACCTGCGCGCCAACACGGGAAGCCGGGTCGCCCCGCCTGCGCGCACCCTCTTCTCGTCGACCTCGACCCATTCGAACGTGTGGCCAAGGGTCACCACGATCCCTTCGAAACCGGCGTCGGACACCAGGAGGTTCGATCCCTGGCCGACGACGAGAAGCGGCACCGGCTCAGCGACTGCCGCGAGCGCGTTGCGCATCTTGACGAGGTCGTCGACCGATTGGAGGCAGACCGAGAGACTCGCGGGCCCGCCGACCCGATAGGTAGTGAGCGAACCCAACGGCGCATCCGGCACCGCACGCGCACCGAAGACGTCGACGACGGCGCCGATCGCGGCGTCGAGGGCCTCTCGGCCGTTCGTCACCACCTGGGTGCTGCCTGCATCTCGTCGGGAAGCGTGGTCAGGTCGCCCGCCCCGAGAGTGAGGCAGACGTCTCCCGGACGGAGCAGGGTCGCCAGGTGCTCGACGAGCTCGCGACGCCCTGACACATAGGCCACGTCGGTATCGGGGTGCGCGCGCACGACCGCATCTGCAACGAGCCTGCCGGTGACGCCTGGAAGTGGCTTCTCCCCGGCCCCGAAGATGTCGGTTACCACCACGACGTCCGCCCCTTCGAACGAGTCGGCGAACTGCGCCCCCAAGGCTGCGATCCGGCTGTAGCGGTGTGGTTGGAACACGACTACCAGCCTCTCGCCTTTGAGGACCCGGGCAGCGGATATCACGGACCGAACCTCGGTGGGAAGGTGGGCGTAGTCGTCGACGAAGCGAACCCCACGGGTCTCTCCTCGCCGCTCGAATCGCCGAGCCACTCCTGCAAATCGAGCGAGAGCCCTCCGTGCCGCGTCGAAAGGTGCTCCGACTCGGCGAGCTGCGGCGGTCGCGACGGCGGCGTTGTCGACCATGCCCGCTCCGATCACCGGAAGCGAGATGTGGCCCAGGAGCTCGTCACCGTGTCGGAGGTCGAAGGACGCTCCTCCGGGCCCGAGGGTCTGGTTCTCCACCCGGTACGTCGAAAGCACGGAGGAGCCGACCAGGTCGCCACCGTGGCGCATACCGAGCTCGAGCCCCACCGGTTGATCGGACCCGACGACCACCCCACCGGGTCTGTTCGTGCAGAAGCGGTCGAACGCCTCCACCAGCTGATCGAAAGAGCCGTAGTGGTCGAGATGATCCGGTTCGACGTTGGTCACCACCGCGATCTCGGGATCGAGCAGGTTGAACGTTCCGTCGGACTCGTCGGCCTCGACCACGAGCCACTGTCCCGAGTCCCAGACGGCGTTCGTCCCGATCTCGTTCAGATCGCCGCCGATCAGGAAGCTCGGGCGCATCCCCGCCTCCACGAGGACGAGGGCGAGCATCGAGGTCGTGGTGGTCTTGCCGTGAGTCCCCGAGACCGCCACCACGCGACGAAGAGCGCAGATCGCAGCCAGCATCTGTGCGCGTGACAGCACCTCGAGCCCTCGCCGGCGAGCTTCGAGCACTTCGGGGTTCGATTCGGGGATCGCAGAAGAAACGGTGACGAGCTCAGCGTCCGCGAGGTTCGATGGGCGGTGCCCGACGGAGACCGATACTCCCGCAGCAACCAGCCTGCGCGTCGCGGGCGACGTCTTGAGGTCGCTCCCGCTCACCTCGTGCCCCATGGCTGCGAGCACCGATGCGATGGCGCTCATTCCGGCCCCGCCGACTCCGATCACGTGGACTCGCCGGTGCCTCGAAAGGCTCGAGGCCCGAGCCGTCGCCGGCGCGGTGTCCTCGTTCACGGCTCTCGCGCCGGAGGCCGCGGGTGCCGCGCTAGGAGCGCGGATCGTAGGCGTGGGCGGTGCGGGCTCTTTCGTCCGGCATTGGTCTCGACCACGCTCACCACGCGTTCGAGTGCGTCTCGGCGACCGAGCTGCTCGGCCGCGCCGCGCATCTGCTCCAGGCCCTGTCTGTCGCCCAGCATTCGGTCAAGCTCGAAGCTGAGCCGGTCGGAGCTGCAATCCTCGTCCTTCACCACCACGGATGCGCCCGCGCTCTCGAGCACCGAGGCGTTGGCGCTCTGGTGGTCGCCGGGTGAGCCCGGCAGCGGCACGATCAGCGACGGGATACCGACGACAGTGAGCTCCGCGACGGTGTTGGCGCCTGCGCGGCAGACGACTACGTCGGCCGCCTCGTAGAACATCGGCATTCTGTGCTCGTAGGGAACCTGCTCGTACCAGAGCCCTCCCGCAGGCAGCTCCGGCTTGGATCCCGCTGCCCACCTTGCGTCACGATTCCCCACGACGTGAAAGAGGGCAATGTCGGATCGCTTCTCCCACAACCGCACGAGGCCCAGCACCGCCTCGTTCAACCGCCTCGCACCGAGCGAGCCTCCGACCACGCCTACGACGGAACGTCCGGGCGGGATGCCGAGCTCCTCGCGCGCAGACAAGCGTGTCGAGACGTCGGGACGTGACGCCCGCAAGATCTCCTCACGCACCGGTGCACCGGTCAGCACCGCACGCGGCAGGGGTGTGCCTTCGAATGCGACCGCCGCAGCAGTTGCGAAACGCGCGAGCAGCCGGTTGGCGGCACCCGGGACAGCGTCGACGTTGACCAGGACGACGGGCACCCCGACCAGCACCGCGGCGAGTGAGGCCGGCACTGAGGCGTAGCCACCCATCGCCACGACCACCTCGGGACGCCGCCGAAGCACGAGGACGGCGGCCATCACCCCGGCCAGCGCGAGCTGAGCGATCGAACCCAGGTTCTGCGCCAGAGCGCGCGCATTGCGGCGCCGGGACAGCCCTCTTCCCGGAAGAAGGGTGACGGGGATCCCACTGTCGCTCACGAGATCGGAGTCGAGGCCACGACGCGATCCGACCAGCTCGACCGACCCCTCCCCGTGCGCAGCCGACAAGGCGCGCGCTACCGCCAGGGCCGGGAGGACGTGGCCCGCCGTGCCTCCCCCGGCCACGAGGGCAAACCGCCTGCAGCTCAACGTGCTGAGGGATGCCTGGCGATGGCCGCCGCCCGAGCGCCGTCGGTGGCGCGCCGCGACGAGGCGGATGCAGAAGGTCTGCGCTCGCGGCCGGCGATGTTTGCCATTATCCCCGCCGCCACCATCGTTATGACGAGCGAAGATCCACCGAACGAGATGAAGGGCAGAGGTATCCCCGTGACGGGAAGGAGGCCGACGACCGCCCCGATGTTGATCAGCGCCTGTGAGGTGATCCAGCAGGTGCATGCCACGGCGAGCAGCCCGCCGAACCGGTCGGGGGCTCGCACCGCTGCGCGAACCCCGTAGCAGGCAAGTGCCGCGAACAGTCCGAGCACCAGGAAGGTGGCGACGAGGCCGCCCTCCTCGCCGATCACCGAGAAGATGAAGTCGGTGTGCGCGTTCGGGAGGAGCCCCCACTTCTCCCGGCCCCCTCCGAGCCCCAAGCCGTAAAGGTGGCCCGAGCCGAGCCCTACTAGCGATTGGACAACTTGATACCCGGACCCTTTGGCATGAGCGAAAGGGTTCAGGAACGAGAGCAGCCGCGCTCGGCGGTAGGGCTCCGCCAATCCGACGATCAGGCCCACGACCGCGACCACACCCAGCGCCTTGAGCACCGGGCGCAGTGGCACTCCGCCCGCGTAGAGCAAGGCGAAAGTGATGAAGGCGAGAACGAGTGCCGTTCCCATGTCGGGCTGCTTGAGCACGAGGAGTGCAGCCACGCCGAGCACCAGCAGCAGAGGGGCGACGACCGCTCGGGCTTCGCGCACCCGCTTCGCCCGCCTCGCGAGCAGGTCCGCGGCAAAGACGGAGATTGCCAGCTTCATGAGCTCGGACGGCTGAAGACGAAACTGACCGAATCCGATCCATCGACTCGATCCTCCGGCGGATACTCCGATGCCCGGCACGAGCACCGCGAGGAGCAGGCCCATCGTGCCGATGAGCAGTAGCAACCGGACACGCCGCCAGTGCTCGTAGGAGACGCGAGACGCCACGGCCAACGCGATCACCCCGAGAGCCATCCAAAGTACCTGGCGCTCGAAGATCGACCAGACCGACCCGTAGTACTGAAGAGAGGTGTAGGCCGAGGCCGAGAGCACCATCACGAGCCCGATCGAACAGAGTGTGCCGGTAAGAACGAGGATCGCTCTCCTCGTCGAGACGCGGTCCTTCCTACGCGGCGCGGCGGGTGATGTGCCCGCGCCGTGGAGGAGACCTCCCTCGAGGAGCCGAAGGCGCCCGAGTTCGCGCGCCCGTGGAGCAGCACCACCGGGTCGCGGGGAGGAATTCACCCCATTAGCCTCCCGCAACGACCCGTCGCGGTGGTGGAACTTGGTCGAAGCCACGGGATCCTGTCACTGGACGACATCACTCAATGGGTGGTGACAGCGAGAAAGTCCGCATAGAAGAGACCGAGGCCGAGCGCCGCGAAGAGACCTCCGAGGATCCAGAACCTCACGATGACAGTGGTCTCGGGCCAGCCCAGCAACTCGAAGTGATGGTGCAGCGGAGCCATCAGGAAGACCCGTCGGTGGAACAACCGGTAGCTCACGATCTGGATGAGGACCGACATCGTCACGATGACGAAAAGTCCACCGATCACTGGAAGGAGCAGGTCTATGTTCATCTGCAGGCACAGCACCGCGAGAGCGGACCCAATGGCCAGCGACCCCGTGTCCCCCATGAAGATTCTGGCGGGTGCAGCGTTCCACCAGAGGAAGCCGAGACATGCTCCCGCCGCCGCGATCGAAGCGAGCGCGAGGTCCAGAGCCGAGCTCACATGGTAGATGGAGTAGTGGCGGAACTGCCAGTACCCGATGATCGCCAGGATCGCGAAGCAGAAGGTGGCGGAGCCGGATGCCAGTCCGTCGAGCCCATCGGTCAGGTTCACCGCGTTGGCGGTGCCGACGATCACCAGGACGGCCCAGAAGACCCACGCGACGGTGCCGAGGTCCACCCCGATGGAGGTCCAGCGCGTGAAGGACAGGTGAGTGTTCACGCCTGCCCAATGCTCTGCGGCCAGAGCGAACCCGATCGACATCGCGACGAGGGCGCCGAACTTCCCGCGTTTGGTGAGTCCGAGGCTCCTACGGTGCCTCACCTTGATCCAGTCGTCGAGGAACCCGATCGCACCCGCGCACACGGTGACGACGATCACGAGCACTCCCGCCCTGCTGAACGCGACATGGGTCCCCGCATGGGCGAGCAGGTACCCCGCCGATGCGGCGAGCACCATCGCGACCCCTCCCATCGTCGGCGTCCCCGCCTTGACCAGGTGCATGAAGGGCCCGTCGTCGCGAATCTGTTGGCCGAGGCGCCTGCGGCTCAGCCACTTGATCAGAAGTGGAGTACCGAGGCCGGCCACCCACAGGGCGATGCCGCCGGATGCCATGAGACTGATCACCCGCTGCCTCCAGCGCCGCCACGTGCATCGGTCCGGCCTTGAACCCGCCTGCGCGCGGCCGCCAACGCCTCCAAGCGGTCGTCGAATGGAACCCTTCGCTGCCCGATCTCGATGTCGGTCTCGTGGCCCTTTCCCGCGATGAGCACGACGTCTCCGGCACCGGCATGTTCGAACGCTGCCTCGATGGCCTGCCTGCGATCCGGCTCCACGAGCACGTCCGCGGACGCTGGGACACCCGATCGGACGTCGTCGATGATGCGAAGCGGGTCTTCGCCGCGAGGATTGTCCGAGGTGATCACGACGAGGTCGGCTTCTGCTGCGGCTGTGCCCATGGCGGGACGTTTGTTCTTGTCGCGCTCTCCTCCGGCGCCGAAGACGACTACCACCCGATTGCGGCCTGCGAGACTTCTCGCACTGGCGAGGGCGACTTCGAGTCCTTCGGGGGTGTGCGCGTAGTCGACGACGGTCACGAACCCCAGCCCCGTGTCCACCACCTCGAAGCGTCCTGCGACCGGTCGCGCCTGGCACAGACCTTCGACCACGATGTCTTCGGGGATGCCGAGGGCCACTGACGTCGTCGCCGCCGAGAGCGCGTTGGGAACCTGGAACAGACCCGCGAGGTTGAGGACGACCTGTCGGCCTCGCCAGGAGAATCGGGTGCTCGACGGCGAGATCTCGACGCCTTCCACCTCGGACATCGAATACGGCACCAGGTCGGCTGAGCGCGTCTCGAGGATCTGGCGACCCCACGGATCGTCCGCGTTCACGATGCCGATGCGCGACCGCTCGGGGGTGAACAGGGACGCCTTGGCGGCGAAGTACGACTCGATCGTGCCGTGATGGTCGAGGTGGTCGTGACCTAGGTTCGTGAAGACCGCTGCATCGAAGACGATGCCCTCGACACGGTCTTGAGTCAGCGCGTGAGAGGAGACCTCCAAGGCAGCGGCTCGTTGCCCGCTGTCGCGAGCTTGAGCGAGCAGTCGTTGCAGGAGCGGTGCTTCCGGGGTGGTCCGGGAACCACCGAGGGTCCCTATGACCGCTGTCGGAAGCCCGGACACCTCGAAGATCGATGCGAGAAGGTGCGTGACCGTGGTCTTGCCGTTGGTGCCCGTCACGCCGACGGTCTTGAGCGAGCGCGCGGGATGCTCGTAGAGGTTTGAGGCCACCCTCGCCATCGAACGTCTGGCCGAGCCTCGCGGCACGACCGCCTGTGCGACCTCGAAGTCCTGCGGCGTCTCCACCAGAAGACCCACAGCCCCTCGCGCGAGGGCGTCCTGCGCGAAGTCGTGTCCGTCGAGCTCCGCGCCGGGGATGCAGCAGAACAGGGCCCCGGGGCTCGCCTGACGGCTGTCGTACTCGACCGAAGTCACCTCGGCGGCCTTCAGGGGGCCGCGTGTCGATACGACCTCGACATCCTCGAGCAATCGGTCCATTCGCACAGTCGGGGGCCCGCCGGGGGGTTCACGGCCCTTCCGTGGGGTTCCCGGTCGCGGCGCCGATCGTACCCGCAGCGCAGAAGGGCGCTCCTGAGGTGCATCCCCGGGTGGACCCGGTGGACCTGGCGGTCCGAGCGTCCCGGGTGGCCTGGGACTTCGAAAGGCCCTGGTGGGCGTCGTCGATCACGGCTGGGCGCTCGGGAAAGGCACGGGGTTGGCACTGCCTCCCGTCGTCCCCCCCTGGGGGGAGGTCGGGATCCCGTAGCGGTGCAGGGCGAACTGCATGACCTGCGAGAAGACGGGGGCGGCGACGACCCCGCCGAAGATCGGGGTGGGCTGCTCCAGCACGACTATGGCGCTCAGAGCCGGGTTCTCCGCCGGAGCGAAACCGGCGAAGGTCGCCATGTACGCACCCGGGATGTAACCACCGTGGACGAGATCCGGGACCTGCGCGGTCCCCGTCTTGCCTGCGACCGTGTACCCGGGGACGCCTGCGCTCACAGCCGTCCCGTCCTGGACGACCTGCTCCATCATGGTCGTGAGCTCGGCAGAGACCTGGGGATCGAGGACCCTGTGGGTGGCGGCCGGAGGTGCTGAAGCCACCGAGCCGTCGCTGGCGACCGTGGCGCGCACCGATCGGGGTGACACGAACACCCCACCGGTGGCGACCGTGTTGATCATGTCGAGCACCTGTTGGGCGGTGACGGCGTCGTCCTGTCCGATGGGCGTCGATCCGATGTCAGACGGCTCCCACTGCGAAGTGTTGCGCTTGACGATGCCTGCGGACTCTCCTGGGAACCCGAGCCCGGTCGGCTGGCCGAATCCGAGCGCACTGATCTGCGAAGCCAGGCGGCTCTCGCCGAGAGCCTGCGCGATCTCGATGGTGCCGATGTTCGAGGACTGCGCCAGGATCTGGGTCGCCGACAGCTGCTCGGTCGGATGGCTCTCGGCGTCGTGGAACACCCAGCCGTCGATGGTGAGGGTGTTGGGCACGGTTTCAACGGTGCTGGGATTGATGATCCCGTCGGTCAGAGCTGCCGAGAACGTCACCAACTTGAAGACCGACCCCGGTTCGTACACCTGAGTGAGAGCAAGGTTCTGGGATGCCTCTACGACCTTGCCTGTCGAAGGGTCCGCGACCACGTTCGCCATGGCCAGGATGTCGCCGGTGTGGGTGTCCATCACCACCGCTATCCCGCTCTTGGCGTGCGAGCTCGCCACCTCGGCGCCGAGTGACTGCTCGGCTGCGTACTGCAGCGGCTGGTCGATCGTGAGCTCGACCCCCGTCCCGGGAACGGCGGGCGCTATCTGTTTTGTCCCGCTGGTAAGCGTCACTCCGCCGGGAGACTGCTCCTCGGACATGGATCCGCTCTTGCCGGCGAGGAGACTGTTGAATTCGTACTCGACGCCGCCTTGACCGGCCCCGTCGGCACCCACCGAGCCGACTAGAGGGGCGGCCAGCTGACCCGCGGGATATATCCGCTGTGTCGCGGGCAGGACGCTTATTCCGGCGAGTCCGAGCCCATTGACCTTGTCGCCCACAGTCTGGGACACGCGTTGCGCCAGGTACACGAATCCCGAGCTTTCCGACAGGTCGGCTTGGAGCTGGTCCGCCGGCAACCCGAGCACAGGCGCCAGTGCGGCCGCCTCGCTCTCGGGATGCTTGATCAGGAAGGGATCGGCCACGATCGTCGACCGAGGCACCGATATCGCCAGCACCGCGCCGTTGCGGTCGAAGACTCCTCCTCGCTGTGCGGGCTCCTGGACGGTGGTGCTGACCTCCGAAGCCCCGATCTTGGAGTAATGGGAGCCCGAGAGAGCTTGGACTGCGACGACCCTCAGCGCGAGCGCGGCGAAGGCGAGAAGGACGACGAGCCGCATCACTCCGGCGCGTCTTCGCGCGATGCCTGCAGCAGGCACCCTCGAGGACGCCGCGCGATGCGTCGAGGGACGAGGCGCTCGGCGCTCGAAGCCGCGAGGCCTCGGCGAGGCGGTGGGTCGCGTCGCAGATGCAGTCTTGGTCGGTCTCGGCGTTGCGAGAGACGAGGGGCGCCGGGTGTTGCGCCCCCCACTCACGCGGCGCCCGTCTCGAAGATCCGGGCCCCGCGGACCCGGAGTCACCGACCCCCGCTCGTGGTGCCCGAGGAGGTGGGCGACGCGACCAGCGGCCTGCCGCCGGAGGAATTCGCGGGCGAGGTGCCCGACGGAGCCGGTGGCTGGCCGGAGGACTGGTTTACCTGTGGCAGGTCCACGACGCTGGTCGGCGACACGAGGCCCTGCTTCTCGGCTTCGGAGAGCACGGTCGCCGGCTGTTCGAGCTGCGCCACCCGGAGCTCGAGGTCGCGATGCTGGTTTACTTGCGCGTCGAGCTGCTGCTGCAAGCGCTCGAGGCGAACTTGGCCCTGCGTCAGGTATGCCTGTGCGCCCGCCACCGCCAACGGGCTACCCACAGCCAGTGCGACGGCAACGATCACCGCACCGCGCCTGACTCGGCGGGGGCTCCTGCGCCTTCTGTCCACGGTCTCGAGCGCGCGGGCTCGAGGCCGTGGATGCCCGGTGCTGTGGCGCTGGCGTGCTCTGGCTTGCGACGCTGCCTGCGCCATCAGCTACCTCCCTCAGAAGCAGCGTCGGACCCATTCGGAGGTGTGTTGCCAGGCGCGAGGATGCGCTCGAACGCCCGGAGCCTGGCGCTTTCGGCGCGAGGGTTTATGGCGACTTCCGCCGGCGCGGGCCGGCGGGCACCCCGGAACACCAGCCGACCCAGTGGGCTGGCTCCGCAGATGCACGGCAGTCCCGGGGGACAGCTACAGCCCCCCGATACCGCCTCGGCGAACGCGTACTTCACGAGTCGGTCCTCCCCCGAGTGATAGGAGAGGGCGACGCATCTTCCGCCAGGTGCGAGCCCGGCGAGAGCCTGGGGAAGGACCGCTTCGAGCAGATCGAGCTCTTCGTTCACGGCGATGCGCAACGCCTGGAACACTCGCCTCGCGGGATGTCCCCCGCGCCGGCGCGCAGCAGCCGGGATCCCCTTTCGGATCACCTCGACCAGCTGTCCCGTGGTTTCGATCGGGCGCGCCCTCACGAGATTGCGCGCTATACGCCTCGCGAAGCGCGTCTCGCCGTTCTGCGCGAACAATCGCGCCAAGGACTCTTCGTCCCACCCGTTCGCGATGTCGGCAGCCGTCGGTCCCTCTGTGGGGTCCATGCGCATGTCGAGGGGCACGTCGGCCCAGTAGGAGAAGCCGCGCTCGGGAGTGTCGAGCTGCGGCGAGCTCACCCCGAGGTCGAACAGCACCCCGCTCAAGCTTCCTGCGGGAGCCCCCACGAGAGCAGATTCCTCGAGAAGCCGGTCGAAACGTGCGTGGCGGACGATGGCGCGCGGAGCGAACGAGGCCAAGCGTTCGGCGGTTGTTCGCACTGCCTGCGGATCGCGGTCGAGACAAAGGAGTCGCAGATGTGGGTGCGCCTCCAACAGGGCGGCCGCGTGTCCACCCATGCCTGCGGTGGCATCGACGATCAGCCCCGTCGGCACCGGGGCGAACAGAGCCACCACCTCGTCGGTCATTACAGGTCGGTGTTCGTAGTCCCGGGACATCCGCAGCCCCTCGACCGGCGGGATGCCGTCGGGAGGGGGTCTCCTGCGACTCGGTTGGAAGCGGGCGGAGGAGGTGTCTTCCACCGAACCAGTCGAGGGGCTGCGCATGCTCCGGGGCCAATCGTCGCGTGTGTCGCAAGTGCCGCATGTGAAGTCGTACAAGGTGCTCGTCAGTCGTCCAATCCTTCCGTCAGGCGCTGTTCCTCCGGACCGACCTTTTCCTCCCAGCGGTGCGGGTCCCACAGCTCGATCCGGTTGATGGCGCCCAGGACGAGCACGTCGCCCTCTAGCGCAGCGAAAGCGCGCAGTCGGGCGGGGATCATCATCCGGCCCTGGCGATCGATCTCCAGCTCGTGCGACGTCGAGGCCCAGTAGCGAGCTTGGTTTCGCTGGCTGCGGCTCGAGTTCGCACGCTCTTGCATCAGAACCAGCTGCGAATCGAACTGATCCGGAGTCCAAAGGGCCAGGCACCCTTCGAGGTGCTGGGTTAGGTACCCCCCGTGCTCGAAATGGCCGCGGAACTTCGCCGGCAGGATCACGCGTCCCTTGCCGTCGATCGTGTGCTCGAACCGCCCGAAAAACCGTGCCACAGATGCGAGCTCCCACGACTCTCCCCCCGCCTGGTCGGGGCCCTCCCCTTTACTCCACTTCGCACCACTTTATGCCCCACTCCCCCACTAGTCAACAAAGGTGCGCCACACCCGGACCCGCGAAGCACTCTTGCGACCCGGGAGGACCGCGTCCCGAGCCACCTCCTCGACCTCTACGACTCGTAGTGTCGGGCTCGTGAGCCCGAAGGGGTCCGGCGGACAGACTGTTGGCGCTCGTCCGGACCTGCGGCTCGTCTGTCCACCCGGTCCTCCGCCCGAACCCTCGAGCTCGCCGGCGCCGTGAACCCTCTCGAGCTGACGCTCGTCCTGTTCGCGGTGGGCGTGTTCGCTGGAGGGCTCGGAGCGCTGCTCGGGCTCGGGGGTGGGTTCATCGTCGTTCCCGCCCTCACGCTCTTCTTCGGCGTGAACATCCGCCTGGCGATCGGCACGTCGATCGTGGCCGTCATAGCGACCTCGAGCGGAGCCGCTGTCGCGTACCTCCGCGACCACATGGCGAACATGCGGATCGGGATGTTCCTCGAGATCGCGACGAGCACCGGAGCGGTGACCGGTGCGTACCTCGGTACGATCCTGGTACCCAAGGCGCTCTACATCATCTTCGCGGTCGCTCTGGGGCAGTCGGCGATCGCCGTAGCGAGACGAAAGAGCATCGAGCAGCGCCCTCCCCAGCCGCCCGATCCCTTGGCCGACCGGCTCCGCCTACACGGCTCCTATCCCGACGCGGCACGCGGACGCGTCGTCGAATACCGCGTCGCGCACACGAAGCTCGGCCTGGCGCTCATGTACGTGGCGGGCACCGTCAGCGGATTGCTGGGTGTCGGATCGGGGACGCTCAAGGTGCCGGCGATGGACCTCGCCATGGGCCTGCCGATCAAGGTCTCGACCGCCACTAGCAACTTTATGATCGGCGTCACCGCGGCCGCCTCCGCGGGTGTCTACTTCGAGCGTGGCTATGTCTACCCGCTGATATCCGCACCGATTGCAGTCGGAGTGTTGATCGGAGCCCTGGGTGGAGCGAGGCTCCTCTCGGGAATCGACCCGAGACGCCTGCGTGCTCTGTTCGCCGTCGTCGTGCTCGCCGTCGCGATCGACATGCTGGTGAAAGGTGTCTCGTGAGCACCACACCGGGATCTTCCGAGCACGCGGCTGCCCCGAAGGCAGAAGGCCTCGAAAGAGCCGTCGCAGTGGTTCTTCGCGTAGGGGTGTTGACGAGCTCTTTGATCACCACTGTGGGAGTTGCGGTGACACTCGCCTCACCCACCACGAGAAGCTCAGCTCGACGAGCGGTCGCGCAGATCCGAAGAGGAGTCCTGCATTCCCCGGTGCTTCACGCGCCCCACACGGTCGCAGCCGTCGTGAGCGGCTCGGGTCACGGCGACGGCCCGGCACTCGTCATGTTGGGCGTCCTGCTGCTCATCGCCACTCCCGTGCTGAGAGTCGCCGTGAGCGTGATCGGATTCGCGATCGGCCACGACCGGCGCTTCGTGGTAATTACCCTCGCCGTTCTCGCGGTGCTCATCGGGTCCTTTGCCGTGGGCGCCTGATCCGGTCACGAGCAGGCGCCCGCGCACCGAGCATCGGGGCACGTCTCAGGGCAGGAAGCGGCTCACCCGCTGCTCCACCTTTGAGAGGAGATTTCTCGGGTCCAGCGGCACCGGCTCAGGGAGGACGTCGCGGAGACCTTTCGCCGACGGTGCGAGCTCTGCACACGCCAAAGAGCGCTGTCGGGCCTCTGTGAACGCGGGCGAGAGCAGCTCGACCAAGTGCGAGGGATCCCAAGACAGCTGCGCCATGGAGAGAAAGCGCGCGCCGCGTCGCGTCCGGCGCTGCGCGATCCCGACCACCTTGGACCCCGAGACCGTCACCTCCCCCGGGCCGATGCCTGCGAAACAGACCAGCCGCGACAACTCGGTCGAGATAGACGGTCCCCTGTGGACTTGCGGCTCTTTGACGCCGAGCGACGCGAGCGCCGCTGCCCAGGTCTGCCCGAGCCACCATGCCGAGCGTACGACGTCGTCGTCCCAGAGGTCGTCGTCTCGTGGGATCCAGACGTCGATCCAGACTTGTGCGAGCGGAGCCACCAGAACAGCGCCCCCTCCCGCGCGCCTTCTGACGATCTCGACTCCTTGCAGCACGCACGCCTCAGAAGAGACCACTTCCGATTGTTGGGTGCTTCCGATCACCAGCGCCGAGTCGACGACATGGCAATGAGCGATGGTCCGCCGCTTCAGGTCCGCTTCGTCCGGCCAGGGGTCACACAGAGACGAAGCAGTGTCGCAGCGCCGCTGTCGGCTCCAACCGACAGCCGATGCCACCTCAGGCCGTGAGCGACTGCTCGCCGAGGTACGGAACCCACTCGTCGGGCGCGCCGCCGTTGGTCGCCAGCAGCCACACCCTCTGACGCGGAGCGACGGGGTGGCTGCGAAGGACCAGGCCGGCCTCGTGAGGGAGACGGTCCTCCTTGCGGGTGTTGCAACGGCGGCATGCAGCGACCACGTTGTCCCAGACATGCAGGCCTCCCCTGCTTCGCGGGACCACATGGTCGATGCTCTCGGCTGCCGAACCGCAGTACTGGCATCGGTGGCTGTCGCGTGCGAATACCGTTCTGCGGTTCACCGCCAAGGTCCGATCGTGGGGAACGCGGACATATCGGGCGAGGCGCACGATCGAAGGCTCGGGGAGGGCAGCCCGTTCCGACCGGAAGAACCTCTCCGTAGCGTGGACGAGCTCGGCCTTCATGGCGAGCACCAACAACAGGGCTCTGCGGGTCGAGACGATCCCGAGAGGCTCGAAAGTGGCGTTCAGGACGAGGGCCCTGTCGGTTGCCTTCGCGCTAGCGCCCTCCTCGGCGAGCATCGGCAACGAGGCTACCAAGCAGCGAACGTGCTCCCGGGGCAAGCCCGTTCCGCCACGCTCGCTCCGAAGTTCACCCGGGCCCTCGTCAGCGCCAGTCGCCTGCGGTCCTGCACCAGCGAAGAAAGGACCGGACGCCTTCTGGGTCGGGCGGCATGTCTCCTTCTCCCCCGTATGCGGTCTCCATCCGAAATCGCCACAGCTCGGGCGACGGGACAGGCAACGGAGGCCATCGGCGCCACCAACCAGGTCGCGCCAGTCGGAAAGCCTCTTCGACCGCGACGGGCCAGAGCCACGGTCGCAAGACGACAGCCGATGCGACGCTTAGAGCGACCCTGTAGACGGTTTTGCCGCCGTCGGTGTCGATCGACACGCGCTGGGAGCTCACGAGGCAAGCCCTTGCAGATCACGTCCCGCGCCGCGCCACCCCACAGCCGCCGCTCCGACCAGCGGCGCCATCGGGCCGAGGCCGGCCGGCACCACTCGACTCCGCGACGAGAACGACAACCGAGCGCGAGCACGCAGCTCGGCGTTGGCGGACGCGAAGAACGGCTCTCCGAAACCGAGAGCGACCGAACCTGCCACGACGGCCAACTCCAGGTCCAAAAGGTTGCACACCGACGCGACGGCTCGCCCGACGAGCTGACCGGTACGCGCCACGACGTGTGCCGGTGCGTCCGCAGCAGTACGACCTGTGACAGCCTCGATCGCGATCCCGGACGCCTCGGCCTCGAGACAACCCCTCGCTCCGCACGCGCAGACTCTTCCCTCGGGCTCGACGATCAGATGTCCGACATGCCCGGCGTTGCCGTTGGCACCCTCGAGCAATCGACCGTCGAGGACTATGCCGCCTCCGACACCGGTCGATACGACCATACCGATGAAGTTCTCGGTTCCCGCCGCCGCGCCGCGCCAGCCCTCGCCGAGCGCCAGGGCCTTTGCGTCGTTGTCCAAGCTGACCTCGAGGCCGGTGGCGGCGGCGAGCCTGTCCCTGAGAGGGAAGTCGCGCCAAGCAGGGATGTTGAGAGGTGAGACGGCGCCCTCCGACATCGACATCGGTCCCCCACATCCCACCCCGCACGCCAGCAAAGAGGTGCCGGCTGCTCCACCGATAGAAAGGCACTCGTGGGCGAGCACGTCCGAGATCAGCCTGGACAGCGCCCCGAACAGCGCTTCGGCATCCCCCGTGCGCGGGGTGGGGATCCGATCTGCGTGGACGACCACACCATCCGAGGAGACGAGACCTGCAGCCAGCTTCGTCCCGCCGACGTCGACCGCCAGACAGAGCTCCACGAGCGGGACGATATCCCGAGTGATCGCCCCGCCACGGGCTCAGCGGGCCGCCCGGGCGCTGCCGGCTACCGGTTGCGCCGAAAGCGATCCCGAAGCCAACTTCGGGTGTCGCTCACGGCGTTGCCGATCCCTTCGGAACGAAGCGAGCGGCCGATGTCGTCCCAACCCGCCTTGCCCATGCGGCGGAGATTGGTCCAGAACATCACCAGTGAGGCGAACATGATGAGCACGCCGATGAAACCGACCGCGACCGACGTGGTGAAGAAGGCGATCATGACGCCCAGCCCGACCAAGAAGCCCAGCACCGACCACTTGAGGTAGCGACCCGCGTATCGATAGACGTTCTCGGATCGAACCCGGTCCGCGAACGCCGGGTCTTGCTGGACGAGCGCCTGCTCCAGCTCGTGCAACACCCGCTGCTCGTGCTCGGACAGCGGCAACGTCGGCTCCCTTCCGGCCCCCAGGGTCCATAGGCTTGAGATCAGAGCAATCTTCGCGCAGCCGCTTAGTCAAGACAACGGCGCCCCACCTCGGTCGCCAGTCGCTCCTGTTTCCCCGATGCCGCGAAACCCCAGTTCAAGCCAGCTAGATGCTTCGAAGAGACGATGCTTCTCGGAGCTAGGTGCACCAGGTGCACGACTTCTCGAGTCTTTTCGAGTCCTTTCGAATCTTCCGCGAGGCCGATTCACGATCCTGTCGAACTTGGATCGCTCGGGCCCCATTGGGTGTCACCCCGACGCTTGACCGAGATGCCCTCGGGACCCACCAACGCCGCAGACGAAACTGCCGACTGGCCGTAGCGGAGCCGAATCTGCGCGACCGCGGCCTCCACCTCCCCCCACCCGGCCTCGCGACTTCGAGACGGGGCACCCGGAGCGTCCTCGGGATCCCCTCCGTCGAGTTGGAGCCCGTCCTCGGCCTCGGAGCCCATTTGGAACGACAGCTGGCGGCTCTTCGCAGACGAGCGTTCCAACCCCGTCATCGAGACGCCGAGGAGGCGCACCCCCGCGTCGGTGTCAACCGCTTCGAGCAACGCTCCGGCAACCGTGGCAATCGCCCGAGCCGAACCGGTCGACGTAGCGAGTGTCTGGGAGCGTGAGATGGTCCTGCGGTCCGGGTACCGGATCTTCACGCACACGGTCCGGCCGAGCAGCCCCGCCTCTTGGAGGCGGGCGGCGACGGCGTCGGCCATGCGTACGACGTTTCGATGCAACGCCTGGCGATCTCGCAGGTCATGGGAGAAGGTCTCCTCGTGCCCGACCGACTTCGGTTCCCGGGACGACTCGACCGGCCGGTCGTCATCGCCCCTGGCCAGGGCTGCAAGATGGCGGCCGCTGGCAACCCCGAGAAGGTTGCAAAGGGCGCTCTCCGGGATGCTCGTGAGGTCACCCACGGTCGCCACGCCCAGTCCTTCGAGGCGGCGCGCTGTGGCTGGTCCCACGCCCCAGAGGGCCCGGATCGGCAAGGGTCGCAGGAAGGACAACTCGTCTTCGGGAGCCACGACCACCACTCCCGGACCAGGGCGGGTCCCCCCGAGCGTCGCCAACGGCTTGGCCGCCCGCGAAGCCAGCTTGGCCATCAGCTTGGTGCGTGCCGCGCCTACACAACAGCTCAGGCCGAGCTCGTCGTGCACCGTCCTCCTTATCCTCTGTGCGATGACGGGGGGCGACCCGAGCAGTCTCAGCGCGCCCGACACGTCCATGAAGGCTTCGTCGAGCGCGATGGGTTCTATGACGGGCGTAAATCGGAGGAGAAGGGAGTGGAGGTGCTCGCTCGTCTCTGCGTAGCGGTGGTACCTGCCCGCGAGGAACACGGCGTGTGGGCATCGACGACGCGCCTCGTACGAAGACATCGCAGATCGGATCCCGTATGCACGCGCCTCGTAGTTGCACGAAGCCACTACACCTCTCGCCCCGGTTCCCCCGACGATCACCGGTTTCCCGAGGAGACTCGGGTCATCGAGCATCTCCACCGAGGCGAAGAAGGCGTCCATGTCGACGTGCAAGATGCTGCACCGCTCACTGAGGTCGGGCGCTACCGGCTGGCTTTGCGGCGAGGCTGGCTCAGGCACCGAGTCGAAGCCGTCGGAATCCCTCGGCAAAGGCGACACCTGCACGGCGCCCGTCCTCCTCGGCTCTCGTGCGAACCGCTCGGCGCGCCCATTCCCCTCCGTCGGCGAATTGGCTGTGATGACACGACACCGCACCGATCTTGTCGTCGATCGTTGCCGTTACGTCCACCCACACCGTGGGCTCGAGGGTCCCCGACATGAGCGAGGTCTCGACCTGATGGGCCGGCCCGGCTTCGGGGAAGTAGTGCGGAAGCGCAGCAGCGGGCGAGAGAGCATCGAGGACCGCGAAGCCGACGACGCGATGGTCACGGTGGTTGAAGTAGTCCTCACCGAAGAAGACTGCCGTCGGGTCGGGGCACAGCACAGTGGACGGCCGCAGACGCCTGACGAGCTTGACGAGCTCGCCGCGAAGAGCGTTGTCGTCGCGGAGCTCACCGTCGGGGTGATCGAGCAGGTGCTTTTCGGCGATGCCGAGCAGCTCCGAGGCTTTTGCCGCCTCGCCCGAACGCACCCGGGCGAGCTCGGCAGGGTCCACGTTGGGATCCGACGTCCCCTTGTCACCCTTGGTGCAGATCACGACGTGAACTTCGGCCCCGCCGCGCGACCAACGAGCCAGAGTTCCTCCGCAGGAGACGTCCGGGTCGTCGGGATGTGCGTAGATCGCCAGCACCCGGTCGGGTATCCCCTCGATGATCTCGGGCACTTCGGGTCATCCCCTGCGCTTCGGCTCTGTCGTCTTGGTGAGCAGGCCGACCTCGCGTTGGAAGTCACCTACGTCCTCGAAGCCCTTGTAGACCGACGCAAAGCGCAGGTACGCGACCTCGTCCACCTCGCGCAGGCGCTCTAGCACCGCGACTCCGATCTGCTGACTGGCCACCTCGGCACCCTCACCTCGCAGCGAATCCTCCACCTGTTGGGCGAGATCCTCGAGTGCCGCATCGCTCACGAGGCGATTCTTGGTGGCTGCCCGCATGCCTGCGATCAGCTTGGAGCGGTCGAAAGGCTCTCGCTGGCCCGAGCGCTTTGCAACCCACAGAGGAGCCTCCTCCAAGCGCTCGTAGGTCGTGAACCTCCGGCCGCACGACAGACACTCACGCCGGCGACGAATGGCCGCGCCGTCCTCGGCGAGGCGCGAGTCCACAACCTTGTCGTCCAGACCACGACACCAGGGGCACTGCACTCAGGCAACCGTACAGCGGGGGAAGCGCAGCATTGCCCGTATCCGGAGGGGCTTCTGCGCGCTCGGACGCAAAGCACGCCTTCGCGGCGACTCCCGTCAGGGGAGGACGAGATGCTCACCGGGAACGATCGTGTCGCCGCCGACTTGAGCTTCGAGCTGTGCCTCTACTGGGCGAGGATCGCCGCCAGGCACCAGCTGCTGTGCGATCGCCCACAGAGTGTCTCCGGGCTGCACGACGTAGACACCATGAGCCACGACCGCATCCCCGGCCCGGGCGGGACCGGGGGCGGCGAGGGAACGCCCCCCGGCTCCGCCCCAGGGCAGGGCGAGGGCGACGAAGATCGCCGCCGCCACGGTCGCGAGCAGTAGGCGCGCCCGCCGCTGTGCCGAGCGGGAGGTGTGGCGAGGGCGTCCTGGGCATTCCTGCCGCTGGACGCGCTCTCTGTGGGTGCTCGTGTCCCCGACGAGGGCTCCGCTCGAGCCGCATTCGCCAGGGGCGGGAGGTGCAGAGATCGGGCGGAACGCCGAGGGGCTCGTGTCCCTGGAGGAGTGCCCGACTCGCTGTTCGCGGCGACGGGGGCCGGTCGGGTACGACCGGACCAGGGCGACTCCTGCGCGGCTCGCGTCGCCGCCACGGTCGACGGCGTGGCGCAAGTCCAACGAACACGTGTTCGCCATAATCCCATCACAACACGAACGCGTGTTCGTGTCAAGGGCCGATGGGCCTCGCATTCCGTCCCCGACGCCTGCGCCGGCGCCTCCGCCTTCTAACCCGGCCACCAGGTCGATCGTCATGTCTCGGACTTTGACAGCAGGGTGTAACAGTCGGCCCGGCGGCGCGCTAGGGGCACACGAACAGGTGTTTGCCTCTGGACGGGCAGTCCGCTACCATTAGCGAACTGGTGTTCGGGAAGTCGGCCGCCGGATCAGGCGGAGCCGGGAACCAAGAGGGTGCACGCCCAGCCCACGGGTCCGGCCACCACGGGGGCGACATAGACGGCCAACTGTGGCCAAAGCAAGGAAGACATGGCAGAGGCGCTCACCGGCAAGAGACAGGAGATCTTGGAGTACATCTCCGAGAGCCTGCGCGACAAGGGGTATCCGCCCTCGGTCCGTGAGATCGGCGAGGCCGTGGGCCTTGCTTCCTCCTCGACGGTCCACGCTCACCTAGCGTTGCTCCAGCGAGAGGGATACCTGAGGCGAGACCCGACCAAGCCCCGGGCCATAGAGGTCCGCTACGACCCGTCCTCGAAGGCGGCGTTGGCGGCCAGGCCCGTTCGCAACGTGCCGCTCGTGGGAGATGTCGCGGCAGGAACCGGCGTACTCGCCAGCGAGAACGTGGAGGAGCTTCTTCCCCTCCCAGAGGACTTCACCGGAAGGGGATCGTTGTTCATGCTCCGGGTCCGTGGTGAATCGATGGTCGATGCGGGAATATTCGACGGCGACTTCGTCGTGGTACGCCAGCAGCCGGACGCCGAGAATGGCGACGTCGTCGTAGCCGGCATCCCCGGAGACGAAGCAACGGTGAAGAAGTTCGGTCGCCGGCGCGGCAAGATCGTCCTGAACCCCGCGAACAGCACGATGTCGCCGATCGAGCTCGATCCCGCCGACGTCACCATCTACGGAAAAGTCGTCACGGTCCTTCGCAGACTCTGACCTTCGGACTATCGGCCGAAGGACCGGTTCCGAACCGGGTCAGTCGCTTGCGGACAGGAATCTCGTCAGTACGTCGTACGCCGTCTCGAGCTCCGATCTCGACACGTGCTCGTCGGGAGTGTGTGCGAGCAACGGGTCGCCGGGACCGAAATTCGTCGCCGGAACTCCGAGCCGGAAGAACGTGGCCACGTCGGTCCACCCGACCTTGGCCCGCGGGGGCTCGGCCGTCGCCTCGAGAAGTCCTGCCAGTAGGGGCGAGCCCAGTTCGGGCGGGGCTGCAGGCGCAGCATCCAGGATCTCGAGCTGGTCGCCACGACCCTCGTCTATCCCCGGAGCGAGGAGCCTGCGCAGCTCCTCCTCGGCGGCCGAGGCCTCGCGGTCGGGCGCGAAGCGGAAGTTGACGGTGAGGTCGGCTCGGTCCGGGACGACGTTCCCGGCGACGCCGCCCGACACCCCGACCGCCTGAAGCTGCTCTACGTAACGACACCCGTCGATGACGAGCTCCCTCGGCTCGTAACGGGCGAGGCAGCCAAGCAGCGGCTCCAACCTGTGCACGGCGTTCACCCCCATCTGCGGCCTGGCCGTGTGCGCGCGCCGGCCGAACACCGAAGCGACGGCGCGGATCGTCCCTTGGCACCCTGCCTCGACCACGCAGCCCGTCGGCTCCCCGAGGACCGCCGCATCTGCCTCCAAGAGGTCGGGGCGCTCGCGAAGCAACGTGCTGAGCCCGCTCGCGCTGCGCTCGATCTCCTCGCACGCGTAGAACACGAACGTGACGTCGACCGACATGTCGGAGGTCCCCTTCGCGAGCTCGAGCATCACCGCGAGACCGCCCTTCATGTCGACGGCGCCGAGACCCCACAAGGTCTCCCCTTCGACGCGTGCAGGTCGCTCGTCGAAGGGCGGAACCGTGTCCATGTGCCCTGCCAGGATCGCCCTCCTGTGTCTCGCGAAGTCCGAGCGCGCGACCACGTTGTCCCCGATGCGTAGGACCTCCAGTCCCGGGGCGCTTTTCAGCTCTTCTTCGACGAGCGACGCCAGCTGAGATTCCAACCTGCTGACAGACGACACGCTCACGAGCTCGAAGGCTGCTTCGAGCAGGTCGGCGCGCGGCATCGATATTCAGCCGGCCGCGCCGTGATCCCGGAGCACGGCTTCGAGCGTCGCAGTGTCGTGACGTCTGCCGGGCTCGAGCCGCTTGATCACGAGGACGCAGGGAAGGAAGAACTCTCCACCCGGATATTCCCTGCGGCGCGACGCGCTCACGGCGACGCTCCAAGGAGGGACCACGCCTCGCGATATCTCCTCACCCGTTTCGGAGTCGATGACCGGGATCCCCGGGTTCAAGATGACCCCCTCGGCCAGGACGGCTCCGTCTCCGACCCTCGCCCCTTGCGTGATCATGCAGCGGCTGCCGATGAGCGCGTCGTCACCCACCATCACCGGGACGGCGTTTGGGGGCTCGAGGACACCTCCGATGCCGACGCCTCCCGAAAGATGGACACGCTCACCGATCTGGGCGCACGAGCCCACCGTCGCCCATGTGTCGACCATCGTGTCCGCACCCACACGCGCACCTATGTTCACGTAGCTCGGCATCAGGATGACCCCGCGACCGAGATAGGACCCCCAGCGAGCGGAAGCCCCGGGGACGACCCTGACCCCGGCGGCTTCGTAGCCGGACTTGAGCGGAAGCTTGTCGGCGTACTCGAAAGGCCCGACCTCCGCGCTCTCCATGGCGCGAAGCCGGAAGAAGAGAAGGATGGCCTGCTTCAGCCAGCCATGGACCTTCACCCCACCCGAGGTGTCCGGCTCCGCCACTCTGGCCTCGCCGGAGTCGAGGAGACCGATCGCCTCGGTCACCGGACCCAGGGCATCGGCATCGCCCGCAGAGAGCTCCCCGGCCCTGGACCAAAGGTCCTCTATCTGCGATTCCAGGTCGGACATCGCCCGAGGTTACAAGCGGCGAAGCTGTGACCGCTCCGGCGCGGAATCAAGACCACGACCAGAGGCCCGCGCGAGACGTTCGCCGACGAGCGCGATGCGCGAGTCGGGCTGGACGGCTGCAACCCTCACCGCTGTGGAGTCCTCCCCATAGAAGTCCCCGGGGCTGACGAGCGCTCCGGCCATTTCGGCAAGTGCTTCGGCCAGGACCCACGCGCCTCCGCCACCGGCCGCGTCTTCTCGAGCTGCCTCGACGGCCCAGCTGGGCACCGGGACCCACAGGTAGAAGCCGCCGTCGGGAAGGCAAGCTTCAAGGCCGGCGCCGACCAGCATCTCGCGAAGCAGCTCCAGACGACCTCGGTATCGGTCTCGCTGGAGCCGGACGTGCTCGTCGTCGTCGAGAGCCGCAACTGCAGCCGCTTGAACCGGCCCGGGCACCATCAGCCCCGCGTGCTGACGGACCTGGCTCAGATAGCGAACTGTCTCCGAGTCCCCGGCGTAGAAGCCCACCCGCATGCCGGCCATGTTCGATCTCTTCGACAACGAGTGCACAGCTACCACTCCGTCGCTCCCGGACTGCAGCACGGTGGCGATCCGCGACGTGTCCCAGGTGAACTCGACGTAGCACTCGTCGCTGAACATCGGCACTCCGTGCGCGCGGCCCCAGCGCGCGGCAGAGTCGAGATCGCTGAGTGAGCCCGTCGGGTTGCACGGACTGTTCAACCAGGCCATGAGAGCGCGACTTGCGACCGCCTCGGGGACCGAGCTCAAGTCCACTCCGTGCTCGGTCTCGGGAACCGTGAACACCTTGCAACCGGCGAGTTGCGCACCCATCGCATAGGTCGGATAAGCGACCGCGGGGACGATCACGAGATCACGATCGGGGCGCCGGAGCCTCAAGAACCAGGCCGTGCTGGCCACCATCTCCTTGGTTCCCACGCACGCGGCGATGCTCTCTTCGTCGAGGTCGACGTCGAATCGGCGCTTCATCCACCTCCTGGCGGCCGAGCGCAGCTCCCCTGATCCGATCGACGACGGATATCCACGTTCCGTGCCCGAGGTCGCCAGCGCCTCGAGCACCGCCTGAGGAGGTGGGTCACAAGGCGTGCCGACCGAAAGGTCCACGACGCCACCCTCGTGACGCGAAGCGACCTCGTGGAGCTTCGCCAGGCGCGCGTAGGGGTACGGCGGCGGCTCGAAGCCCCTCGGGAATTCTCCCGGTCTCTCCTTCGGGCTCGTGGCGGCCCCTTCGTGCGCCGAGGTGGTCGTCATGCTCTCGTCGACGCGGCGAATTCCTCGAATCTTGCCCTCCCCGCTTCGTCGAGGACGACCTGAACCACGGTCGCGCCTTCGCCGTGGGTCTCCCCCACCACCTCGCCTTCTCGGTGGATGGCTGCCAGAACGTCGCCACGCTCGAAGGGAACGACGAGCTCCACCACGCGATCCGAGGCCCGAAGCCGATCGCCCATGGCCCGCATCAGCTCCTCGAGCCCATCGCCCGTCAGGGCCGACACCGCCACCGAGCCGGGGTGGCGCTCTGCCAGCGCCCGTGCCGCAGGCCCCGCGTCGGCCTTGTTCACGACCAGCAGCTCGGGCACGCCCGACGCGCCGATTTCGTTCAGCACGAGCTCGACCGCCTCGATCTGCGCCTCGGGCTCGGGTGCAGATCCGTCCACGACGTGCAGGAGCAGATCCGCCTCTCGCACTTCGTCGAGGGTCGACCGAAACGCTTCGACCAATTGGTGAGGCAGCTTCCGCACGAAGCCGACGGTGTCCGACACGAGCACCGTCTCACCGCCCGGCAGTGCGAGCCGCCTCGTGCGTGGGTCGAGAGTCGAGAACAGACGCTTGCCCACGAGCACTCCTGCACCTGTCAGCCGGTTGAGCAACGACGACTTTCCGGCATTGGTGTACCCGACGAGCGAGATCGTGTGCTGGCGCGAGCGTTGGCGCGCCTTGCGCTGCGTGCGACGAGTGCCCGAGAGCCGTCGGAGGTCTGCCTCGAGTCGGCCCACCCGGCGCAGCAGAAGACGCCGGTCGACCTCGAGCTGAGTCTCACCCGGCCCCCTAGTGCCTATGCCACCCGCCTGCTGGGAAAGCGATATCCCTCTGCCTCGCAACCGCGGCAGCCGGTAGCGCAGCAGCGCCACCTCGACCTGAGCCTTTCCCTCCTGAGTCCTCGCGTTCTGGGCGAAGATGTCCAGGATCACCGCGGTGCGGTCGATCGCCGTCCTCCCCAGGATGTGCTCGAGGTTGCGCTGCTGGGCGGGAGACAGCTCGTCGTCGAAGACGACGGTGTCGGCGTCCTTCGCCTCGGACAGCTCTCGCAGCTCCTGAGCCTTTCCCCTCCCCAGAAAGGTCGCCGGGTCCGGTTGGTCGCGGCGCTGGATCACGCGCCCGACGACGTCTGCGCCGGCGGTGCTCACGAGCGCGGCGAGCTCGTCGAGGTCGTTCTCCACCACTGCCAACGAGCTCCACCCGAACACAACGCCGACGAGCACTATCCGCTCGCGGAAGGTTCGCTCGATGAGCGTCACAGGCGCCCCGCCGTCGTTGCAGGGGAATCACCGAGCCCGCCCGAAGAGACTTCGGCCAGTTCGTCGACGATCTCGGCCAAGTCCGACTCACGCACGTGCACTTCGGCTATCCGGCGAACGGGCCCTCTGAGCACGACAGTCGGACCTCTCATGTCCACTTCGAGCACGCCACCGGGAAGCGAGACCCTGACGACGTCCTCGACCAAGCCCCAACTTCGAGCAGCACCGGCAGCCGCGCACGCCCCGGTCCCGCACGCCAAGGTCTCTCCGACTCCGCGCTCGTACACGCGAACTGAGATCCCGCCGGGAGTCGCCGCAAACGCGTCGAACGAGACGAACTCCACGTTCACTCCTCCTGGGACCGAACCTTGAAGACGCGCTCCTTCACAGCTCACCATCTCGTCTCGAACGCTCGGGCACAACAGAACCAAGTGTGGGTTTCCGATTTCGGCCGACCGTGCCTTCTCGACACCCTCGATGGCCAGGTCCACCTCGGGGCCGATGGACAGAGCTCCCATGTCCACCGCAGCCCGTGCGAGATCGGGCGCCGTCGACGTGTATTCGACGCTGCGCATCCCCGCTGTGGTGTCGACGTTGATGGTTCCGTCGGTGACGAGGCCGGCGTCCACGACCGCCTGCACGAGGCATCTGATCCCGTTACCGCTCATCTCCGCCAGGCTTCCGTCTGCGTTGCGAAGGTCCATCGAGATCGCAGCGCCCCTGGTCGAGGCGAGGGCACGTATGAGCCCGTCCGCCCCGATCCCCCGGCGACGGTCGCACAGGGCCCGCACCTCGGACGGGGAGAAGTCCCGTTCACCGGACAGGTCAATGCAGACGAGAAAGTCGTTTCCCGCCCCATGATGCTTCGACAGCACGATCTCATCGCTTGCCTGCACGCTGTTCAGTCTCCCACCGCAGCCGGCGCGACGGCGTCCCACATCTCGAGCAGCTGGGTCAGACGATCTCTCGACGGGTCGAGCCAGGTGATGCGTGGATCGCGCTTGAACCACGACCACTGGCGGCGGGCAAAGGCCTTCGTGCGCCGCACCGCTTGGGCCAACGCTTCATCGAGCATGACCGACCCTTCGAGGTGGGCGAGAAGCTCTCTGTAGCCGAGTGCCTGTCTGGCCGTGCGGGACATCCCTCGGGGTCGCTCGGCCAGGGCGCGAACCTCGTCGAGCAGACCGGCATCGAGCATCGACGCAAACCGTCTTTCGATTGCCTCGTGGTGGATCTCGGGTTCCAACTTGATCCCCGCCAGCACAGTGCCCGTCTGCTGGTAGCAGGTGAGCCCGGGACCGAACGAGGAGAACGGGCGTCCCGACCCGATCGTCACCTCCAGCGCGCGCACGAGGCGGCGCCTGTTGCCTGGATCGATCCGGCTCGCTGCGGACGGATCGACCACGGCGAGTCTCGAGTACAGCCGTTGCAGACCGCCGTCGAGGTCGTCGGCCTCGCCCTCGAGGGCTCGAGCGAGCTCGGGCCAGCGTCCGGGAAGCTCGAGATCGTCGACCACCGCCCTCAGGTAGAGGCCTGTTCCCGTCACCATGAACGCCCTGTGCCGACGATCTTCGATGTGAGCGATGGCGGCGCGCGCTGCTGCCTGGAATTGCCGGACCGTGAACTCTTCGTCTGGATCGACCAAGTCCAGGAGATGATGAGGCACCTTGGCGCGCGCGGCGGGAGACGGCTTGGCCGTCCCGATGTCCATCCCCCGGTACACGGCCATGGAGTCGACCGACACGATCTCCGCGTCCGGCCTGCACTCGGCAAGGGCCATCGCCAGATCCGACTTCCCCGATGCGGTCGGCCCGACGAGTGCGAGATGTCGCGGCTCGGACTTCGTCTGCTCGAACATGGTCCGCGGGCGCTTGCGCTATCGCGCCGCTACCGCCAAACGCCTTCGAGGACGCTGCCGCTCTCTCACCGACACGAGCTCCCCGCCCAAATGGTGGGGAGCCGCTCTAGTGATCCTCACGGTCGCGTACGTACCGGCAGTGACCTCACCGACGTGACGGGCGTCGGGCGCGAAGTGAACGAGCTTGTTCTGTCGCGTGCGGCCGCTCCACATCGAAGCGTTGCGTTTGCTCGGGCCCTCGATCAAGACCTCCTCCACCCGACCCACCCGCGCACGGTGACGAGCGAGGGCGGAACGCTCGACAACCACCCGCAGGCGTTCGAACCTCTCGGCCACGACTTCTTGGGGAACGAACTGCCCTTCCATGGCGGCCGCGCGAGTACCCGGACGTGGCGAGAAGATAAACGTATAGGCACTGTCGTACTCAGCTTCTGCGACGACCTCCAAAGTACGCTCGAAGTCTTCCTCTGTCTCCCCGGGAAAGCCGACGATCACGTCGGTGGAGACTGCCAGGTCTTCGACGGCTGCCCGGGCTGCGGCAAGCCGGGACAGGTAACGCTGCGCGCTGTACCCGCGTCTCATCGCGGAGAGGACCCGGTCACTGCCGGCCTGAAGCGGAAGGTGAAGGTGCTCGCAGACGGCCTCGGTCTCGGCCATGGCCGCGATCGTCTCGGGCCGGAGGTCCTTGGGATGCGGGCTCGTGAAGCGGACGCGCTCGATCCCTCGCACAGCTCCGAGGGCCCTGAGAAGCTCTGCGAACAGAGGCCGGCGGTGCGTGATGTCCCGGCCGTAGGAGTTGACGTTCTGGCCGAGGAGCGTGATCTCGCTCACCCCTTGCGACGCGAGGAGCTCGACTTCGGCCACCAGGTCGTCGAACGGCCTGCTGACCTCGGGTCCTCGAACCTGAGGCACGATGCAGAACGCGCAGGAGTTGTCACATCCCATCTGGATCGTCACCCACGCCGAGCTCGACGTCTCGCGACGTGAGTCCAGCCGGCGCAGATCCGCCCATTCCCCGTCGGGAGCAGGAGCATCGAGAATCTCGACGACCGGACCTGACTTCGCCGCCTCGCGAAGCAGAGCAGGCGCTCTGGCCAGGTTGTGAGTGCCGAACACGACGTCGACGTATCCGGCTCTTTCGCGCACCAGCCCGCGGTCCTTCTGTGCGAGGCACCCACCCACCGCGATCTGCATGCCCGGACGGCTGTCGCGCAACGCCTTGAGCGCTCCGAGCTGACCGTAGAGCTTGTTGTCGGCGTTCTCTCGTATGCAACAGGTGTTGAGCACGACGACGTCGGCGCTCGAGACGTCGTCGGTCGCTTCGAGACCGTCGGCCTCCAGCAGGGCGGTGATTCGCTCGGAATCGTGCTCGTTCATCTGACACCCGAAAGTCCGGATGTGGAACGTCCGCTTCATCGGGCCAGTGTAGGGCGCAGCACCGTCACCTCGGCTCCGGCGAGCCGTCCCCGAAGCATTGCTCGTGCCCCCTACGAACCCTCCTCGAGCAGGTCGTACGGGGCGTTTCTTCGAGGAAGCCGGCTGCCGACACCGTTCACGGTGAGCCCGTCGAGGTCAGGTCTGAGCAAGAGGACGCGACCCGAGACGCCGATGTCCGACATCGCCGCCTCGGCACCGGCACGGACCTTCTCACCGTCGATGGCGTTGCAGAACCCGATGACACTGGGGCCGGCGCCCGACCAGCAAGTGGCGAGGGCGCCCGCTTGGAGAAGCCGCGAGAGCAGCTGCGGAGCCTCGGGAAACAGCGGGCTCCGGTAGTCCTGGTGCAAGCGGTCCTCGGTCGCCTCGTGAAGCAGCAGCGATCGATCGGCGAGCCCCGCGAGCAGGAGAGCCATTCGCCCGAGGTTGAAGGTCGCATCCGCCCGGCTGACCTCGTGTGGCAGGGCCTGACGTGCTTTCGACGTCGCGAGCACGCGCTCGGGCACCACGGCGACGATCACCAGCCCGCCGTCGAGGGGCAGGCGCACGGCCCGGACCGTGCCCTTCACCATCGTCGCCGCGATGAGACCACCCACGACGGAGGCCGCAGCGTTCTCGGGATGGCCGTCCACACGCGCCGCCACACCTAGAGGGTCCTTCGACCCTGCCGCCGCGGCGGCGGCCGCTGCGAGGGCAGCACTCGAGCCGAGGCCCCGGGCCACCGGGATCTCGGACCGGATCGTGATGGCCAACCGGTCGTGCCCTGCCACATCGATCGCGACCCTGGCCGCGAGGTGGCCTGCCTCCTCCTCGAGCTCGGCTCCTTCTCCTTCGGCGCGAACCGTCAGCTTCTCGGCAGGCTCCACCTCGACTTCGACGTACAGCTTCAAGGCCAGAGCCAGAGTGTCGAATCCCGGACCTAGGTTCGCTGTCGATGCCGGAGCGCGTGCTCGCATGGGAGTCAGGGTAGCGTCACTCGGAGCGCGGGGCTCAGAGATCCTCAAGTCGCCACGCGAGCGACGGGCCGGGGAGCCTGGTCATGCTGCGTACAGGGACCGTCAAGTGCTCCGACCCGACGGTTATGACGACAGACCCGACTTTCGTACCCGCAGGCGCATCGTTGCGAACGGGGTTGGTCTCCACGGAGCGACGAACCGTGTCTCCAGGCCAGACGAGCGCCGACTGAGACTCGACAGCTTCCCCGGCGACGGCATCCGCGCTCCAGGGCACGGTGACCGAGGCGACGCGCTCCCCGGCGACGACGACAGGCACCTCGTGCAACGACGACGCGGTTGCGTCGATCATCTGCACGGTCGCTTGGGCAGCGGCATCGAGGGGGTCCAATCCGATCTGACCTGTCACCGCCGCCAGCACCAGGACCTGATGCCCGTCGACTTCCCTCTGTGCGGCCAGTACGAGACAGCCGAGCGCCGCCTGGGTGAACCCGGACTTCACACCGACGATCCCGTCGGTTCCCACCTGCGTGACGTAGTTGTCCATGGTTCCAGCGAGTGGGAGCGTGATCGACGGCTGCGCCACCACCGCAGCGAATGTCGGAACGGTCATTGCCGCGGAGGCAACCAGGAGCTGGTCGGCAGCCGTGCTCACGGTCTGCGGGTCGATCCCGCTCGCGTCCGCATAGTGCGTCTGTCGCATCCCGAGCGATTGCGTCATGGCGTTCATCTTCGAGACGAACGCGCTGACACTTCCGGCGTCCCAATTGGCGAGGACGTCGGCGAGATTGTTGGCGGAATGAACCATCAGGCCGTCGAGGAGCTGTCGCTCGGTGAGCACCTCACCCGCCTGCACGGGGACCGACGTGTCGTCGGCGTCCGCATCGGCGAGCGCCTCGTTCTGATCGGCGGCGCTCAACGTGACCCCGGGTCCTTGGACACCGGGAGCGATCGGATGGTCGCGAAGCACGATGTAGGCCGTCATGATCTTCGTGAGGCTGGCAATTGGAACGGGCTGCTCGGCTCCTGAGGTGACGGTCATCCCGAGTTGCGGGACCTCGACCGCCCCCTCGCCCTGCGAAGGCCAGGGGATCGGCGCTGCGACGCCTGGGATCTCCGTCGAGCTCAGTCGGACACCGTGGGTCACGGGCAGGGGCAGTGGGCGTGTGACCTGAAGGGTCACGACGACGGCAGCGAGCGCCCCCAACCCCAGCACGGGCATGAGCTGCCAGCGCGGCCGGAACCACTTCGGCCCTCCTGAGTGCTTCCCCTTGCGGAGGGACAGAGGCGCGGTGAGAAGGCGGCGGCAACGCCGCCACGGGCCCGAAAAGAGCGAGACGAACGGGATCGGGTTGGGGTCCGCAGCCGGGTCCCCCGTGGGGTTCGCTGCGAGGGATACGGGGTCCGCCGTTGGATCCGCTGTGGGATCCGCTGCCGGAGCATCGGCCGTCTGGGTGGTCATGGGCGGACTAGCGCCCGGCTGTCTGCTCGAGCTCCTCCGGGGTCATCAGCACCGCCCGCGCCTTGGATCCCTCCGACGGGCCCACGACGCCTCGCCGTTCGAGCAGGTCCATCAAGCGTCCGGCCCGAGAGAAACCCACCCGGAGCTTCCTCTGCAGCATGGACGTGGACCCTAGTTGAGACCTCACCACCAACTCCATGGCAGTCGGAAGAAGCTCGTCGTCCTCATCGTCACCGAATGCTCCCCCCGGGACGCTGTCGGTGGGTCCTTCCACCCCTTCGACGTAGTCGGGCTGGCGTCGTTGCCGGCGCCAATGGGCCACGACCGAACGGACCTCGTTCTCGGTCACCCACGGGCCCTGGATGCGCCTCGGCACCGACGACGAAGCACCGAGGAGCAGCATGTCCCCCTTGCCGATCAATCGCTCGGCTCCCGGCTGGTCGAGGATGACCCTGCTGTCGGCCAGCGACGACACCGAGAAGGCCAAGCGAGAAGGAATGTTGGCCTTGATCAGCCCGGTGATCACGTCGACAGAGGGGCGCTGCGTCGCCAGGACGAGGTGGATGCCGACCGCCCTGGCCATCTGGGCGATACGGCAGACGGACTCCTCGACGTCTCGGGCGGCCACCATCATCAAGTCGTTCAGCTCGTCCACCACCACGAGCACATAGGGCAGATGGCGATGAGGCCGAGCGTCCTCCATGTCCGCCCTCATCGAGGCCACGCGGGCCTTTGCACGTTCAGCTGCAAAGTCCTCGTCGCTCTCGGAGTCCGATTCGGCTTGGGACATCGACGGCGGGGGGGATTCAAATCCGGCGCTGTCGGGGGCGTCCACACCCGAGTCCGATTCCGGGCCCGGCTCCGCTTCCTCTGGCTCTAGGTCCGAGTCAGAAGCTCC
>DAIQQK010000024.1:0-33138 GCA_036786835.1 Acidimicrobiales bacterium | reverse complement strand
TGCCGATCTGCTCGGCGACGGCTACGGCCGTCGCGTACTCGTCGGATCCCGCGATTCGTTGGGTTGAATACCCGAGACCTTGGAGTGTCCTGTCCACTCCATTACTCAGCGCGCCTGCGCCTCCGAGGATGTACACGGTCCCGCCGGGAGCGAGGACTCGCTGGATCTCTGTCTGGACGCGCGGGTCGAGGTTCGAATTCGACGACGCGCCCGGCGTGATGAGCAGGGGTCCGCCCACCTTCGCTGCCAACGGGCCTCCGGCTAGAGCATCGGAGAAGAAGTCGGAGCGAGCAATGACCGCTGCCTTTGCGGACCAATACGTCGGGAACGCAATGTGCGAGGTGGCGATCGCGGTGGCGATCGCGTCGGTGCCGGAGACTCGTTGAACTGCGACATTCGAAGAAGGCACGAGCGTGGAGTCCACGTCGAGCTGAGTGCCGATCGGCACCGACCGGAGCTTCTCGAGGTCGGTGACCTTGAGAGCCACTCCCCCTCTCGTCGTAGCCGCGCCGGAGGGTCCTATCGCGTCTTGAACCTCTGCCGGAGCGCTGATGGTGACGACGGGCTGTCCCTGTTGCTCCCACTCCGTCTCTTGGTCCGCAAACCCAGACGTGACGATCACGAAAGGCCCGAACGATGCATTGGGAGCCTGGGCGAAGAGAGCGACGAAGTAGTGCCCGGGTGGAGTCGGGGAGTCAGGAGCCCCGATCCCTGCGGGCAAGCGATATGCGAGTCTCGCCTGGTCGAACACAAGCAGTTGTCGGGCCGACAGGTCGACCACGAGATGGTAAGAGGTGCGGGTCACCGTGCAGCTTGAGGAGTTGACCCAAGCGGTCTGGCCGTTCGGGCGCGCTATCAACCGGATCTTCAACCAGCCGCCAGGGGCCGTCGCGATCACGGGGAAGGTCGTGGCGGACGGCCAAGTCGTCTCCATCGGGACCGACTGGTCCGAAGCAGATGGGCCAGAGTACGTCTTCGTCGACGCCGAGACGGTGGCGATGAGGGTCCAAGCAGGAACACCTACCCCGCACGACGACGCCTCCGACCCGACTCGACATGGTGAGACGGAGCTCTCGAGGTGGTGGGCGGGCGACGATCGGAATGCGATGTACAGACCAAGACCCGACCCACCACCGGCAAGCACTACCACCGAAGCGGCTAACAAGAGCCAGCGAGCGCGCTTGCGCCGAGACCTGCGTTGGTGCGTTCGGCGAGTCGGCATGGTCGGACGAGTCGGTACTCGGCCCAACCCTAGGCTGCCGGCACGTCCGAGAGGGTGATGTGACAGTTGCGTGACGCGCTGCTGAGGCGTAAGTGGTCGGAGAGCTGCTCCCGATCGGGTACCCTTCGCATCGTATGAGCGCTGATCGCGCCGGTTGCAGAGGCTGCGAGCAGCAAAGCCGCCTGGGGAGGCGTGAATTCGTGGGGCTCCTCTCCACAGGTCTCGGCCTTCTGGCGGCAGGGTGCTCGGGCGGAGTGAGGGCTCTCAAAGGTCGGAGGAAACAACCCACGACCACAGTGCCGCAGGTGCCCGGCGCGCAGATGGCGGTGATCGTTCCAGACCCGAGCGGCGGCCCCCCACTGTCCCCGGACAGCATCCCTGCGCCGCACCCCGGGGGGCCCCAGGTCATCTCCGCGGGACCGAAAGGGACCCAGCAGATCGCTCTGACGATCGATGACGGCTATTGCGGCGATTGCATAACCAAGTACGTCGAGTTCGCTCAGCGCTCGGGCATTCACATCACGTTCAACCCGAACGGAGTTTACGGAAGCTTCTGGACACCCCTCCTCGACATCGTCCATCCGATGATCGAGGACAAGCAGGTCCAAATCGGCAATCACACGTGGAACCACGCCAACTTGCTCTCACTCTCCACGTCGGCGATCACGGACGAGATCAACCGCAACGAGGACTGGATCCAGCAGACCTTCGGCATCACGGCCAGGCCGTGGTTCCGCCCTCCGTACGGGTACTACAACTCGCATGTCACCGACGTGGCCGGCAGCCTCGGCTACACGAACATCCTGATGTGGAACGGCAGCTTCGGGGACTCGACGGTGATCAGCCCCCAACAGCTTCTTGGCCTCGCCGATCAATACCTGAGACCGGGGACGATCGTGCTCGGGCACCTGAACCACCCCACGATCCTGTCGTTGTTCGACCAGATCCAGGGGATCATCTCCGAGCGAGGGCTCGACCCCGTCACCCTGGACGAGATGTTCGGGACGTCGAGGATCTCCGGCTAGAGGGTTCCCCCTGGCCAGACGGCTCCCCCTGGCCAGACGGCTCTCGGGGCCGTTCTCGGCAATCCCCTGCATTAGAGCGCAATACCGCGAGGGCTACCTCCGTTCCCATTCAGGGCTCGAGCTTCAGCTTGGATGGGGGAGGACTCAGACTCATGTCTCACGGAGCTATGCCTCGGCCCGGCCAGGGCCTCGAGGATCGGGGTCCCCGACCAAATTCCTTCGGGAGGCGCCGGTTCCTGGGCTACCTGATAGCCGCCCCGACCTTGGCTGCCGCAGCTCCCCTCCTCGTCGATTCGGTCACCCGCCCCGCGGCAGCCGTCATCCCGTCGCCCCCCGAGCCGTCGGGAATCTACGACCTGACCGACTTGCTGACCGATGCCACCCTTCCCACGGCCAACTTGATCACCGTGGTCGTGAATTCGGACGGGACTGCGTCGTTCGCACTTCCGCGCGCCGAGGTCGGGCAGGGAATAACCACGGCGGTCGCCATGACGATCGCCGACGAGATGGACTTGGCGGTCGATCAGGTCTTGATCACCCTGGCTGACGCTCGCCCCGAGCTGATCTGGAACCAGCTCACGGGTGGTTCCAACTCGATGCACTCGATCTTCACCCCTGTCCGGGTGGCGGCTGCGATAGCCCGCCAACAGCTTCTCGAAGCGGCCGCGGATCTGCTCGGGGGACTTCCGTCCGACTTCAGCGTCGAAAACGGCGTCGTGACAGGGCCGAACGGGAGCACCACGACCTACGGAGCCCTCGCCTCCTCTGCAGCCGCCCAGAAGACCACAACGGTTTCGGTTGAGCTAAAGCCGCAGTCCGCATTGAAGATCGTCGGGACCTCGCAACCCAGGATCGACGCGCGCGAAATCGTGACCGGCCAAAAGCAGTTCGCCATGGACCTCGACGTGCCCGGGGCGATGCCGACGATGGTGTGCCGTCCTCCGACGATCAACGGGACTGTGCGATCTCTCAACAACAAGGCCGACGTCCTTGCCCAGCCCGGAGTCACCGACGTCGCGGTCGTGTCTACCGGGGTAGCTGTACGTGCCGCGACATTCGGACAGTGCATCGACGCGATCCAGGTCATGGACGTCACTTGGAACCCCGGCACCGAAGATGCCAAGTCCGACGACACAGTGCTCGCAGAGCTGCGTCGCGCCGAGCTACCTCTGGCTCCGACCCTTCCCGCGCTGGCCAAGGTCCTCGACCAGGAGTTCGTCTTCTATTTCGCGAGCAACAGCCCGTTGGAGACCAACTGCGCCATTGCCGACGTCCGCTCCGACCGGGCTGAGATCTGGTCGAGCTTGAAGTCTCCGATCGTCGCGCAGCAGACGATCGCTCAGAAACTGGGGTTGTCCCAGGACCAGGTCACCTGCCATGTGGCCCAAGGTGGCGGCTCCTTCGGACGGCACCTCTTCTTCGATGCGGCCTTGGAGGCGGCCGAGATCTCCCAGGGCATGGGGAAGCCGGTCAAGCTCATGTGGCATCGCACCGACGATTTCCGCCAGGGCCGCATGCACCCGATGTGCACCTCTAGGGTCAGGGCAAGCTACCTGGGCGGCAATGTGCTCACGTACGAACAACGGCACACGAGCGTCTCGACCGACTTCACTCACGGCCTGGGAGAGATCATAACGGCGATGGCTGCCAAGCTCCCATTCGGCGACATCGGCTTCGCCGAGACGGTGTTCGAGCTGACTCAAAGCGTCCCTTACAACTTCGGGGTGACCGACCAGCTGCTGAGCGAGATCGACACGGGCTTCAACACGGGCAGCATGCGGAACATCTACAGCCCCGACGTGACGACCGCCACCGAGCTCATTGTCGACCAGCTCGCAGACGCAATGGGCGTCGACCCTCTCAAATTCAGACAATCGTTCCTGAACGACCACCGGAGCCTTGCCGTGCTCAACAAGGTTGCCGAGGTCGGCAACTGGGGCAGGTCGATGCCTGCGGGGACCGCCCAGGGCCTGGGTCTACACAGTGAGTACAAGAGCCGTGCGGCGGCGTTGGTGGAGATCGACTGCACGCCGGCGACGGTGAACCGGGTCATTCCGAATGGATACGGCGGCCCACGTGTCACGAAGGCCGTGATCGCCGTGGACGCCGGGCTCCCGATCAACCCTCTGAACCTCCAGGCCCAGATGATGGGCGGGATGATGGACGCAATCGCGAGGGTGCTCACGTTCAGCGTGCATATAGAGGACGGTTTGTGCCTCGAAGGAAGTTGGGACAACACCTATTACACGCGGCAGTGGAACGTGCCGTTCGACCTCGAGGTCATCGTGATGCCGCCGACGACTTCGGACCCGGGTGGAGCGGGAGAGCTCGGGGTTGCACCTTCGATGGCCGCAGTCGCATGCGCATACGCCCGCGCCACGGGGACCCTGCCGACCGTCTTCCCGATCAACCACAACGGTCCGCTCGGCTTCACCCCTTTGCCGACAGTCCCCTCGATCCCCGAAGAGCCGACGGACGGACTCTCGTCCAAGTTCTGAGCTAGGAGCCAAGCGTGCCCGATCCCACTGTCTCAGACCACACCTTCATCCTCAACGGCAAACAGGTCACGGTCACCTGCCAGGACGACCTGCGAGTCCTGTGGGTGTTGCGCGATCTCCTCGGTGTCCACGGGCCCAAGTACGGCTGTGGTCTGGACGTATGCAAGGCCTGCACCTGCCACATCAACGGAATGGCCTTCAACCCCTGCTCCGTTCCGATATCGGATGTGAGACCCACTGACGAGATCACGACGATCGAGGGGCTCGCTTCGTCGGTGGGGAAGGACCTTCATCCGATGCAGCAGGCGTGGCTCGACTACGACGTGGCTCAATGCGGGTACTGTCAGCCGGGGCAGATCATGGCGGCGGTAGCGCTGGTTGCGGAGAACGGCGGGAGCATCACAGAAGCCGATCTCGACGGTATTCGCAACATCTGCCGGTGCGGCACGTACTACCGGATCCGTGAAGCGATAATCGCAGGCGCCGCAAACATGTGACAGAGCTGCCCGCTCGATCCTAAGGACCGGCCGAGGACCACTGGTCGAGGATCTTTTCCGGGTCGTGGACGACGACCGTGCCCGCTATCAAGTCGTGGAGACACCTTCGTTCCCTGCTCGTGAGCATGATGATGAAGGACGCGAGAAGCGTGATGAGGCCGATCAGACCTTCCACGAACCGTCCGACGATCTCTCGCAGCGCCATCCACCAGAAGCTTGAGACACGCCGTGTCTCGGGTCGCCAGCAGCGCATTCCGAGAACCTGGAGGGCGGGGGTCTGGCCCCGGCCCCACACGATCAGCCCCCAGACGACGTAGCCGATGATGAGCGTCGCGATGGCCAGGGGGATGGCGAGGAAGTAGGCACCGATGCGCCGGCCGACGCTCGCCAGCTGCACGCCCTGGGGCAGGTTGAGCCCGCTCACCTGGTCGAAGTACATCCCCGGCGGCACCGGGGCCGAGGGGCCGCCGGCGTAGCCGTAGCCGGGAGCGGGTGGTGGAGCGGGCGGAGGGAAGCCTCCTGTCGGGTAAGGGCCACCAGGGGCAGGCTGCTGCACGTTCCAATCAGGAGGCTGTGTCACCGGCCGTCCTTTCTCCCCGTTCGAGCGCCACGTCGCGTCGCACGGTAGCGCCTCGGTGACCACTCTTGCCGAAGTTTGCGCGAGGATGCTCACGACATCGGGACGTGGCGTGCTCGTACCAAGCTCCGGCAGCGAGTGATGCGGCGCCCGACTCCATCTAGGGGGAACGGAGTGTGAGCTCGAAAGCGCCGAACATCGTGTTGGTCATGTCCGACCAGCACCGTGCGGACATGCTGGGTTGCGCTGGCGACGGGGCCATGATCACGCCGACACTCGACCGCCTGGCCTCCGAAGGAGTTCGGTTCTCGAGGGCCTCCTGCCAAGGGCCGCTGTGCATGCCCGCTCGAGCTTCGTTCATGACAGAGCGCTACGTGCGCGATCACGGCGTGTACACGAACTGGGCGGAGATCGCCCCCGGCTCGCCGACCTACGTGTGGGCGCTACGCGACGCCGGATATCACACAGCGCTCATAGGCAAAGCCCATCTGTATCGCGATGAGATCCTCGACGCAGAACACATCGATGACCTGGCCCAGCGCCTCATGAGCCTTGGCTTCGGAGAGGTTCACGAGACCGGCGACAAGTTCGTGGGAAATATTCCGAACGTCTACACGGACTTTCTCGCTGAACGCGGCTTGCTGGGCGTGTACAAGCGCCACATTGCGGACCGCAGCTATCAGGGTGACAACGAGAACGGGCAGAATGCCACCAAGTGCGTTCCCATGTGGGACTCGACTCCGATGCCGTTGCCTATCGACGCCTACATCGACAGTTGGCACGGCCTCGAGGCGGTGAGGTGGATCGAGCAGTTCGACCGGCCGGAGCCATTCTTCTTGTTCGTAGGATTCCCGGGGCCGCACGACCCATGGGACGCTCCGGCCGAAGCGGTTCAGCGTTACCGTGACGTAGAGATCTCGATGCCGAACTCGACCCAGCGGCCGCAGGTCGAGGGGACTGGGCGCTACAGGGCCCTCCTGAACTCGTTCCTCTGGCTTTCGGACACCGAGACGATGACAGGGGACGCCATTCGCGGAATGCGTCGTGCTTACGCGGCTGACGTCACGGTCATCGACGAGGCGATCGGGGGCATCGTGAGCGCTCTGGAGCAGCGAAGTCTGCTCGACAACACCTGGCTCGTCTACACGAGCGACCACGGTGAGATGGGCGGAAACCATGGCCTCATGTCGAAATGCGTGCTCTACGAGCCGGCGGTTCGCGTCCCTCTGATCGTGCGGCCGCCGGGGGGATGTCCGCCTCGTGTCGTCGGTTCGTTGGTCGAGCACGTCGACCTGCCGGCCACCATCCGCGAGATTGCAGGAGCGCCCGACGTGACCGCCAGCGAAGGCAGATCTCTTTTGGACTGCATCAACAGCGGTTCGGTCCCTGATCGGCAAGTGTCGGTGAGCGAGAACTGGGGCTTCGCGTGCTTCGAGACCGAGCGACACAAGCTCGTCGTCGACGAAGACGCGCTGGGACCCTGTCAGCTCTTCGATCTCGCCCAGGATCCAAACGAGGATCACGACGTGCTCGCGGATCCGGTTTACAAGGCGACCGTCGACGACTTGATGGAGACCCACGTCCGCCCCTTCTTCAGCACTGCGCCTGCTCGCCCGCATCCGAGTCTCTTCACCCCCTGAATCCACATGCCCATGCCTGACGGAATCGGCGTCGTCGACACAATGATCGACTTTCCTCGTGGAGACGCCAAGGCTCGCTACGCCTTCATCACGCGCCAGACCAAGGATCGACAATCGAGCGAGGAGTTCTCCCACCCGGCTCAGTACATGTTCAAGGACTTGCCGCGAGAGAGCATCGGGGAAGTCGACGATCCAGTAGGACTCACCCTGAGGGAAATGGACCGCTGGGGCATCGACAAGGGACTCGTAGGTGTCGGAGGCAGTGACTCGATCGGTTCGCAGGCCGTCAAGCGGTATCCCGATCGATTCATCCCGTCGCTCGAGGTCGACCCGAACAAGGGAATGGGGGGAACGAGGCGAATGGTGCGCCTCTACGAGGAATACGGGGTGCGAGCCTTCACGTGCTTTCCTGCAGGGACTTTTCCTCAGGTTCCCATCAACGACAAGAAGATGTACCCGATCTATGCAAAATGCGTGGAGCTAAGGGTCCCGATTTTTTGCTGTGCAGGGGTCCCCGGTCCACGCGTACCGATGTCGTCGCAGCACGTCGAGTTGATCGACGAAGTCATGTACGACTTTCCCGAATTGGTCTTCGTCACACGACACGGCTGCGAACCGTGGACAGACTTGGCCGTGAAGCTGATGCTCAAGTGGCCGGGCCTTCACTACTCCACGAGTGCATTCGCACCCAAGTACTACCCGAGGGCGATCATCGATTACGCCAACACCCGCGGTGCAGACAAGATCATCTATGCGGGGTACTTTCCGATGGGACTCTCCCTCGAGCGGATCGTGCAGGAGCTACCCGCGGTGGGCTTGAAGGACGAAGTTTGGCCGAAATTCCTGCGTGACAACGCGCTGCGCGTCCTGGGTCTGTCCTGACCGCGGGACCTCGGAGGACACAATGACGTACAGGGTCGTGCAGTGGAGCACCGGGAACGTCGGGCGCCATACGCTCATGGGGATCGATGCCCGCCCGGAGCTCGAGCTCGTGGGTGTGTGGGTTTCCAACCCCGCCAAAGTGGGTCGGGATGCGGGTGATCTCGCGGGAGCGGGCAGGCGCTTCGGCATATCCGCGACTTCGGACGTGAAGGAGATCCTGGCGCTTCGCCCGGATTGCGTCGTTCACACGGCCATGGCGGACGACCGGTTGCTCGAAGCGCTCGATGACATTCGTCGTCTTCTGTCCGCGGGGATAAACGTCGTGTCCAGCGGGCCCGTCTTCCTCCAATTTCCCGAGGGCGTGGTCTCGCCTGACCTCTATCAACCGGTGAAGGAGGCGGCGCTCGAAGGCGGGGTCTCGTTGTGGGTCAACGGGATCGACCCGGGCTTCGCCAACGATTGGCTCGCGCTCACGCTGACCTCGATCTCGGAACGGATCGACGAGGTCAGGTGCATGGAGATCTTGAACTACTCCACTTACGATCAGGGGTCGGTGCTATTCGAGATCATGGGATTCGGACGCTCAGCGAACGACACACCGATGCTGCTGATGCCCGGCGTTCTGACGATGGCTTGGGGGAGCGTGGTGCGCCAGCTCGCCAAGGGCTTGGACGTGGAGCTTGACTCCATAGAGGAATCCCACGAACGACTCGAAGCTCCCGAAACCTTTGAGATTTCCTCAGGGACGATCGCAAAGGGTACGACCGCCGGGCTTCACTTCGAAGTCCGAGGGATGATCGGCGACCGAAGCGTCATAGTTCTCGAGCATGTCACTCGTCTGCGAGACGACATCGGTCCTGACTGGCCGCAGCCGGCTGGGCAGGGCTGCTATCGGGTCGTCGTCTCGGGAGAACCGAATTACACACTCAACCTCGAGCTGCTGGGATCGGACGGCGACCACAACACGGCCGGACTCAAGGCGACGGCGATGCGCCTGGTGAATGCGATTCCCTCCGTGGTAGAAGCTCCGCCAGGCCTCCTCACTGCCTTGGACCTCCCTCTCATCACCGGCCGAGGGCTCGTCAGCTGATCGAGCTCGAGGGAGGACGTTTCCACCCTCAGTCGAGTGGGATCGTGGCTCCGGGTGTCCAGCGTGGAGATGGGTCCCAATCGCGGGTGTGCTTGTTGGCAACGTGACTGGCCTGGTGCTTGCTCGAGTAGGGACCTCGGAGCCCCCGAATTTCCTCGGGCAGCTGATCGACCGGTCCGTCGTCGTCACCACACTGAGGGCAAACGACCTCCCATCGTGACTCGTCGAATTCGGCGGAAGCCCACTGACCGTGCTCGTCGTGGTACCAACCGAGTCGAACGTGACGCACGAACGGGTAGTGCAGAACGACAGGGTCGTTCTCGTTACCCGTCAAGCCGGGTTCGAATTCATCGTGGTCTGGAGCCACTCCCAGAGCCTCCCCACCCTGATCAACGACAGGGCAACAGTACCGCTTCGTCCTCTCAGCGATGATGAATCGGACTCTCGCCGGCCGACCCGTCGGCAGTCACCGAGCGGAAGGTTCGGGCGTACCCGCGCGGTGGCGAACTAGAGTTGCACACCCCGTGGAGCGCGAAACGCAGAGGTGCCCAGCGTGGATGGCGACGTTCTTGTGAGGACAGAGTGACCACCGGGCCGCCGCCAACAAGGTTTACCAAGCGCAACGATGTCCACATTGCGTACCAGGAGGCGGGTCTGGGCCCGCCGGATCTCGTTGCGGTCCTTGGGACCTTGAGCGGATCGGTTGCCTGGGAGGAGCTCCCGTCGATTCCGTTCTTGAGTCGACTGTCGTCGTTCTGTCGATTGGTCACATTCGATCAACGTGGGAGCGGTCGCTCCGATCCCGTCGTCGGTTCGGAGTTGCCGACGCTCGAGGAACGTGTCGACGACCTCCGCTCGGTCCTCGACGCGGCGGGCTTGGAAAGGGCCGCATTGCTCGGAACCCACGACGGGGGAGCGGTGAGCTTGATGTTCGCGGCGATGTACCCCGATCGTGTGACTGCCCTGGTGCTGGTCAACACCTGGGCGACCTTGAAGCAGACCGCGGATTACCCGTGGGGCCATCCTCCTGAAGTCCTGGAGGCCGGGTCGCGCCTTCACTGGGAAACCTGGGGTACCGGCGCGAGCATCGATTATTTTGCGCCGAGCATCGCAGGCAATCCTGAAGTGAAAGAGATCTGGGTTCGCCACGAACAGGCGTCGGCGAGTCCGGGACAGGCGATTGCGGTCTCCCGCTTGGTGACGGATCTCGACGTCAGGGCGATCCTTCCGGTGATCTCGGTACCCACGCTCGTCTTGCACGCGAACGAAGACATATTGGTGCCTGTAGAGCACGGGAGATATCTGGCCGATCACATCGCCGCGGCACGATTCGTCGAGTACGCCAGCCGGGATCACCTCATAACGATCGGGGAGGCCGGTGCGGTCCTGGGAGAAGTCGAGGAGTTCCTAACCGGTGCTCGACGAAGATCCTTTTCACAGCGAATGCTCGCAACGGTGCTGTTCACGGACATTGTCGATTCGACTGGGCGAGCCGCCGAGATCGGCGACGACTCTTGGAGAGACCTTCTCGCTCGCCATCACGCCGCGGTCCGCAGCCAGCTGGGTCGCTTCGGTGGGCGCGAACTGAACACGGCCGGAGACGGATTCCTCGCCTCGTTCGATGGTCCAGGCCGTGCGATCCAATGCGGCACCGCTATTCACGGCACCGTGGAACCCCTCGGAATTCGGCTCCGGATCGGTGTGCACACGGGGGAATGCGAGGTCCTGGACGACACCATTGCCGGCATGGCGGTTCACATTGGCGCTCGTGTCACAGCCCACTCCGCGCCCGGAGAGATCCTGGTTTCCAGCACCGTGAAGGACCTCGTCGTGGGCTCCGGTATCGCGTTCAGCGACAGGGGAGTGCAGACTCTGAAGGGCGTACCCGGGACATGGCATCTCTTCGCTGTCCAGTCCTGTCCCCATTGAGTCAGGCCACTCCCGATGCCGGGCGGGGCATCGACTAGGTAGCCGGGGTCACGACGATTTGTCCGTCTCGGCGGCTGACCAGAGTCACGTCTCCGGCTTCGTCTTGGGATCCGCCGCCGACAGAAGGCACGGGCGGAGTGATGACCAACAGGGTGATCTGAGTGGCACTCTGGCTGATGGCGATCTCGAACGTGCTGTCAGCCGCCTGAACCCACAATGCACTGAGGGGAAGTCTGGCGGCGATCCCCTTCTTGAAGGCCTCGATCAGGCCGGCGCGAAGGATGGGTTCGACGGGCTGAACCTCCGGCCACCAGCTCTGCAACCAGTCAGCGCTGAAGTGACGGCCTGCCTCGGCCCCGACGCGTTCGTTGGCGAGTTGCGACAGGTCCGTCGGCGCGCTGGTGGCCTCTCCCTGTAGTCGCCGGAGAGACTCCTCGTAGTTCGGCAAGAAAGTCTCCTCAGTGCCACCGAAGCGGTCCTCCAGATGACTGAACGAAGTCCCCTTGGATACTTTCGTGATAGCCGCCACTTCGAGACCCCTTTCTTTTTCGCGACGGTGATCGGCAAACCGCGCTGCGGTCGATGTTCGCCGCTCCGACCCGCCGCCACCGATCCTCGCCGCCCCTCTCTCCTACTTCACTACGAGAGTGACTGTACGCGCCAACGCGATGGCGCATCCTTCGGTGTGTCCTAAGGCGCCCGGGGGAGGCACTACGGTCTCCTGGGTGGCTGACACCCTGATGGGAGTGGAGGGCTGAGGATGCGGTTGGCGTTCGCCTATGTGTTCGCGTACCTGCCCATGTCGCTCAAGCGGGTCATCGCCCGACGCGTCTACAAGTGGGACATCCACCCGACCGCGTACATCGGGCCGAGCGTGATGACGGTCCGGCACGTCTCGATGGGGCCGGGTGCGTCGATCGGTGGCCGCAACGTCATCACCAACGTCAACGAGCTCAATATGGCCAAAGACGCCAGCATCGGCTCCGGCAACATGATCAAGGGTTGGTGGGACCATCCGACCGACAAGCTGCCAGATCGCAACCCTTCGATCTACATGGCCGAGCACGCCCAGATCGCGTCGTACCACTACATCGACCTCGTCGATTCCCTAACGCTGGGGCGGCACGCTGTCATCGCCGGCTTCCGTTCGACCATCCTCACCCACACGATCGACATCATGCGGGACAAGTACGTCGCCGGGTCGGTGGAGCTGGGCGACTACGCGGCGGCGATGTCTGGTTGCATGTTGCTCGCCGGCACGCGCATCCCCTCGCGCAGCATTGTGGCGGCAGGGTCGGTCGTCTCGACGAAGTTCACTCAGGAGTTGACGTTCTACCGAGGGAACCCGGCAGAGGCGGTGCGATCGTTGCCGGAGCGAATAGGGTACTTCAACCGCGACGAGTCCTCGCCCACCTCTTCTTCTAGAGAAGAATGAGACCCAGATAGCCCATGGGGCTGGTGTCCCCGTGCTTCGAACAATGGCGCCCAGGGGTATCGGTCGAGAGGTCTTCGATTGGTACGCGGAATGCGTGCGCGATGAGCGAGGTAGTCTGGGGAGTGACACCAGCCCCCTAGGAGACACGCCTACCTTTGGCGACCGCGTCCGGGCTGATCCTGAGGTGGATCGAAGCCCATGGCGGATAACCGGTTCCTCCTTCTCGGCCGCGACATGGCGGTCGATCTCGGCACGGCGAACACTCTCGTGTATGTGCGCGGCCGAGGCATCATCCTGAACGAGCCGTCGGTCGTGGCGGTGAACGTCAAAGACGGTCGTCCACTCGCGGTGGGTGCTGAGGCGAAGCGGATGATTGGTCGCACCCCGAGCCACATCCAGGCTATCCGTCCCTTGAAGGACGGGGTCATCGCCGACTTCGATATCTGCGAGAAGATGCTCCGCTATTTCATCCAGAGGACGCACCAGCGCCGCTTCGCAAAGCCCCGAGTGATTATCTGCGTCCCGTCGGGTATCACGGGTGTCGAACAGCGCGCAGTTATGGAAGCCGCCATGAGCGCGGGTGCTCGCAAGGCCTTCATTATCGAGGAACCCATGGCAGCAGCCATCGGAGCCGGGCTGCCTGTCCATGAGCCCACGGGCAACATGGTGGTCGACATAGGCGGGGGAACAACCGAGGTCGCCGTCATCTCCTTAGGCGGCATCGTCGCCAGCCAGTCGGTGCGCATCGGAGGTGACGAGCTCGACGAGGCGATCATGTCCTACGTCAAGAAGGAATACAGTCTCGCCCTTGGTGAGCGCAGCGCCGAGGAGATCAAGATCGCACTCGGCTCGGCCTACCCTCTCGAGGAAGAGCTTTACGCCGAGATCCGGGGTCGCGACCTCGTGAGTGGCCTGCCGAAGGTCCTAGTGGTTTCGACCGAAGATGTCCGCAAGGCGATCGCCGAGCCTGTCGCAGCCATCATCGACGCGGTGAAGGTGACGCTCGACAAGACGCCGCCCGAGCTCGCTGCCGACATCATGGGACAGGGGATTGTGCTCACGGGTGGCGGAGCGCTACTTCACGGACTTGGCGCCCGCCTGCAGGAGGAAACTGGCATGCAGATCGTTGTGGCGCCAGACCCACTGAGCTGCGTGGCCATCGGAGCCGGACAGTGCCTCGAGGAGTTTGACACTCTCAAGCACGTCCTCGTCACCTCCGGCTAATCGGAAGACCGCAAGTACTGCCCTGATCTCTGCCTGCGATTTATGGGATGGTCTGGATCTCTGGTGGCCGATCCCGGGCATCGCTGTCGAGTTCGAAGACTCGGCGTACCCCGAGTCAAAACACTGCCTCCCGTAGACTGAGACGATGCCTGATCCCCTTGCTGCCACCGAGACGACCGCGTCACCCAGAATTCCACTGAGCAACTCTGGAAACGCAGGCGGGGAGGGTGTCGACTCCGAAACTGCGGGCGGTGGCTATTCGAGGAGGTTGGGACTTGGCCTATTCCTCCTCCTTCTCGTTGTGGGAATTGCCTTCCTCATCGCGTTCTTCGGTGTCGTACGACACTGGCTGGCGCTTCACACCGGCACACTCCACGGTGGGCCCGACCTGTACTACAACTTCTGGTCCGGCTTCGGTTCCGACTTCGGCGAGGCGACCCTGATCAGTGCAGTCGGAATCGGCGTATACACGGGAGTTCGTAAGGTCAATTGCCACAGCAAGGGTTGTTGGAGGATTGGCCATCACCCACTAGACGGAACTCCTTATATCTTGTGCCGGCACCACCACCCCGATGTTCCGACCAAGGGTGCCTCGCATGAGCACATCCTTGAACAGCACCGCAAGTACAAGGAAGCCAAAGAAGCTCGCGAAGTTTCAGGGAGCTGAGCAGTAGTAGACCTGCTGCCGCGTCGCATGAGCGAGCGTTATGGATGGGTACGGTCTCCGACTCGCCCGTCGCCACTCGCAAGCGGGCACTTCTCGGTCGGTGGCGCCTTACGATGAAGATGTGACTGATTCGACAGGCGGGTTGGGTCCAGGGCAAGGAGCTGTCATCGGGGCCGTCTGCCTGGGTCTTCTCGGAGCCCTCGTCGGATTGGTCCGGGGCCTTTCGGTATATCCACCAACAGCTTGGTTCGCCTTGTTCGAAGTCGGGGTGCCAGCTCTCATAGTCGGTGCTCTTCTTGGCGCAGTCGTTGGGTCGGCAGCTCGACTTCTAGGACGCTCCGGTCACTCGGGCAGGAGCCGTTTCTGACCAAGCGGGACAGGTGGCGGTCCCGGACGGTGTTCCGGATTACCGGGCACCAAGACATCGTCTTAGGGGTATGCCAGCTTTCCGGTTCGACTCGCTTCATCTACAAGTGCAGCGACAGCTTGAGGATCGTCTGGCGGGGCGGTCAAGACATGGCGATCATCGATCTGGGCGTTCATGAATTCGGAGTGCATCTTGATAGTTGCAGCTTCGTCGTGAAAGGCGTGATCGCGGCGAGTGCCGATGCGTTGCACGCAGCGTTCAACTTCCGGTAACAGGATCAGGTAGTCGAGCTGTTCCAGACCGGTCTCGGAGAAGAAGGTGGGCAGGAACCAAGGTCCGATCACACCGTCGTAGAGCGTCAGGTATCCCGCAGAGGCGTACTTGCCAGCTGCTGCTGCCGCCGCCCGGATCACGACATCGTTCTGCTCGTTCGCCTCTACCAACCACGGATGGATGGCCCCGCTGGCCAGGAATCCGAAGAACGCGTCACCGTTGACAAGCACACTGAACCCAGCTCGATCGGCCAGTATTCGAGCCACGGTCGACTTGCCGGCTCCCGGCGGGCCAGTGACAACCAGAAGCCTTTCCACTAAACGATTATCGCTTCTAGGCATGTCACGTGCCCGCCACCGTGCGCTCTGAGTCACGCCGAGCCGGCGAAGGGGGTCAGTTAGGGGACACTGCCTTCAAGTCGATGCTGCTATAGAGGTAAAGAGCGCGATAACGGCGAACTCCCGATGCCGTCTGAAGGGTGGCGCTGGCACTAGGTTCGCGCGTCGACCTCGGCCTCGTGGACCACGAGCTCTACGGTTTTGCTGGCTCCGTAGCCTTGGAACCCTCCTTCGATCCTCAGGCGGCCCTCCATCGGCACTCCGTTGCTCGCCTTGCCGGTCACAACGAAATACCGCCCGCCAGGGCGGCTATGCACGTTGCGCACGGACCCGTCGGCCTCTCGCATGATGTCCCGACCAACCCACTGCCGGTGCACTTTGAAGAGGGTGTAGCCGTGCCCTGATGCCCAGCTTGCGATGGTCCTGCGGCAACGGGGATTCACCACCGCAACGTCGACGACGAGGACAACGAGCGTGAGCGCGAGCAACACAGCCGGAATCAGGAGGGCGAGTGCGCTCATCTCAAAAGGTATCGACAAGACCCACGGGAGACTGGACCGCCTTTTGGTGGCGTAGCGCCCGCAAGCGGCCTATGAGTGGGGTTAGCGTTTGTGAGTGGCCAAACCAGCGCAATTGGCGGTAGTCGGCGAGGGGACGGCCGCTGGCGTTCCCGACCGGTGCATCGTCCATGCCGCCTTGAACGTGATGGCAGACACCGTGGCCGACGCCGTTTCCCGAGTCGCAGCCCTGGTCTCGCAGGTCCATGATTCGTTGAAGGCTGCGGGTTTAGAACCTGCGGACCTTCGCACAACCAGTCTCAATGTCCATGACTTCTTCGATCACGCCAAACAGAAGGTGACTGCTCGGGTGGCCAGCTACCAGCTTGAGATCACCGTTCGACAGTTCGACAAGCTGAGCGAGCACCTCGCTGGTCTTGTGTCCGTGGCGGGCGATTCGCTTCAGATCTCAGCGCTCCAACTCACCATCGCAGATCCCGAGCCGCTGAAGCGGGATGCACGCCTTCAGGCAATGAACGACGCTCGCGACAAAGCAACACAGCTTGCAGAATCGGCTGGTGGACGTCTCGGCCGGATCGTATCAATCGACGAAGGATCTCCGGGAGCGGGCATTCCATATCGGGGCTTCGCAAGAGCAGCGTCGGCTTCTGCAGCTCCTGTCATCCCACATCTTCAGATCGAACCGGGCAGCCTCACTGTTGGTTGCAGGGTTGCTGTCACCTATGAACTGTTAGACGAGTCCGAGTAGCCACCAACGAGAGGTGGTCCTCCGAGCCGGCAGCGATGGGGGATGCTCGGAACCAGAGTCACACACGATCTGGGACACTCGCAGACCTGCAGCAGACCAAATTGATGGTCGTGAATTGCCACGTCCTCGTCAATGGGCAAACGTGTTGTCCTCACGCCAACAGATAGCCGTTCGGATGACGTGATCGCAGGGGTGATCGCATGAAGAACTTCCTGACCGAGATTCGCCAGACTCTTGTCCCAGATCACAACGGTAAGCATGGTCCGCTGCCGCCGTTGTTGGTAGCGCTGACGCTTGTCACGGGCCTGGTGGACGCATTTAGCTATTTGGTACTCGGACACGTCTTCGTAGCCAACATGACAGGCAACGTCGTGCTCTTAGGATTCGCCTTGATCGGCGTACCCGGGTTCTCGATTCTCGCGTCCATAATCGCCATCGCCTCGTTCAGCGTTGGTGCGATTGTCGGCGGCCTCCTTGGCTCGCGACTCGGGCACCGTCGAGACCAGCTGCTGGGTTTCGCCGCTTCCATCCAGGCGGTCCTGATCACCACCGCAGTCGTCTTCGCCGCGCTGAGCGGAAGCCCGGTACAGGCCGGATACCGTTACAGTCTGATCGCGGTTCTCGCAGTCGCAATGGGGATACAGAACGCGGCCGCCCGCAAGCTCGCTGTACCCGATCTGACAACCACGGTCCTTACTTTGACCATCACCGGCGTCGCCGCCGATAGTTCCATCGCCGGTGGGAGCGGGTCGAGATCGGGCCGCCGCTTGATATCGGTGGGAGCGATGCTGGGGGGTGCGGTTGTTGGGGCAGCATTGGTGGTTCACTCCCACATCTATTATCCGCTCGTGATCGCCCTTGTCGTGATCGCAGGCGTCGCAGCGTCGACCCGCGGGCTCGCAACGCCCGAGGCTCCTTGGGTCCGCGCTGAGAGCTGACGTTTCTCGATGCCGGTCTAACGGGGGAGCCTTACAATGGGATCGCATGTACATGCTGCTCGTGCCCGGCGTCCGGGGGTTCTTTCAGCGCCACAGTCTCGGACTGGCTTCGTGGTCCGGATGGTCAGGAGCGGCGGGTGCCATTTCAGATGGCCATCCCAACAGGTAGTGCGGACATTGCTGCCAGGTGGTTCTCTGCTTCGTTCAAGTGGGCGAGCATGTCGGGGCCTCTGGCTCGGGCGACTGACCCATACAATGGTCAATCAGTGACGAGATGAAGCATGACTTGGTTTGTCACATGGCCAATAGGAGAACGGTCCTTGAGGTCGGGCAAATCCGCACGGGGGAACCATGAAGTGCAGAATTGTCAACTTATACGCCAGCGACGAATCAATGCCCGGGATACTCGAGGTTGAAGACGAGATTTTGCCTCGCTTCTCGAGGATGCCACACTTCCTCGGAGCCTTTGTGCTCAAAGCGGAAGTCGGGCGGCCGCAGCTCGTGCTCCTCTCGCTATGGGACGATGGCCTCGAAGGTTCGGAGGCGCTCTCCAGGGAATTCCGCGATGAGATTCTTCGTAGGACGGGAATGACGCCCGGAAGACAGGCTTTTGACGTCCTCAGGGCCGTGGTACGCGACTCCGAGGGAGGGATCCGCACGGAGCTTTCGTGGTTCACCGACGAGCAACCGGGCGGCTGATGGCGGAGATCTGCTCGAGGCGCTGACCGTAGACGCTCGGTAGCCGGTTTCGATCTGTGTCGGCGTCTCGGTCACCGCAGGTGGCGCCTGCAAGAAGGGGAGCACCATGAAGCACACCAAGCTCGGGACCCTCGATGTCGCTCGCATCGGCCTGGGATGTATGGACAGCTTCAATGGCTCCCGGGATCCGAGGAGGTGCCGACCCAAAGTTCGGTCGCCCGGGTTTACGCCAAGTCCCTGAGCCCTCGGTGGGTGCTCTTGTGTCTTACTCGTGTCCTGGAGCCCTTATTGCTTTCGGTTTCCCTGCAAACCCCTTGTCGGAGGTTTGCAGATCTCGTCGTTCGTTCGTTGGTTCGTTCGTTCGTTCGTTCGTTCGTGGAGGTGGCGGGAATCGAACCCGCGTCCTCCGGCTTCTCAACGGGCCTTCTCCGAGCGCAGCCGGCAGCTTGGTCTCGGGTCCTGAGCCGCCGCCGGCAGTTGCCCAGGACCCCAGTCACCCTTTGTTGTTCCCGAGGGCCGGGCGACAGCTCCCTGCGGGTGAGTCCTGCTAGATGACGCCCGTACCCGACCCGTAGGACTGAGGCCGGACGGACGGGCTACTTATTAAGCAGCCAGCGCGAGCTGAGGCTCGGCGTTTGTTTTTTGTCCCGGCTCTTTAACGTGGCTCCGGGGACCACGGCTCGCTTCTCCCGTATCGACGACCAGAGTCGAAACCGATCACCCCCTCTTGGGTTAACCGATTCTACCGTCTGCCAAAGGTCTTCGAACCCGAAGAGCCCGCCCGGTCAGCCCCGCTCGCGTCGGCTGCCGCGGCTCACGTCTTTGCCCGCGGCCCTGGCCGCCTCCCGTGCGCCTTCGCGCTCGGCGTCCCTGGCGGCGATCGCGTGCCGCTTGTCGTAGAGCCTCCGTCCTCGGGCGAGGCCAAGCTCGACCTTGGCCCTGCCGTCCTTGAAGTAGATGGACAGCGGGACCAGGGTGAGCGATTGCTGCTGGGTGCGACCCGCAAGCTCGTCGATCTGCTCGCGGTGCAGGAGCAACCTCCGCCGGCGATCCGGGTCGTGTGCCCCGAAACCGGCGGCATTCTCGTAGGGGGGCACGTGCACTCCGAGCAGCCAGGCCTCGCCTTGCTCGACCCGGGCGTACGCGTCGGCGAGCGTCACCCTTCCAGCTCGCAGGGACTTCACCTCGCTGCCGCGAAGCTCGATCCCGCACTCGTAGGTCTCGAGGATGTCGTAGTCGTGGCGGGCGCGGCGATTGCGCGCGACCGTGCGGAAGCGGTCGTCGTCCGCGGTGCTCCTCGTCCGGGCGCCCCTGCGCCCTGGTCCTTTCGCGGCTGACATCGAATCGGAGGGTACCCTCCACGTTGTCGGGGTGTTGCCCCGATACGCTGGAAATTCGTGTTGAAGCTACCCACCGAGGTCTACACGCAGATCCTCGGTCACTGCCTGAGCGGACTCCCCGAGGAGGCCTGCGGGCTGCTCGCCGGTGACCGAGACGGACATGTCTCGGTGTGCTTCCCGACCAAGAACATCGCTGCGTCGGCCAAGCTCTACACGGTCGATCCGCGCGAGCACCTTCAGGCCGAGCGAGAGGCCGAGAAGCTCGGCCTCGAGATCATCGGCGTGTTCCATTCCCACACCCACACCGATGCCTATCCGTCACCGACCGACGTCGAGCAGGCCAGCACGCCTTTGAGCAATCCCCTCTGGCACTACGTCTTGGTCTCGCTGCGCGACACCCACCCGACTCTGCGCTCCTATCGCATCGTCGATCGGCAGATAGAGGAGGAGTCCGTGGTCGTGGAGCCTCATCTTGGCCGGTAGAATACCGACCGAAATCATCAACATTCGTCCCTCCCGGCCGACTTTGCAGGTGCGGCGCTGGTGGGGGAGGGATCGAAGGGAGGACGTCGTGTCCGTCGAAGTGCGCTTGCCCACTGTCCTGCGCTCCCACGCCGGCGGGCAGACGGCCGTTTCGGCGAACGGGACCACGATCGGCGAGGTGCTCGCCGATCTTGCGAAGACCTACCCCGGGATGGCGGGCCAGGTGCTCACCGACGACGGGAACCTGCACCGGTTCGTCAACGTCTACGTCAACGACGACGACGTCCGGTACCTCGACCAGTTGGACACCAAAGTCGTTGACGGGGACACGGTGTCGATCCTGCCCGCGGTCGCAGGCGGTTGATCCCGGCGCCCCCGGCGCCGCCCGCGTCGGCGGCTCGGCTTGCAACAGGAGCTGGGAAATGGCACAGGTGACGAGCGTCCTCGACCTGATCGGCGACACCCCGTTGGTCGATGTAAGCCAGCTCAGTCCCAATCGCGACGTGCGGATCTTGGTGAAGCTGGAGGGACAGAATCCTGGCGGATCGGTAAAGGACCGGATCGCGCTTTCGATGGTCGAGGAAGCCGAGAAGGAGGGTTTGCTCGTCGAGGGCGCCACGCTGCTCGAGCCCACGTCGGGCAACACGGGCATAGGCCTTGCCCTCGTGTCGCGTGTGAAGGGCTATCACTTGAAGGTCGTCGTTCCCTCGAACGTCTCACCCGAACGCCGGCAGCTCCTCGAGCTGTGGGGGGCCGAGGTCATCGAGTCACCCGGGGAAGAGGGGTCCAACGGAGCGGTCCGCATGGCCGAGCGCATCCACGCCGAGCACCCCGAATGGGTCTTCCTCCATCAGTATTCCAATCAAGCGAACCCGAAGGCCCACTACGAAGGCACCGGGCCGGAGATCTGGCACGACTGCCCCGAGATCACCCACTTCGTGGCCGGGCTCGGCACATCCGGAACCTTGCTGGGGGTCGGGCGCTTCCTCAAAGAGCGAAAGCCCTCTGTGGAGATCTGGGCGGTCGAGCCCCCCGCCGGCGAGCTCGTCCAAGGACTTCGTAGTCTCGAGGATGGTTACATCCCGCCGATCTTCGGCGATCTCGGGGGCGCAGAGCTTCTCGATAGAAAGACGATCGTCGGTCCGCGCGCCTCGATCGAATGGACCCGCCGGCTGGCCGAGGTCGGGATCTTCGCCGGGATCTCGTCGGGTGCCGCGATGGCCGGGGCTGCCAAGTGCGCCGACGCGATCCCTTCCGGGGTCATCGTGGTGGTATCCGCGGACGGAGGCTGGAAGTACCTCTCGACGGGAGCGTGGACCGACGACATCGACGTCGTCACCGAGCGCGCCCGCAGGACCATCTACTTCTGATCTCGGCGAGGCGACGGACAAGCCTGTGCCCTTTCGCCCGGAGAGTTTCGAGCTCTTTCGCATAACGAGCTTCGAGGTCGATCCCGAGAACGCGACCGCCAAGTTGCGGTACTCGCTCGACGACGAGTACCACTTCACCGAGCTTGTCGACTTTGGCAGATCCCACAGTCGCGCATCGCCTTCGATGTCTCCCGGGCAGCGCAAGTCGTTCGAGGCTGCAGTGCGCCTTCTACACATCGTGGCAGGAGTCAGCTACTACAAGACCGCAGCCCCGCGCCGAATCGTGATCGAGACCGGAGAGTTGAGCGAGGCCGAGTCGCGCCTGTGTCACGACATCTACGACCGCGGGTTGCGAGAGTTCGCGTATACGAACGCGCTCGACATTCCGCTCGACCTCGAGATCGTCTCTGCGCCTGGGAGCCCCGGAGACCCTGACGACCACGATGGAGGTCTTCTACGCGCCGGCCAAGTTCGATCGGCATCCCGCGAAGCTCCCGCGCACGGAGTCGCGGTGCCTATCGGGGGAGGAAAGGACTCCATCGTCGTCCTCGAGTCGCTTCGGGCAGCCAATGGTGAGCTCCCGCTACTCGTCTCTGTCAACCCGAGCCCTGCGGTCGAGCGGATCGCCTCGATCTCGGGATTGCAGCTGGCGAGGATGGGTCGGAAGATCGACCCGCTGCTCTTCGACCTGAACGATCGAGGTGCTCTGAACGGGCACGTTCCCGTGACTGCGATCGTCTCTCTGATCGCGGTCGCCGGAGGATTCGTCCACGGTTACGACACCACGGTCATGGCGCTGGAGGGATCTGCTGACTCACCCACTCGCGTGGTCAGGGCGGGGTCGGACCGCCCCGAGGTCGACACGGCCGTCGTCCTGGCCGAGGTCAATCACCAGTGGAGCAAGTCGGCGGAATTCGAAGCTCAGTTACAAGAGGTTCTGAGCGAGTCGGTGCACGACTCGGTCCGCTACCTCTCACCGCTCCGTCGTTTCGACGAGCTCGAAATCGCGGCTGCGTTTTCCTCGTTGCCCCAGTACTTTTCTGCTTTCCGCAGCTGCAACCGAGCGTTTCGGATGTCCGATGCCTTGGACGGCTGGTGTCGCGATTGTCCGAAGTGCCGTTTCGTGTTCCTCGCCTTGGCAACGGTTGTCCCGCGAGCTCAGGTGGTGGCCATCTTCGGGGGGGACATGCTGGACGACGAGACCCAGAGCGAGGGATTCCTGGACTTGCTCGATCATCGACGCAAGCCCTTCGAGTGCGTCGGCACGGTCGAAGAGGTCACCGAGGCGTTCGGCCGCCTGCTCGACGACCCGGCCTGGCCGGGTGCAGCCGTTCTCGAACGGGTCCGTCTCGCGATGGCGCCGAACCCGAGTCTCGATCGGCGAGGTCGCGTGTCCGGTCCACAGGCCCTTGCCGAGATCCGAGACACAGTGGCAAGGGCGGCGCTCACCCGAGCGGTCCGTTGAAGACTCGAAGGTCGACAGCGACAGGCCTTGACCGGCTGACGTCGCGGCGTGTCGCTGTTTGGGGTACAGGGATAGAGGGTCTCGAAGTGGCCAAGGCAGCGCTCGAGCGCGACGCGATGGTCGTCTTGGTGGACGACAGCGTCGAAGCCGATCGCTCGCTCCTGGTCGACGGTGTCGAGGTGCCTCTGCGCCGCCCGGCCGTCCTCGCCGAGGAGCACTTCGATTGCATCGCGCGATCACCGGGCGTTTCCGTCTACCGCGAGGAGCTGGGTGCAGCGATGGCGGCCGGTTGCGTCGTGACGTCGGCGACGGCGATGTGGCTCGAGGACTTCGCCGACCGCCGCGTCATCGGCGTCACGGGAACCAAGGGAAAGACCACGACCGCGTGGCTCACGATGAAGGCCCTCGAGGCGTGCGGGCTCCAAGTGCGCCTAGGCGGCAACATGGGTACACCACTCACGGCTCTGTACTCGAGCGAAGGCGACGGTGGGGGAAGCGGGCAGAGCGGGAGGGGCTCTTCGAGTTCCGTCTACGTGGTCGAGGTCTCGAGCTTCCAGGCTGCGGATGTGACCGTGTCGCCGTCGGTCGGGGTGCTGACTCTTCTCGCGCCTGATCATCTGGACTGGCACGGCAACTACGAGCGGTATGTCCACGACAAGCTCAACCTCTTCGATCACCGGCGGGGGATGCCCCTGGCTGTGAGCTCGGCCGGCGGCGACGCAGCGCGGAATACCGCTCACCACCCTGGGCGCCATCTCTACGGCGGAGAGGGGAGGGTGACCCTCAGGGGGGCGTCTGTGATGGTCGACGGGTCAGAGTTGTTGGACCTCGACCGGCTGGAGCTTCCGTTGCGGGGCGAGCACAACCGGACCAACCTGTGCGGAGCCCTCACCGTCTGCATGATCGAAACAGGCGACCTCCCGTCTCCTGATTCGCTCGAGAAGGCGATCAAGGAGATGCCCGTCCTCTCGAGCCGCTTGGAGACGGTCGGTGTAGTCGGCCGGATCGAGTTCGTCAACGATGCCCTTGCGAGCAACCCCGCCGGCACCGTGGCGGCACTTCGAACCTTCGCCGGGCGGCCGATCGGCTTGATAGTCGGGGGTCACGATCGCGGCGTGGATCTCGCACCGTTGCTTCGCGAGATCGAGTCGATGCGTCCCGCTCCGGTCGTGGTGAATCTCCCCGAGCTCGGAGAACGCCTGAGGGCCGAGCTCATCGCCTCGCGGTCGCGCGTGAGATGCGTGGGAGAGCCCACGGTGCGAGAGGCGGTGTTCCGCGCCAACGAGCTGTTGGGAGACGAGGGCGTGGTCCTCTTCTCGCCTGCTGCGCCGACTCCGGTAGTGGAGGGCAGCTACGTCCAGCGCGGAGCTGCCTTCAACGCGGCGGTCGATGCGCTCGCCGGGAGGGCTTCGTGATAACCCTCACCGTTCTGGGCTGCGACGGGAGTTACTGCGGGCCTGGGGATCGAGGCGGCGCTCGCGGGTCTACCGGCGCGGCGAGCGGATACCTCGTGCGGTCGTGGGAATCGGGCACCAACGTCTGGCTGGACGCAGGTCCGGGCACCTTTGCAAACCTTCAGCGTTTCTGCGACCCACTTTCGTTGTCGGCGATCGTTCTCACCCACGAGCACGTCGACCACTTCAGCGACGTCGAGAGCTTCCTGACCGCGGCGCGGTGGGTGCTCGGGTTTCGACGCGATCCGATCCCGGTGTTCGCCTCTGTCGGCATAAGGGCCAAGCTGTCTCAGGATGTGGATGGGATCCTCGACTGGCGCGAGGTAGGCGAGGGTGAGGGGGCGCAGGTCGGTGATCTTCGGCTCAGCTTCTCGCGAACCGACCATCCCGCGGTCACCCACGCGGTGCGGGTGGAAGGGCGTCGCAGCGCCCTGGGCTACTCTGCCGACTCCGGGCCCGGGTGGTCGTTGGAGGCTCTCGGTCCAGGGCTCGACCTCGCGTTGTGCGAGGCGACGTACACGAGCGATCATCAGGGGACGGCAGGGCACATGACAGCGCGGGAGGCAGGTAACAGCGCCAAGGCAGCTTCTGTGCGAAGGCTGGTGATCACCCATCGTTGGCCCACCATTAGCGCGCGCGACGTGCACCGAGAGGCCGTCGACGCCTTCGGCGGTCCCGTCGATCAAGCCTCGGTCGGCCGCGGGTACACGCTGTGAGCTCTGAAACGATCGTCCACGCTTCGGATCCAAGAGCGCTTCGCGCAGACGGGAGAGCGGTGGACGAGCTGCGCCCGGTCCTCTTCGAGCGCGACTTCACCGAGTTCGCGAGCGGCTCGGTTCTCGTCTCGATGGGAAAGACCAAGGTCCTGTGCACGGCGTCGGTGGAGGAGCGGGTCCCGCAGTGGATGCGAGGTGGGGGGAAGGGATGGGTGACCGCCGAGTACTCGCTGCTGCCGGGCTCTTCGGCTGAGCGCGTCGGACGGGAGGCCGCCAAGGGGCGCCAGTCTGGCAGGACCCAGGAGATCCAGCGTCTGATCGGACGCTCCCTTCGCGCTGTGACCGACCTCGTGGCGATGGGGGAGCTCCAGGTCACGGTCGACTGCGACGTCCTGCAGGCCGACGGAGGCACGAGGACGGCCTCGATCTGCGGAGCGTACGTGGCCCTGCACGACTGCTTCACGCGTCAGATTCAGAGAGGCCTGCTCTCGTCGCAACCGCTTCAGGACGGGTGCGCGGCTGTGTCGGTCGGGATCGTCGACGCCGTCTGCTTGCTGGACCTCGACTACTCGGAGGATTCGAGGGCCGAGGTCGACATGAACGTGGTGATGACGGCCGCCCGGCGCTTCATCGAGGTCCAGGGCACGGCAGAGGGCATGCCTTTCAGCCGTGGCGAGCTCGACGAGCTCCTCGCGCTGGCAGAGGCCGGGATCGCCCAGCTGCTCGACGCGCAGGCGATGGTCATCGCGGAACCACCTCGACCGAGGTGAGCGCGGGAGATCGTCCGTCGCGGTCGATATCGGGCGACGGTGCGGCAAGCCTGCTGACGATGGTCCTGGCAACCGCCAACCGCGACAAGGCGGCAGAGATCGTGGAGATCCTCGACGTGACGGGAGGCGGCCGCTTCGAGGTGCTTTCCCGCCCGCAGGACGCGGCCGAGGTGGACGAGACCGGTGACACCCTCGAGGAGAACGCTCGTCTCAAGGCCAGGGCCCTGGTCGGACACACCGGAATGCCGGCCGTCGCCGATGACACGGGGCTGGAGGTGGATGCCCTCGGCGGCGCACCGGGGGTCCGTTCGTCGCGCTTCGCGGGTCTGGACGCGACCTACGACCAGAACGTATCCAAGCTCCTCTACGAGCTCGAGGCTGTGGGCGCGCGGACCGATGATCGGCGTCGCGCCAGGTTCCGGACCGTGGCCATAGCGTGCTTTCCCGACGGGCACGAGGTCGTGGCCGACGGGGCTGTCGAAGGGACGATCTCCTCCGAGAGACGCGGCACCGGCGGCTTCGGGTACGACCCGGTCTTCGTGCCCCTGGGGGAGAAGCGCACGTTCGCCGAGATGTCCCCGAAGGAGAAGCACGCCGTGTCGCATCGGGGGCGAGCGTTTCGCGCACTTGCGATCGGCCTTCTGGCAGAGATCGGGGCCCCCTAACAAGCCCCGAGGCGTCCCCCGCCGGTCGCACCAGGGCGGTCGGAGCCACACTTCCAGCGGTCATGCCCTTGGCCGCCGAGCCCGTGCTCTTGGTCGATCCCTAACACCGCGCTCAAGGCTCGATCACGCACGGGTCTTTAAATGGGTCCATGAAGACTTTCGCAAGAACATTCAAAGGGCTCTTCGCCAGGCATGCCGTCGTGGTGGCGAGCGTGGTGGTGATCTCGGTCGGAGGCGTGGGGGGGATCGCATACGCGCTCACCTCGGGTGGGTCGGGCTCTCCGGGCTCGGCCGGTACGCCTTCGGCGTCCGGGTCGAGCTCAGGTTCTGGTGGGGCGACCGGGACCGGATCCAGTGGCTCGGGCGCCGGCGCCAAATCGCCGAAGGCGACACGCTCCGGCTCGAAGATCGCAGCGCTGGTCGGGCGCGCGGTGCACGCTGAGATAGTGGTCCCGAAGTCGGGCGGGGGCTACCAGACCCTCGACCTGGACCGAGGAACCGTGACCTCGCTTTCGTCGACATCGGTCACCATCGATTCCCTGGACGGCGGCACCCCGGTGACCGCCGCGATCACCTCTTCGACGCACGAGCCCAAGACGGCGACCATCAGCCAAGGCGAGCAGGTGATCCTGGTCTCCTCGGGCGGAAACGTCCTGATCCTCCGGCCCGACACCAAGGCGAACAGCGGGTCTTCGGGCGCCGGGTCGGCGGCGGGAACGACCCAGGGCTCCGCCTCTTAGCAACTCGGCCCCAGGGCGCGAACATGGGGCTTGGCCCGGTCACGCGTGCCCGCGTGACCGGGCGGCACCCCTTTGGGACATGAGGGTGGGTGGGGGACCCCCTGTCTTCGTGCATCCGTGCCGGGGGAACGGACCGGCAGCTGGACACCCGCTGTCTTTCTTGCCATGTCGCGCTGCTCTGCGATAGGGACCAAAGTCCCGAAATCCCGAGAGTGACCGGAGTGCCGACAGGACGATACGGTGTCGCTCCGACGCACCCAGCCCAGCGGGAGGATCAGGCCCGCCAGCCACACAGGAGCGACGATGTCCGACGAGGCTCTCAAGAAGTTCATTGGAAGGCCGACGAGCAAGTCCAGGGTGGTAGTGGAACGAGGTCCTGTGGCGAACTTCGCCACCGCCGTCTGTGACCCGGATCCCGTCTACCGCGACCCCCAGGCCGCAAAGGATGCCGGCTTCGACTCGATCCCGGTTCCTCCGACCTTCCCTTTCGTGATGAACAACTGGGGCGAGTTCCCCGAGATCCAGCCTTCTGAGAGGCCGACCGGGAATCCTCTCGGTGAGGTCGTCGGGCCCCTCATGGCCGGCGGCGGGATCATCCTGCACGGCGAGCAGGAGTTCGAGTACCACCGTCCAGTGCAGGTCGGTGACGTGCTGGTGGGCGAAGGCAAGATCACGGACGCCTACACGAAGGAGGCCAAGGGCAGGACGATGACTTTCGTCGTCACCGAGACCGTGTGGAAGGACGACTCGACCGGCGAGCCCGTCGTCACGACCCGCTTCAACTTGATCCACCGTTCCTGACTCTCGAAGGTGTCGTCTTTTCTCTGAGGAGGTTCGGGGCCGTGTCGATCGGGATCGCCCAGGAGCACGAGGAGCTTCGCCGGACGCTGCGGCGGTGGTTGGAGGCACGGTGCCCCCGCGAGGTGCCGCGGGCCCTGCTGGATGCAGAGACCGAGAGCCTCCCGGAGTTTTGGGAGGAGCTCGCATCTCAGGGATGGCTCGGCATCCACGTCTCGGAGGAGTGCGGGGGACAGGGATTCGGGTTCCTCGAGCTTGCCGTCGTCGTCGAGGAGCTGGCGCGCGCCATGGCCCCCGGGCCCATCGTGACGACCTTGCTCGCGGCGGCGGTGCTCGAATCGCGGGCGGATGCCGGCCAGCGCAAGGAGCTGCTCTCCCCGATCGTCGACGGGAGCGCTCCCACCGCAGTGGCGCTGCCCGGAAGCGGCGTGCTGGAGGCCGTGAGCGAGCCCGACGGCTCGCTTCGAGTGTCCGGCACCCTCCGGCCGGTCCTCGGGGTCGCGACCTCGCGCCGTCTGCTCGCCCCCGCGCTGGCAGTCATGGACGTAGGCGATCGCGAGGACCCGCGTGCTGGCGCGAGCGGCAGCCGCCACCCCGCCGAGCTGTGGTGTGTCTTCGACCTTGACGCAGAAGGTGTGAGCGTCGAGCCGCTGTCGAGTCTCGACTTGACCCGAAGGGTCGGCGCCTTGAGCTTGTCGGGTGTCGAGGTCAGGCCCGAGCACCAGGTCCCTCGTGTGACGGGTTCCGAGGTGCGCCACCTTGCACTTGCAATCGCCGCAGCGGAGTGCGCCGGAGGTGCGAGGTGGTGCCTGGAAGTCGCCGCCGCGCATGCCATCGAGCGCCGTCAGTTCGGGCGACCGATCGGGCAGTTCCAGGCCGTGAAACACCGACTCGCCGACATGCTGGTCTCGGTGGAGCAGGTCACCGCGCTGGCGTGGGACACCGCCCAGGCGCTCGACGGCGACGACCCCTCACAGGGTGCCTTGGCCGCCGTGCTGGCCGGGTCGCTGTCACTCGATGTCTACGTGGAGTGCGCCAAGGGCTGTGTCCAGCTGCTCGGGGGTATGGGTTTCACCTGGGAGCACGACGCCCACCTCCATCTGCGAAGGGCGATCTCTTTGAGGCAGCTGCTAGGGGGGACCGACGCGCTGCGCCTCGAGGCGGCGCGCTCTGCCCTCGGAGGAAGCAGGCGCAAGCTCGAAGTCGAGCTTCCCGAAGAAGCCGAGTCGATCAGGGAGCAGATCGGCCGTGTCGTCGCGGCAATTGCTGAGGTCCACGGCCCGGAGCGACGGAAGCGGCTCGTCGACGCGCAGCTCGTGGCGCCGCACTGGCCGGCGCCCTGGGGCCGAGGAGCGGGCCCGATCGAGCAGTTGGTCATCGACCAGGAGCTTGCTGCTGCGGGTGTCAACCGACCGAACCTCGCAGTCGGGGCGTGGGCACTTCCGACGATCATCGCCCATGGCACCCCCGAGCAACAGAAGCGATGGGTCGGCCCGACCCTTGCGGGCGAGATGATCTGGTGCCAGCTGTTCAGCGAGCCGGGTGCCGGCAGCGACCTCGCCGCTCTCTCGACGCGTGCCACACGCACCGAGGGCGGTTGGGTCCTCGACGGTCAAAAGGTCTGGACATCGGTCGCGGCCCGAGCGGACTGGGGGATATGCCTGGCCCGAAGCGACCCGGGTGCTCCGAAGCACGAGGGCATCACGTACTTCATCGTCGACATGCATTCCAAGGGCATCGAGGTGAGACCTCTACGCGAGATCACAGGTGACGCCCTGTTCAACGAGGTGTTCCTCGACGCGGTGTTCGTTCCCGACGACTGCGTCGTCGGGGATGTCGGTGGGGGTTGGCGTCTTGCGCGCACGACCCTTGCCAACGAGAGAGTCTCGATGTCGTCGGGTGCGACTTTCGGCTTCGGAATCGAGTGGATCCTCGGCTCGCTTGCCGGAGCTCCGGCCGAGGACCCTGTCGTGCTGGACCGGTTGGGCGCGCTGATGGCCGAAGCGCAATCGGTCGCATTGCTCGGTGCTCGTACCACCCTGCGCTCGGTCTCGGGGGTGGAGCCCGGCCCCGAGGCAAGCGTGAGAAAGCTCCTCGGCGCCGAGCACGAGCAGCGGGTTCAGGAGCTCGGGTTGTGCCTTCTGGGTTCGGAGGCGGCGACGACCGAAGGCGAGGCCGGCAGATGGAGCCAGGGCTTTCTCTCCACGAGATGCCTCACCATCGCAGGAGGCACGAGCGAAGTGCAGAGGAACGTGATCGGCGAGAGGATCCTCGGTCTTCCCCGGGACCCCGAGCCCGGGCACTGATCCAGGGACGATCCGAGGACCGGACCCGTCTTGACACGACAGGCAGGACGAACGCAAGCTGCGGCCAGATCGAGGGTATCGGAGGTCTGAATGGGTGAGGGAAATGGGTGAGAAGGCGCTTCACTTCGAGGACGTGAACGAGGGCGACGAGGCGCCGGTGAAGACCCACACGCTCACCCGGACCGATCTCGTTCGCTATGCCGGCGCCTCGGGCGACTACAACCCGATGCATCACGACGAGATCCTCGCGACCGCTGCGGGCCAGCCGAGTGTCTTCGGCCACGGAATGTTCTCGATGGGGCTTCTCGGTACTGCGATCACCGACTACGTCGGTCCCGGGCGCCTCACCCACTACCAGGTGCGCTTCAGCCGTCAGACCTGGCCGGGGGAGGAGCTGAAGACCCAGGTCGTGGTGAAGGCGAAGCGAGCCGACGGCGGCAGGCATCTCGTCGACCTCGACTGCACCCTCTCGAACGCCGACGGAGAGGTGAAGGTGGTCGGCGAAGCGACCGCCGATCTGCCTGCTCGATCCTGATCCGCGCCGCCCCCGGGCACGGGGGCGACCCCCTTTAGAAGAAGCCGAAGGGCGGGATGCTCGAAGGATGGTCCGCGAAGAGCTTTGACTTGTTGTCGGCGAGCTCCTTCGCCGTCCAGCGCGAGTCACGCTTGATCTCCCCTGCAGGTGTCCAACCCTTCACCACCCACACCGATCCGCCGAAGACGATGAAGTTCTGCCCGTTCACGTCTGCTGCTTCGTCGCTGGCAAGGAAGGTCACGAGCGGGGCGACGTTCTCGGGCCCGAAAGCGTCGAACTTGCCCTCCTCCGCTTTGGCCATCTCGCCGAAGAGGTCCTCGGTCATCCGGGTGCGCGCACGCGGGGAGATCGCATTGACGGTGACGCCGTAGCGGCCGAGCTCCCGGGCGAGGATGATCGTCATCGCCGCTATTCCCGCTTTGGCTGCGCCATAGTTGGCCTGCCCTGCGTTGCCGAACAGGCCGGCTTCGGAGGCGGTGTTGATGATCCGTCCCGAGGTCTCTTCTCCCGCCTTCGAGCGGTTGCGCCAATGCACCGCAGCGAAGTGCGACATGGCGAAGTGGCCCTTCAGGTGGACCCGGATGACGTCGTCCCAGTCGGACTCGTCCATGTTGAAGCTCATCTTGTCCCTGAGGATCCCCGCGTTGTTGACGAGGATGTCGAGCTTCCCCCAGGTCTTGACGGCTTGATCGACCAGGGCCTCTGCCCCCGACCATGAGCTGACGTCGTCGGTGTTGATCGCTGCATCGCCGCCGGCACTTCGGATGTCCTCGACCGTCTGTTCGGCCGGGCTTCGGTCGGAGCCCTCGCCCGTGCGAGCCGCCCCGACGTCGTTCACGATGACGCTGGCACCCTCGCCGGCCAGCGAAAGGGCCTCTTCGCGCCCGATCCCTCGTCCTGCACCCGTAATGATCGCAATCTTTCCGTCGAGCATGCCCATGTCGTCCTCCTTAGATCTCGGTCTGGCTCCAGTGGCCTCGTTCTTGCTCCTGCGGCCACGTTGACGCCGGGCCCGGGACCCGGGCAGCATGGCCGACGCTTCGACTCAGGGTCAAAGCGGCGGCCGGTGGCCGATGGGAGGCTGCCCGGGATCGACCCGGAGATGACCAGGAGGCCAAGGGACTTCAGATGCCAGCCCGGTGCTTCGACCTCGAGGCCCACCAGATTCCCGTTCTCGGTCACGGAGCGAGAGATGGGTACCTGAGAGATGGGTGACGGACCGAGCAGGATCGCGCTCGTCACGGGGGGGAGCAGGGGGATCGGCCGTGCCTGCGCGCTGGCCCTGGCAGGCGAAGGTTGTGACGTCGCGATCAACTACCGCAAGGACTCCGAGGCTGCCTCTCGATGCGTCGCTCAGGTCGAGGGCATCGGGCGCAGGGCTGTCGCCTACCGCGCATCGGTGGATTCTGCGGAACAGGACGAGCAGCTGGTCGAGGCGGTGCTGAGCGACTTCGGGCGGGTAGACGTCCTCGTGCACGCCGCGGGCATCGCTAGCCGGGGGCAATCGGTGGCGGACACCGATCCCGAAGAGCTCGACCGTGTCATCCGGACCCACGCGATCGGTGCGCACCACCTGTGTCGGCTCCTCGTTCCGCAGATGCGCGATAAACCCCGCGGGGACGTCGTGTTCGTATCGAGCATCGCCACTCGCATTCCTGTAGTGAACGGTGCTCCCTACAACATGGCGAAGGCCGCAATGGAGGCTCTGGCGCTCACGCTTGCCAAGGAGGAGCGCGCTCACGGGATCCACGTGAACGTGGTCGCACCTTCGTTGGTGGTGACGGACATGGGCAGGCGTCTGGTGAAGGCGGCGCTGGGCGTGGACGACATCTCGAGCATGGATGCCAGGGCTCCTTTCGGGCGGCTCTGCCGTCCTGAAGACGTGGCGTCCGTGGTGGTGTTCCTGTGCTCCGATGCCGCTCGGTACAT
>DAIQQK010000002.1:0-104610 GCA_036786835.1 Acidimicrobiales bacterium | reverse complement strand
TCAGCACGGACGAACCCGCCTACACATGCCTCGAGCAAGGTCCGCCCCTCCCCGTCTATCCCGTCTTCGGGGCCAGCGACCTCTACGTGGTCGAAGCTCCGTCAACTTCCGACTGTGCGCACGGCTCCTGGGAATTCGTCGCTCAGTCGAGCTCCACGGGTTCGAGCACCGGGGCCGGCTCGAGCTCTCAGGGCGCCACCAATTCGTCTTTGAGCTCCGCTCTTGCCGGCACCTCCAACCGCGCGCGCCGGGACGGTTAGAGGCCGACGGGCCCGCGTCCGTCTCGCTCCGGGTCGGGCGTAGGCTCCCGACGTGACACCGCTCCCGCAAGGGGCGCAGACCGAAGCGTTCGCTCCGGTTGATTCGCTGGCAGGCCCCGCCGCTTTGTCCCGGGCATTCGAGAGAGTGGTCGAGACCGTCCGAACCGCGTACATAGGACGCGAGCTCACGGTCCGCTTGGCGATCTGCTGCCTCATGGCAGAGGGGCACCTGCTCGTCGAGGACCATCCAGGAGTCGGGAAGACGACGCTGGCCAAGGCGCTGGCCAGGTCGCTCGGCCTCGAGTTCGGCCGCGTCCAATTCACTGCGGACCTGCTACCGGCCGACGTGACCGGTGCCGTCGTCCTCGATCGCAACAGCGGCGAGCTGTCGTTTCGTGAGGGCCCGGTCTTCACCAACATCCTTCTGGCCGACGAGCTGAATCGCGCCTCGCCCAAGGCCCAGTCCGCTCTGCTCGAGGCAATGGAGGAGCGTCAGGTCAGCGTCGACGGAACCAGCCACGCGCTTCCGCGACCTTTCATGGTGCTCGCGACGCAGAACCCCTACGACTCGGCCGGTACCTTCCCATTGCCTCACAGTCAGCGCGACCGCTTCCTGCTACGCCTGGAGCTGGGTTACCCCGACCCGGATTCCGAGGACGAGCTGCTGGCGACGATCGAGACCCGGCCGCTGCCCGAAGAGCTCGCAGCGGTCGCGAACCCAGTGCTCCTGTCGGACTTCGCGACCGCTTCGAAGGCCGCTCACGTCGCCGCGGAAGTCCGACGCTACGTCCTCGCGCTCGTCCACGCGACGCGCTCGCACCCTGACCTCGAAGTCGGGGCCTCTCCGCGCGCAGGGCTCGCAGTTCTCAAAGCGGCGCGCGCGGTGGCGGTCGCGCGTGGGCGTGGTTACGTCACACCGGACGACGTCAAGCTCGTAGCCGAGCCGGTGCTCGGGCACAGGGTGATCGTGCACGCCGCGGCCGATCTCGCCGGAGTCACACCATCTGCGACGCTCCGCGAGATCCTCTCCCGGCTAGCGGTTCCGGTCGGCACCGACTTCTGACCGGCCGGGGTCACATCGAACACGTGCTTTCGTCTCGAGGTGTGACCCTCGCACTCGGAGCTGTGGCGCTGGCGGTAGCCGGAGCTGCATACGGCGTCGAGGAATTCGAGTTGGTCGCGTTCTCGGTGGTGGTGCTGTTCGCCACCGGCCTGCTCGTGACGTGGTCGAGGTCCTTCGACGCTCGTCGCTCGCTCGTGGTGGGGATCCGAGTCCCCGTGTCCGAGGTCGTGGTGGGACATCCCGCCACGGCCGAGCTCACGGTCACCAACACCGGCACGCGCACGACGGGACCGGTCCAGCTCGAGGATCCTGGCCGCCGCTGGAGCCTTTCGCATCCCGGGTTCTCCGGGTTATCCGGGACACGCGTCCCGAGCGTCCCGAGCACCGGGACCGCGGTGGCGGGGGACCTTCGCCGATTCCTCGGGGAGAAGATGAAGCTCGGTGACCCGGTTCGCCTCCCGGGCCTTCGTACCGGAGAGCAGGCGGTGGTGGTGCTGCCGGTGCCGACCTCCGCTCGCGGACTTCTTACCCTCTCGCCTCTCGGCGTCTGGTGCGAGGACCCGCTGCGACTCTTCGCGTGGAAGGTGGCCGCCGGACCGCCGACGCACGTCCTGGTGTGCCCCTCTCCCGAGCGAGCACCGACAGGCCCCGCAAGCGATCCGGTGGGCGGCGCGTCTCGCCCCTACGACTCCGACGAGCACGAGGCCGCCCAGACCCAAGGTGGCGACGAGTTCAGATCGCTGCGACCGTACGTCCCAGGCGACCGGATGACCCGGCTGCACTGGCCCTCCATCTCGCGAACCGGCGAGCTCACCGTGCGCGACTTCGTCGAGCCCGCTTCAGGCTGCGTCACCATCCTGGTGGACCTGCGGTCCTCGGTTCACGAGTCCGAGCTCTCGGACGAACCGATCGCATTCGGGCCGCGCCCACCCGGTAGGTCCTCACCCTCGACGCGAAGGTCGGTCGAGGCGGTGATCTCACGCGCTGCAGGCTTGGGACTTCGCGCACTCGACCGAGGTCGCGTGGTCGAGCTCTGCACCAGCGCCGGTGAGCGAGTCGAGATCCCCCCGGGCCCCAGCGCCGGACACGACCTCCTTTGCGCGTTGGCGGTCCTCGGGCCGACATCCGGGTCTCACGCGGGCGCCAACCGCTGGATGCAGGGCTCGGCGCAGTCGGCGGTCTGGGCCGCCACCCACACGGATCTCGCCGACATCCTGCTGGTCACCACGCGTCCGGGGGAGACCAGCGCGCTGCCCGACGCGCTGGCCGCACGAGCCGAGAGAGTCGTCGTCGGATGAGGGCGAAGCAGGGATGGGCCGTCGAAGCTTCGCTTCTCGCCACCTCTCTCGCATCGGGACTGGGAGCTCTGCGGCTCACCAGCTCGCCCGGAGCGGCGCGTCTGGTCCTTTCGGTCGTCGCCACGGTCGTAGCCGGCCACCTGGGTGTGGCGCTGATGCAGCGGATGGGTCGCTTCCGGCCGCCCGCGGGTGTGGCGCTCGCGAGCGGTTTCGTCTTGGTGGCACTCGTGACGTCGTGGATCTCCGTGCCGTCCGCAACCGTGTACGGGATTCCGACCGCGAGAACCGTGAGGGCGCTGTTGCATCTGTTCGCCCAGGCGGGAACGCTCATCAGGTCGCACCCCACACCGCTTCCTCCGACACCCGGGGTGGTGCTGTGCCTGACCTGCGGAGCGGGGCTCGCTGCAGTCGCTGCGAGAGCCCTCTTCGGAATCGTCACGGCGAGGCCGAGGCGCTCGTCTGTCGCGCTCGTGTGCCTCGTCCCCACCTTCGGTCTCTTCGCCTACAGCGCCGTGCTCAGCTCGTACGTCGACCGCGTCACAGGGGCGATTGCGTACATCGCGGCTGCGACGGTGTTCCTAGTCGTAGCTGACCTTCCTTCAAGGTCCTCGGAGCGCGCGCCGGCCGGGACCCCGTCAAGGCCGCGCCTCGTCGCCCTTCTTCGCCCGGGGCGGGACGGCCCCGAGGATGCACCCGGTCGCACCGGGCTCAGCTCGGGGCTCACCAGTGCCGCGCTCGCGGTCGTGCTGGCTCTGGTCCTCAGCCCCTCTCTCACCGGCATGCGGCTGGACGCCCTGCCTTTCCGAGGCGCCGCGGGACCCGGGGCATCGGGCGTCTCGGGGGCAGGTGAAGGCTCGGGTGGAGGTGGAGCAAACAGCGCCTCGCCGCACGGCGGCATCGGGGTGATCGACCTGATCGCCAACCTCCAGGGGGTGCTGTCGAGTCGCTCGCAGCAGGTGATGTTCAACGCCCGCAGCCCGTTCCCGACCTACTGGCAGGTCGGCACCCTCTCGGTGTTCAGCGGCTCGGAGTGGACCGCCGACCCGGCCACCGCTCAGAGCACAGGGCAGCTCCCCGTCGGCGCGACCTCGTCGTCCGAAGCGGACCGCCTGCCCGTTCTGCCGCAGCCAAACACCCCGTCGACATACTCGACTCAGCTCTCCCTGGTCGGTCTCGAAGGACGACTCCTGCCGGTCCCCCCACAGACGGTCTCGGTCTCAGGGCCCGGCACGACCTTGGACCCCGCGATCGGCACGCTCTTCACGGGGAGCCCCTCGAACCAGTCCTCTGTGGGTCTGACGTACCAAGCGGTGGCGAAGACACCCCCAGGATCGTTGTCCCCGACTGGCGCAGGATCTACGACCCCAACGGTCACTGCCGACGAGCTGGCTCCTTACTTGGCACTTCCCTCTTCGGTCCCGAGCATCGCCGTCACACTCGCCCAACAGATCGTCCAGGGAGCGAACGGCCCGGCGGCCGAGGCCGAGGCGCTCGCCAAGTGGTTCGACAGCGGCCTGTTCCGATACACGCTCGACCCTCCCCCGACGGTGCCCGGCGAGGATCCCCTCACCTCGTTCCTCTTCGTCTACAGAGCCGGCTTCTGTCAGCAGTTCGCAGGCGCGTACGCGGTCCTCGCACGCGCGGTGGGGCTGCCGACGCGGCTTGCCGTCGGCTTTGCGACGGGCACGCCCGTGGGCAACGCCAACAAGAAAGCGCAGAGCAACTTCGGCACCACCTACAGGGTGACCGGCGCCGACGCTCACGTATGGCCAGAGGTCTATCTGGGCCCCCGGACCGGGTGGGTATCGTTCGAGCCCACGCCCCCCGCCGGGAACGAGCCGAACCCGGTCGGCGTGATAGAGGGCAACCAGACCTCGGCTTCTATAGGCGCTCAGCCTTCGACTCCGACAACCCAGGCGAGACCGTCGCGCACTGCGGCCAATCGCGCCGCGACAAGCGGCCCTGCGCGCCACGCAGACTTCTGGCCGTACGTCGCCGTAGGCGCCCTGTGTGCTCTGTTCATCGGGGGCCTTGTGAGCTTCGCCATATTCGTCCGGCGGATCTCGTTGGCCTCACGGCTGAGGATCGGGCGCTCGCGCCGGCTTCGCCGAGCTGAAGGCGCCGACGCGCGTGTGCTTCTGCGTCTGGAGCGGGCCTTGCGCGGACTGAGGCGAGCCGGGTTGGGCAGGCGGCCCTCCGAAACCCTCGAAGAGCATGTGGCGCGACTTCGAGACCGAGAGGCGACGGCCCAGCTCCTGGCGGCTCTCGAGGCCTACGAGAAGCTCACCGACCTGGCCGAGAAGGCGAGCTACGCAGCGGACCATTGCACCGACCAAGATGCGGCAGAGGCGGCGCTCCTGTGCGATAAGACGATCTCGTCGCTTCGTCCTCATAGGATCCCCGTCGGCAGATAGGCGCCTCGGACCACTGCGGCGCGAGGATGGAGCAACCACCCCGGGCAACGACTCAGGAGGTCACGGTGACCGCACCGAAGACACTCGGCGTCGAGGAAATCGACCTGTCAGATCTCGCATTCTGGACCGAGCCATGGCCGATGCGTGAAGCCGCGTTCCACACGCTTCGCAACGAGAGGCCCATTGCGTACTTCCGAGAGCCCGAGTTCGAAGCCGAGAGCATCATCGAGGTCCCGCCGGGGCCGGGTTACTTCGCGATCACCCGCCATGCCGACGTCGTCGAGATAAGCCGCCATCCCGAGCTCTACTGCTCGGGCCAGTCCGGCTCCACGATCGTCGACATGCCTCAGGAGTTCCTCGAGTTCTTCGGCTCGATGATCAACATGGACGACCCACGCCACTCGCGTCTGCGGCGCATTGTCTCGGCCGCCTTCAACCCACGCATGGTGAAGAGCGTGGAGGAGAGCATCCAGAGTGCCGCCGACGACATCATCGACAAGGTGCGCGACCGGGGTGAGTGCGACTTCGTCACCGAGGTTGCCGCCCGCCTTCCCCTCAAGGTCATCTGCGACATGATGGGCGTGCCCGAGAGCGACTACGACCTCGTGTTCAATCGCTCCAACGTCATCTTGAGCATGGGCGACCCCGAATACGTCCCGGAAGGTGACGATCCGCTCATGGCGTTCCTGAACGCCGGGAACGATCTGGCGCAGCTCATGCAAGAGCTCGCGGCCTTCCGCGCAGATCATCCGACCGACGACCTCACCTCGGACCTACTCCACGCGAACGTCGACGGGGAGTCGCTCAGCCATACCGAGCTGGCGTCGTTCTTCATCCTCCTGCTCGTCGCAGGCAACGAGACCACCAGAAACGCGATCAGCCACGCGTTGTGGGCACTCGACCAGCACCCCGATCAGCGATCGAAGTGGATGGCGGACTTCGAGGCGGTGGCCCCGACGGCCGTGGAGGAGATCGTGCGCTGGGCCAGTCCCGTGATCTTCATGCGCCGGACGGTCACACAGGACACCGAGCTTTCCGGGCACTCGTTCTCCGAGGGCGACAAGGTGATCTTGTTCTACAACTCGGCCAACCGCGACGAAGACGTGTTCGAGGACCCTCAGCGCTTCGACCTGTTGCGCAACCCCAACCCCCATGTGGGGTTCGGAGCGGCCGGCCCGCACTTCTGCCTCGGCGCGCATCTTGCGCGGCGTGAGATCACTGTCATGTACAGAGAGCTCTTCCGTCGCGTCCCGGACATCCACTCCACGTCGGAGCCGGTTCGCCTTCGCTCCAACTTCATAAACGGCATCAAGCACCTGCCCTGCGCCTTGTCCGGGGCGTGAGCTCTCCGCCGTACGACCCGTTCGACCCAGAGCTCTGGCGGGACCCCTACCAGACGTACAGCAGGCTCCGCGAGGAGGATCCGGTCCACCTTGTGGAAGGCCGGGACTTCTGGGTCCTGTCGCGCTTCGAAGACGTCTTCGACGCGGCCACCGACACAGAGACCTTCTCTTCGGCCGAGGGGCTCACGTTCGTGAAGGACGAGATCTCGAAGCTCGGGCTCGCGCCCACGCTGGTCATGATGGACCGTCCTCGTCACACCACTTACAGGCGCCTGGTGAACCAGATGTTCGCTCCGCGCCGCGTCGCCGAGCTCGAGGAGGAGGTCAGGGCGTTCACCGCAGCATGCGTGTCGCGGATCGCCGAAGCGGGAGAGGCCGACCTGGTGACGGAGCTGGCCGGTCCGCTTCCCTCCTATGTCGTGGCGATGTACCTGGGCGTCCCGGAAGGCGACCGCGACATGTTCGGGGCGTGGAGCGGCGCGATCGTTCAGGCCAATTCGCTCGGCAGCGTTCTCGACGCGGCCGGCGCCATTCGCGAGCTCTACGAATATTTCACCGCCCTGATCGACGAACGGCGCAGCGCTGCCGAAGACGACATGATCTCGTGTCTCCTGGGGTCCCAGATCGACGGGAGGTCGGTCACGCTCGAGGAGATCCTGGGGTTCTGCTTCGTCATGATCGCGGGCGGCAACGACACCGCGTCGGGCTTGATCTCCCAGAGCGCAGTCGCGCTCACCGAGTTCCAGGATCAGCGCAAGCTACTCCTCGACGATCCCTCGGCAACAGGCCGTGCCATGGACGAGCTGCTGCGCTTCACCTCACCCGTCCAGGGCCTCTCGCGCACCACGACGCGCGAAGTCGAGATACGCGACAAGGTCATCGCCCCGGGCAGCAAGGTCCACCTGCTCTACGGATCTGCGAACCGCGATCCGAGGGAGTTCGGGACCGACTCCGAGCACCTCGACGTTTCCCGGCGAGTCACCCGCATGCTTGCGTTCAGTTCGGGACCTCATCACTGCCTCGGGGCCGCCGCCGCCCGCCTCGAGGGAAGAATCGCCATCGAGGAGCTGCTTCGGGTCATGCCCCGCTTCGCAGCCGACGGTAACGCGGGGCGCTACGCTGCGGGCCCCTTTACGCGGCGATTCGAGTACCTGCCGGTCCGGGTGGACGGGTGATCGGAGGAGCAATGAGCGATTCGACGATGAGCAGCCAGATGGGTCACGGGGTGAACCAGCGAGCGCTCATCAAGATGACCCCTGAAGAAGTCGACGCCTTCCTTCACGAGCGCAGGCCCGTCACACTTTGCTCGATCAACCACGACGGATCCATCCATGCCGTGGCGATGTGGTACGGATTCCTCGAGGGATCCGTTGCCTTCGAGACGAAGGCCAAGTCCCAGAAGGTGCAGAACCTCCGGCGCGACCCTCGCATGACGTGCATGGTCGAGGACGGTGACTACTACGAGGAGCTACGCGGCGTGGAGCTCGTAGGCCGCGCCGAGATCGTCGAGGACCCCGCCAGGATGTGGGACCTCGGAGTCGATCTCTTCGAGCGTTACCACGGTCAGTACACAGAGGAGCTGCGCCCGTTCGTGGAGACGATGCTTCACAAGCGCGTCGTCGTGAAGCTGCTCGTGGACCGTGTCGTTTCCTGGGACCATCGCAAGTTGGGCCTGCCCCCGTCGCACTAGCCCGCTACGCACGGCCCGGCGACCGCCGCGTCGCTGGGTGCGGTTATGCGAGAGCCAGGGTGTTGGCGCTGCGGAGCCGGCCTGCGAGCACTTTCACCATCCGACGCCCGATCTCCGAGGACGTCGTCAGGAGCAGCTCGAACTCTCGGCAATCGAGGACGAGCAACTCCATGTCGGTTTCCGCCACCACGGTCGCCGTGCGCGGGCCGCCGTCGAGCACGGCAACCTCACCGAAGAAGTCACCGGGACCGAACTGCGCGATATCGGAGCCGTCCCTCGAGCACCTGGCCCTGCCCGACACCACGACCACGACCTCGGTTCCCCGCGCACCTTGATCGACGAGCCGCTGTCCGGCCGGGACGGCGAGGCGGGTCCCGAGATTCGTGAGGCCCCTGAGCTCCTTCGGAGGACAACCTTCGAACAGTGAAATCTCTTCGAGATCGTTGACGCTCTCCCTCGAGGTGATCCGCATCGATATCTCCTGACACATTTCTTGACTGGCTTCGCACCTGTCCGCCCGGTTCGAAGGTACCGGCCGTACGTTACGAGAGAATGACGAGGACGCGAATTCGAGGCGAAGTCTCCAATAACGCCCGTTGAACACCACGAACGCCCAGGAAGCCTTCGGCTTCGTGCTCAGTCGAGCGTCGAATAGCGCTTCACCATGAGCGTCTCGCGGTCGACGAGGTCGAAGAAGCGCCGGCACACGGGTGAGCTGTCTGCCAGCCTCTCCCCCTCGAGCGCTTGGGGCTGCGATTGCCACAACGTGACGACGAGCCACTCTCCGTCATCAGAACGGGCGGTCGTTCGCCGCAAGAACCCCGGAAGGTTCGGGATGAACTCGGTCTGCATGGCGCGGTCCGCGCGCAGGAAGTCGTCTTCGTCGGTGTCGCTAGCGAGCCGGAAGGTGACGGTCTCGACCACAGCCATCGCACAACGTTAGGCCTGTGTATTCTCACTTGCAGGAGGAGCGATGTCCGACGACTGGGCGCGGCCGGTAGTGCACTGGGAGATCGAGGCGATCGACGCTGACCGCTTGCGTGGCTTCTACGCTGCTCTGTTCAACTGGCAGATCGGACCCGGGCCGATAATGCAGATTCCAGCTGGGGTCGGAGGGCCCGAGCCCGGGCCCGGTGGTCACATCCGCAGCAGCGAGCGCAGTGGCGTGACTCTCTACGTCCAGGTGCGCGACCTGCGCGAGTCGCTCGAGAAGGCTTCGGAGCTGGGGGGCACGGTGGTGGCCGAGCCGTTCGACCTCCCCGACGCTCCGACGTTGGCGGCGATCACCGACCCGGAGGGCAACCCGGTCATGCTCGTTCAGCAGTGAAGCTCGAGACCCACGGCGAGACCGCCGGCGCTCATGCGCTGCGGTTGAGGGGCGGAGCGTCGAGCCCGCAGTGAAGGCACTCCGTGGAAGACCGGACCCGCGGTCCCACCTCCACCAAGGCAACCTTCTCCTCCGCTGCGGTCGGCGGGTTTCGGATCGCGATGGCTGCGAGCGCGCCACCAAGCGCGCAAGCCGCTGACGAAATCAGCACAGCTGTCCGGAAGCCGGATGACAGCTGGTGTGGATGCAGGTACGCCCGTCCCGTCAACCCCGACAGCCAGGGCAGGATCGCAACAGCGACGAGTCCGGCAACGCGCGCCACGTCGTTGTTGACCGCAGAGGCGACGCCTGCATGCTCGGCCGGAGCCGAGTCCATCGCCGTCGCAGTGAGCGGCGCCACGACGACTGCGAGGCCAACCCCGAAGACCAGCACCGCAGGCAGCACGTACTCGACGTAGTTGCTTCCCGATACGGCCCTCACCAGCAGCGCCATCCCTCCTGCCACCACCAACGGGCCGACCGACATCTGAAGTCGCGGGCCGATGCGCGTGGCGAGCCGTCCCGAACGTGCGGAGAACACCAGCATGATAACGGTGATCGGCATGAGGGCGATACCGGACTCGAGGGGGGAATAGTGCGAAACGCCCTGTAACACGATGGGAATCAAGAAGAAGGCTCCTCCTAGCGCCCCGTACACGGCGAAGGTGACCGCGTTGGTGGCACTGAATTGGCGGCTCTTGAAGACGTCGAAGGGAAGCATCGGGGAGTCCACCGACCGCTCGACGAACGCGAAAACCGAGATCGCCACCACTGCTATCCCGGCGGACACGAGAACCGCGGGATGGCCCCATCCCTCGCTCGAGCCTTGGATCAAGGCGTATGTCATTCCGGCTAGGGCCAGTACCCCCGATACAGCCCCCGGCACGTCTATGCCACGGGTGGTGGACGGGTCGTGAGACTCCGGCACGTGCCTGGCGCTCACGGACAAGACGAAGAACGCCAGCGGGATGTTGATGAAGAAGATCCACCGCCACGACGCTGCACTGACCAGATAGCCCCCCAGGACGGGGCCGGCGGCCGCCGCCAGCCCGCCCAACCCGGACCAGGCCCCGATCGCCCGGGCTCGGTCTTCTGGAGCGAACGAAGCCTGCAATATCGCGAGGCTCCCAGGTGTCAGCAGTGCGCCTCCAACCCCTTGCAGGCAGCGCATGAGGATGAGCACGGACGGGTTCGGGGCGATTCCGCACAGAGCGGAGGCGATCGCGAACCAAGTGATCCCGATCATGAAGATCCGCTTTCGGCCGAAACGGTCACCGAGCGACCCGCCGAGCAACAAGAAGGCACTGAGGGTCAGCGTGTAACCCGTCACGACCCACTGGAGAGGTCCGAGCGGAGTGTGAAACTCCCGGCCCATCGGGCGAAGGGCGATGCCCACGACCGTTGCGTCGATCGTGGCCATTCCCGATCCGAGAACGGTGGCAGCTATGACCCAGCGACCCTTGGCGGTGGAGTAGCCAAGCTCCTCCACCTGTCAGCGAGCCTTTCGGGGCCCCGCCGGATCGGGCGTGCCTTGACGAGGGGCCGGCTTCGATCTCGGGTACTCCATCGCATCGGAGACGGCGTCGGCGACTGAGCCTCCGAACTCGCGCTCGACGAGCCACAGAGCGAGGTCGATGCCACTCGTCACCCCTCCGCTCGTCACGAGATCCCCGTCGTCCACCACCCGGTCCTTGACCAAGGTGGCGCCTGACGCTTCGAGCTCCGACCAGGCCGAGTGATGGGTCGATGCCCTGCGCGCACCTATGACGCCCGCTCTCGCGAGCAACATGGTCCCGGTGCACACCCCCGCCAAGATTCGAAGGCTTGGGTGCGAGCGGGCCGCCGTGAGGATCGGCACCCAGTGTCCCCTTTGCGCCTCTCCCCATGCCCCCACCTCGGCGCGGGCCAGCCATCCACCTCCCGGGACGATCAGGATGTCAGCTCCCGGCTGGTAGACGCCGTCGGGCTCGAACCTGAGTCCGTGTGAGCCGGTGACGATCGGCTGATGCTCGCGCGTCACCAGGTGGACGCTCAGGTCGCAACCAGCGCTCGCCGCATTGCGCAAGACCTCGAAGGGCCCGAGGGCGTCGAGCTCGTCGAGGCCGTCGAACACGACTATGTCAGCGCGCACGATCAATTATGCCGGGATAGAACACGTTTCACAGCCGCTGCTACTGTCCACCCGGGTCAGCGATCGTGATCGGCGCCGGCATTCGGCGCGGCTAGGAGGGGAGATGATCCTGGACCGTTTCCGGCTGACGGGCCGGTCGGCTGTGGTCACGGGCGCCGGTCGAGGGATAGGTGCTGCTTGCGCAGTCGGGCTCGCCGAGGCCGGATGCGACGTCGTCATCTCCTCGCGCACAGAGGAGCAGCTGCGCGACGTGGCCAAAGCCGTGGAAGGGGCAGGGCGACGAGCGGTGGTCGTGCCGGCTGACTTGGACGACCTCGATTCGGTGTCGGCGCTGGCAAGCGCGGCCAAGGAGGCATTCGGCCGCCTCGACGTCGTGGTCAACAACGTGGGGGGGACGATGCCGCGTGCATTCCTCGACACGAGCCCACGTTTCCTGGAGGCGGCATTCCACTTCAACGTCTCCACGGCGCACGCACTGACTCGTGCCGCAGCGCCGCTGATGCTCGAAGGTGACGGCGGCTCTGTGGTTAACATCACCTCGGCGATGGGACGGCTTCAGGGACGCGGATTCGTCGCTTACGGGACCGCCAAAGCCGGCCTCGCACACTTCACCAGGCTTGCCGCGGTGGACCTCGCTCCGAGGATACGAGTGAACGCCATTGCGGTCGGATCGGTCGCGACGTCGGCCCTCGAGATCGTGCTCACGGACGACAACCTTCGAAGCACCATGGAGGAGGCCACTCCTCTTCGACGGATCGGGGACCCCGAGGACATCGCGGCTGCCGTCGTCTACCTGAGCTCGAACGCCGGCTCTTATGTCACGGGCAAGGTTCTCGAAGTGGACGGCGGGTTGGATCGTCCGAACCTCGACCTCGGCATGCCCGACCTGTGAACCGTCCCACCCGCGTCAAGATCGTGGGCGGTCGAAAGAAGTTGAAAGATGAAAGAAGTCGAAAGAAGGAGGAGTGATGGGAAGTCCTGAGACAGTCGTGCGCGAGTTCTGCGAGCTGGTGTCGACGAAGGACCTCGAGAAGCTCAGACCGCTTCTCGCCGAGAACGTCGTGTACCACAACATTCCGATGGAGCCTGCAGAAGGGATCGACGCCACGCTCGAAGCCCTCTCGATGTTCTTCACCATGTTCCAATCGATGGAAATCCAAATGCTGAACCTCGCATCGAACGGAGATGTCGTGCTCACCGAGCGGATCGACGTGCTCTCCACCGACTCTGCCACCGCCCCGGTGCCCGTCATGGGGGCATTCGAGGTTCGGGACGGGCGTATATCCGCGTGGCGCGACTACTTCGACCTCGCCCAAGTGGCAAAGCTCCTCGGTGGCGAGTGAACCGGGCGTCGCCACGCGGCTGATCGGGTAACACCCATGCCCGTTCCCTTCGACGAATATCCGCTACACCAGGTCCCTCTGTCGATCCGGCACATGGCGACCAGCGATCGCAACTCCTACGACCGCTGCTACTTCAATGCGCACGACCGAACCGGTGACGTGTTCTTCGTCTCAGGCCTCGGTGTCTATCCCAACCTGGGCGTGATCGACGCGTATGTCACCCTCGCGCGCAGCCCGCGCCAGACGACCTTGCGCCTCTCGGACGCGCTCGGCGACGATCGCTCGCTCCAGAAGGTCGGGCCCTACAGGATCGAGGTGGTCGAACCACTGCATCGTGTGAGGCTCGTGTGCGAGGCCGAGGAACACGGGATCTGGTTCGACCTCAACTGGACCGGATCCTTCCCCGCAGTCGAGGAGCCGCAGCACGTCATGCGGCAAGGCGACCGCGTGATCCTGGACGCCGCTCGCTTCGCGCAGGTAGGCACCTGGTCGGGAACGTTGCGAATAGACGGCGACGAGCTGGAGCTGTCCGACGACCGCTGGGTGGGGACCCGAGACCGGTCATGGGGCATTCGACCAGTCGGCGAGCCGGAGCCGCCCGGCCGCGCGGCGGCTGAGCCCGATGAGAGGTTCGGTTTCTGGTGGACGTACGTACCCCTTCGCTTCGAACAGTTCGGTCTCTTGGTGATCGCGCAGGAGGACGGCGACGGCAATCGAACCATGAGCGATGCGGTACGCATTTGGCCGGCCTCGTCCGCGAGGGCGCCTGAGCAGCTCGGCTGGCCGGAGATCGAGGTCGCTTACCGACCGGGAACCCGTCAACCGTCGGCGGCAAAGCTGCAGCTCGGCACCCGCGGCAAGTCGTTCACCGTTGACGTCACCACGTTGGGCATGGTCGCTCTCAACTGTGGGCCTGGATACGGCGGAGACCCCGACTGGGCACACGGATCCTGGCGTGGGCGTGGCTTCGTCGAGCGGGTCGATGTGGACCTCGAGGACGCACAGGTCGCCGCGCGCTCTGCGTTCGGCGTGATCGACCACGTGGCTCGCGCCACTTGTGACGGAGAAGAGGGATGGGGGATGTTCGAGCACGGCACCTTCGGCCGTCACCAACCGTCGGGTTTCGACGACTGGTCCTCGGTAGCGACCTGAATGCGAGATCACGACGGCGGAGACGGAGCTCCTGCCGGTGCGGCGGAGACCGTCGTCGGGGCCGGCGCAGCTCAAGGGAATGAGGGACGCCCTTCGCTCAAGATCTCCACGCGCGACCGCGACGAGCTCGAGCGGCGCCTCACCGCCTGGCTGCGGGGAAAGCTCGCCGGCGCGCAGATCACCTCTTTCGAGGCACCCGAGTCGAACGGGATGTCGAGCGAGACGCTTCTCTTCGACGTCGCCTACAACGAGGGTGGTTCGCCCCACTCGCGACGCTGTGCCGCACGGCTGAGCCCGGACCCGGCAGCAGTTCCCGTGTTCCCGGTCTATGACTTGGGACGCCAGTTCCGCGTGATGCAGCTCGTCAAAGAGCGCTCCGGGGTGCCTGTTCCGGGCACTCTTTGGCTGGAGGAGGACGAAACTCCGGTCGGGGCTCGGTTCTTCGTGATGGAGCGAGTCGACGGAGAGGTCCCGCCTGACGTGATGCCGTACCCCTTCGGGTCGTGGCTCTCGGAAGCTCCCGAGGCCGACCAGCGTCGCCTCCAGGACTCAGCGGTGCGCGTCCTGTCCGAGATCCACCAGATGCAGGTCTCTCCGGGGGACATCACGTTCTTGGAGTTGGAACGTCCGGGCGACACCGCCCTCAGACGTCACGTGGCCGATCTGGGCGCGTACTACGAGTGGGTGTGCTCGGACGGCGTGCGGTCCCCCCTCATCGAGCGGGCGTTCAAGTGGATCGACGACCACTGGCCCGAGCACGAAGGGCCCACGGTGGTCAGCTGGGGGGACGCCCGGATCGGGAACATGATGTTCCGCGACTTCGAGCCGGTGGCCGTCCTCGACTGGGAGATGGCCGCCGTCGGACCGCCCGAGGTCGACATCGCGTGGATGGTCTACCTGCACCGCTTCCTCGACGACATCGCGATCTCCGCCGGGCTTCCGGGTATGGGTCGCTTCATGCACGTCGAGGACGTCGCCTCGCTCTACGAGTCCGCCTCGCGGTACGCCCCCCGAGACCTCGACTTCTACACGCTCTACGCCGCCCTTCGGCATGCGGTCGTGATGAGCCGGGTCGCACGCCGCCAGGTGCTCTTCGGGGAGATCGTCATGCCAGAGGACCCCGACGACATGATCATGCACCGGACGAGCCTCGAGGAGATGCTCGCCGGCACCTACTGGCAAAGATTCTGAGGTCCGGCCTGCCGTCCAGCAGGGCCTAAACCCATGACTCTCTCTGTGACTCGTTCAGGCGGCCGGCGCGGGCCAAGCTGGGGAAGTGACCTTCCCCCGAGGGGTCTCCCCGTTCTCGAGATGAAGGTTCGCCGGTGACCTACCACCAGGACATGCCCGGACCCCCGGGCGCACCGGGTCAGCCCCCGCGGGGGCCAGGAGGGGGACGCCCGGGGGGGATGTCCGGTCGGCCTTCTCGTTACCCGCCGAAGCGGTCCTTCTGGCAGTCCGCCTCGAGGGCGGCGTCTCGAGCCGCAGCCGGCGCCGGAAAAGGTGCCTCCTCCGGCACACAGCGACTCACGGTGTTTCTCGGGGGGCCCGAGCGCGCCAGGGTCATCGTGGTGCTCGCCTGCGTGCTCGCGATGGCAAGTGCAGACGCCGCGACCGTGGGAGCGGCTGCCACGTCCCTTCGCGCTTGGTTCCACATCGGCAACGGCGATATAGGTCTCCTGGTGGCGGTCAACTCGATCGTCGGCGCAATCGCCTCGGTGCCGTTCGGGATGCTCGCTGATCGAGTCAGACGCACGTGGACCCTCTCGTTCGCCATCGTGATCTGGGGCCTGGCGATGATCTCGAGCGTCACTGTCGGGCACTCGTTCGGCAAGTTGCTCGTCACGAGATTGTTCCTGGGCGGCGTGACGGCCGTGGCGGGACCTGTCATCGCATCCCTCGTCGGGGACTACTTCCCCGGAGGCGAGAGGGGCAAGATCTACAGCTACATCCTGACGGGCGAGCTGGTCGGGGCGGGCGTCGGGTTTGCTCTGACCGGCGACGTCGCAGCTCTCTCGTGGCAAGCTGCCTTCGTCATCCTCGCTCTGCCGGCATTCCCGTTGGCGTGGGCGGTGTTTCACCTTCCAGAACCGAGGCGGGGCGGCACGGCGCCTTTCGCTCCCGACACTCGAAGCACCGGCGGGCCGGTCCACGATCGACGTTCAGGAAGTGCTGCGGGAATCGACGAAGCCGCCGGAGCGGCACAGAGCGCTGCCGCCTCTGCCCACGGAGGGGGATACGCGGGGACCACCTCCTACACTGCCGACTACAAGGAGCAGCCGCCGGGTGACGGACCCGACGGGCAGGGCGGAGGTCACTCTCCGGAGGTGACCGACGCACAACGGCTGGCTCTCGAGCGCGGCATCCGACCAGATCCGCAGCTGGTATCGCGCGCCCGGGGCAAGCGAATGGGCTTGATATCGGCGACGCGCTATGTGCTGGCCGTGCGCACGAACGTCGCTTTGATCATCTCGGGTGCCTGCGCCTACTTCTTCCTGGCGGGCATCCAGACCTTCGGGGTCGAGTACGTGACGACGGTGGACCACGTGAACAAGGCGTTGGCGAACCTGCTCATGCTCGCGATCGGTGCGGGTGCCGCAGTGGGAGTTCTCGTGGCTGGTCCTCTGGGCGACTCGCTGCTCCGACACGGCCGGCTCAACGGCCGGGTATTGATCGCAGCGGTCGCGGCTTCGCTCACGGTCGTGTTCTTCATCCCGGCGTTGGTGAGCAGCAGCATTCTCACTACTTTGCCGTATCTGCTCTTTGCCGCTGCCGCACTTTCGGCACAGAACCCACCGATCGACGCCGCACGTCTCGACATCATGCCCTCGACGCTGTGGGGCCGGGCGGAGGGCATCCGCACCTTCCTGCGGACTGGGGCTCAGGCGCTGGCGCCACTGCTGTTCGGAGTGCTGTCGGACAACATCGCAGGCGGTCACGCTTCGGGACTGCGCTGGACGTTCATCATCATGCTCCTGCCGCTGAGCGCGAGCGCGGTGTTTCTCTTCAGGGCGATGCGCAGCTACCCCTTCGATGTCGCGACAGCAGGAGCGATCAGCTCTCCCGAAATCTGATCCGACCAGGAGATCGCGGCGCTGGAGCGCCGGGACGCGTCAGCCGCTACCGCCCCACATGCCCTCGCACGTCGTGAGACCCCCGACCAGGCCGCTACGCAGGTCGGCGTCGTTGTCGAGCTCCTTGATGGATCCCGAAGGAGGGAAATTCGCCCAAGTGAACGCCACGATGCTCTGAGCGCCGGCACGGCAGAAGGCGGCCGTCTCCGTCTGCAATTGCCCAGAAGTTGGAGGGTTCGTTCCCCAGGCCATCGGCGTGCCGAGCAACGGCTCGTTCGACGGGTTCCACCCTCGTGCGCGCAGTGCATCGAGCATGAAGGGCATCAGGTTCTTCATCGAGAAGTCGCTGTCCGGCTCGCCGTCTCTCGCGTATACGCCGAGGGTGACGAGGTCGCATGCACGAGGCGAGAAGTTGAGCAACTCGACATTTCGGAACTTGTTGCGCTCGAGGGTCGCGGGTACGTATGGACCTCCGGGGGCTGCCCGGTAGTCCAAGGTGGCACCGAATCCGCACACCGTGGGCCGAGGGGTCGCGAGGCCTCGGTTGCTGGCGGCGACCAGAGAGCGGACCTGCTCGAGCAAGCTCACGATGTTGCCCGGATAGTCGTCGAGGATGTAGTAGCCCGCGACCGATGCCTGATCGCGATCGTTGGCCAGAAGCTCTCGCACATGGTCGAGCATGTAGGTGCGGTCAGCGGCGCTGATCGGGCACGGGGTGGTGACGGTTATGCACGACGGATACTTGGCGAGGACGTAGTCTGAGACGAAGAACATGGGATCCGGATCGATGTACCGGACTCCGTTGCCCTTGGGAAACAGAGTCCCGCTTTCCGCCTGCGCGTAGCCCGAAGGCACAGGAGGAACGGATGCGTTGTTCGTGATGGAAAGGGTCAGGCCCGTGGCCCTGAAAGCCGCCGTCCCCGGGCCGGTCAACTGGTACGCACCACCCTGGTGCAGTACGCCGGCCCAGCGAGCGGGTGGCGTGCTTCCGCTGCTCCAAGAAGCCACGACGGCGATGCCGGCTACGACGAAGGTCAGCGAAAGAAGGATCCGTATCCGGGTCCTACGGGTCGCCGAGGTGGCCGCCGCTCTCATCGGGGCCGGAGTGTAGCGAGCGGCGGCTAGCCGACTACTCGCGGTGAGGTGGTCCTAAGCGCCGCGACAGGCGTTCTACGGATCCACGCGCGGATCGGCCCGCACCGCGAGCACCGCCAGGTCGTCCCCCAGCTGGCCTCCGCTCAGGGCCAAGACCTCGTCCGCTATCGACTTGACGATCACACTGGCGGGTTGTCCGGTGCACCCTCTGATCGTGCGCTCGAGGCGCTCCTGACCGAAGAATCCGTCGGGGCTCTGTTCGTCGCCCGTGTTCGCCCGTGCCTCGAGAGCGCCGTCGGTCACCATGACCAATGCGTGTCCCGGCCCGAGCCTCACTGGACGCACACCGAAGCTGGCCAGGGGGAGGACACCGAGAAGTGGCCCCTGCACGCCGACAGCCTCCACCGTGTCTCCCCGGAGCACTAGGGGCGGAGGGTGCCCTGCGCAGACGATCTGCAGGTCCGCACCGGCATCGTGGACCGAGAGCTCTGCGTAGACCATGGTGCAGAACCACTCGGACCCCGTGGTCTCGTCCAGTGAGGTGTTGATCGCCGCCACCACTGCGGGAGGATCGAGCCCCGCCCGCGCCGCGACTCGCGCGCCGTGGCGAACCTGAGCGGTGAGTGCGGCCGCAGCCGGGCCGCTCCCCGACACGTCGCCGATCATGAGCACCCACCGGTTGCCCGCGAGGTGGAAGACGTCGTAGAAGTCACCGCCGACCTCGACCCCTTCCCCCGCAGGATGGAAGGTGGCGGCGACCTCGAGCCCCGGAAGATCGCTGAGCGCAGGAGGCAAGAGGCTCGCCTGCAGCGCGCGTGCCACGTCGGCTTGCCGCCTGTGGACCAGTGCATTGTCGATGGCCACAGCTGCGCGCCTGCTGAGCTCCTCGGCGAACGAGATGTCGGTGGCGTCGTACGGCTGAGAGGAGTCGAATCGGAACAACCCGAGCAGGCCGAGCATCTCGCCTCGTGCGACAAGAGGGACCGCCATCGCAGAAGTGACGCCCATGCTCCTGAGCGTCCTCGAACAGCCTTCGTCGAGCACCGCCCGATCCTGGGACGCGCCCTCACCCAGTCCCAGTACAGCCGAACGCCCGCATTTCATCGCAAGACCGATCAGCTCGTCTCTCGCTTCGAGACCTTCTTCGGCGTCTGGCTCCGCGAATCGCCGTTCGGTCGTCGGGTCACAGTGCGCCAGCGCGACACGGCGCAACACCCCGATCTCGTCGAACAGGTGCACCGTCGCCATATCGGCGACTTTCGGCACCATCAGGTGAGCCGTGCTGTTCAACGTCTCGTTCACGTCGAGCGACCACGAGAAGAGAGTGGAGACATCGGCGAGGAATTGGGCGTTCTCCGCGACGCGTTCGAGTTGCTCGAGCCGCTCGGCGGTGGCGGTTCTCGGAAAGAGCGACGTCGCTTCGGAAACACGACTCGACTCTTCTCTCGCGATGCCTCGCGCAACTTCGCCGCCCACCGCGGACAAGGATAAACCAGAAGCTTTTGCGCCGGTCTCGGGACCGCAAATCACAGATAAGGTGCGGCGATGACCTCAGACAGCCCTGATGCACGCATGTCGGGAACCGTCGAAATCGGCGGCGAGCTCACCGTGAACCGACTCGGTTTCGGGTCGATGCGGATAACGGGCAACGGCATCTGGGGAGATCCGCCGGACAGGGACGAAGCCAAGGCAGTTCTGCGCCGATGCATCGAGCTGGGCGTCGACTTCATCGACACCGCGGACTCCTACGGCCCGGAGGTATCCGAGACCCTGATAGCCGAGGCTCTGCACCCGTACCCCGAGAACCTGGTGATCGCGACAAAAGGTGGACTGGTGAGACCTGGACCCGGCCAGTGGATTCCTGACGGCAGGCCAGAGCACCTGAGACAAGCATGCGAGGGAAGCCTCCGCCGTCTCCGCGTCGAGCAGATAACTCTGTACCAGTTCCATCGGCCGGACCCCAAGGTCGCGCTCGAAGACTCCCTCGGGGAGATCCTCTTGATGCAGCAGGAAGGGAAGATCCGGCACATAGGCGTCTGCAACGTGACCGAGGCGGAGATGCGCAGGGCGCAGGCTGTCGCATCGATCGTGTCCGTTCAGAACCGCTACAACATCTCCGACAGAACGTCTGAGTCGATGGTCGACCTGTGCGAGAAGGAGCGTCTCGCCTTCCTGCCATGGGCCCCGATCCTCGACATAGACCGGCACGACGCTGTGGGACGCGTCGCGGCCGCTCACCGGGTCACCCCGAGGCAGGTGGTCCTCGCCTGGCTCCTGACCCGCTCTCCTGCGATGCTCCCTATCCCGGGAACGGGCTCGGTGGATCATCTCGACGAGAACGTCGCCGCAGCCGCGATTGTCCTCGGGACCGACGAGATCGAGACGCTCGGGGAAAGCTAGGAACCGGAGGCCTGAGGCGGGCGCTTCATTTCTTCGACGAGCTTCTGGAGCAAGTCACGAAGCTGGCGCTGCTCGGCGGCTGTCAAGGTCCCGAAGAAAGCGGGTGGCTCGAGGAGCTGGTCCAGGAGCTCGGACCTGACCTGTTCGCCTTTGTCGGTGAGCACGACCGTCTTGAACCGGTGGTCGTCGGGGTTGAACTCTCTCTCTACGAGGCCCCTTTGTTCGAGCTCACGTACCTGCATCGTCACGTACGAGGGGTCGCAGTGCCACTCGCTCGCCAGCTTTCGCATCGGTACCGGCTCCCCGGTCGCCATGGCAGGCGAGATCACCGACTTGATCAACCCAGGGGTGAACCCCGTCGCCTCGCAGATGCTCTGCATGCGGTCGTGGACCTCGGGGCTGAACAAGAAGAGATCGAAGATGCTGTTCCAGGCCTGCCGTGCAGCGGGAACCCTCCGGGCCTCTGCCGACGGTCGTCGGGCCTTGGAAGCCACGCGACCCGTCACGCTTTGGAGCCTAGGCACCACGGACGGCACCCTACCTCTCCGATGCCCTAGTCAAGAGGTCGGTCATTGCTGCATTTCCTCCCTCGAATCGGGAATCGCTCCCACACACCACCGGTTGAGTTTAGTGAAGCATCGCGAGCCTTGAGGTTGCTAAAGCTCAAGGGTTGACGAAACTCAAGTAATATGGGAGGCTGCTGGAGGCAACAGGAACGGCACTCCGGTTGCCTGCCCACCGCCTCTTCCGGCGAGGGCGACTTGATCCGTCTCGGCACCTGATCGAGACCGCCCGCTGTCGGAAGCTCGGGCTGCGATCTCGAACCCGCCAAACGCACCGCACGTCACGAGGACCATCGAGGAATGCCAATGACAGTCGACGAAGCCCCCCAGAGCGACCTCACCCCCGAGGGTCTGCCCGACCCTGACGCTTCTTCGTCGAAGCGCCCTCTGGGGCTTGCGCTGGTGGTCATCTCCGCAGCCCAGCTCATGGTCGTCCTCGACGCCACGATCGTCAACGTCGCCCTGCCGTCGATCCAGCGCCAGCTTCACTTCTCAGCGGTGAACCTCGAGTGGGTGATCACCGGATATGCGCTCGCGTTCGGCGGCCTGCTCCTGCTCGGTGGACGTACCGGCGACCTGTTCGGCAGACGCCGAATGTTCATAAACGGCGTGCTGCTGTTCACGTTTGCCTCGTTCCTCGGCGGCCTCGCCCTGGACCAGGCATGGCTGATCGCCGCGCGCGTCCTTCAGGGAGTCGGCGGAGCCATCGCGGCTCCTACGGCCCTCTCTCTCATCGCCAGCACCTTCCCCGAAGGTCCCGGGCGAAACCGTGCCATGGGTGTCTACGCGGCGATGTCGGGAGGTGGCGGCGCGATCGGCCTGCTCCTCGGCGGGATCCTGACCGACATCGCTTCGTGGCGGTGGGTGCTGTTCGTGAACGTCCCGATCGGACTGTTCGTCGCCTTCCTCGCGCCTCGCGTGCTGAAAGAGACCGATCGCCAGACCGGCCGTCTGGACCTGCCTGGAGCACTGACCGTCAGCGGCGGCATGACGAGCCTCGTCTACGGCCTTGCCCACGCCGCCTCGAGGGGCTGGGGCAACCCGGGAACCGTCGTGCCCCTGGTGGTGGCGGGTGTGCTACTCGCAACGTTCATGAGAATCGAGACGCGCAGCGAGCACGCCCTCATGCCCCTGCACATCTTCTCCGACAGAAACCGCGCCGGCGCCTACTCGATCATGCTCACCCTCGGTGCGGCGATGTTCTCGCTGTTCTTCTTCCTGACTCAGTTCGTCCAGAACATCCTCGGATACAGCCCGCTTCGGGCCGGTCTCTCGTTCCTCCCTCTCACAGCTGGAATCGTGATCATGGCCGGATTGATGTCGAAGTTCGTCGGCAGGATCGGCACCCGCCTGCCCATGACGATCGGACCGTTGATGACGGCGGGAGCCCTCGTCTGGGTCTCGCGAATCTCGGTCCACAGCGGGTATCTCGAAGGCGTGCTCGGCCCGGCGCTGCTGATCGCTGTGTCGATGGGGATGGCCTTCGTACCCCTCACGCTCACCGCAGTCTCCGGCGTCCGCAACGAGGAGGCCGGGCTCGCGTCTGCCTTGTTGAACACCGGACAGCAGGTCGGCGGGTCGTTGGGCCTCGCCATTCTGGTCACCGTGGCGACCTCGGTCACCCGCGGTCAGCACCACGTCTCCCAGGCCGTGGCGATAACGACCGGGTACGGCGCCGCTTTCAGGGTCGGTGCGGGTCTAGCCCTGCTCGCTTTCCTGATCGCCCTCGTCTCGTTGCGCTCAGGGCGCACCCGGAGTGCCGAGGTGCCTTCGCTCGAGCCGGCGTTCAGTGCCGACGAGCTGGTGGCCTGAGGCTCGATGGCCTGGTGGCTCGGGTCTTAGGTCCGGATCGCAGTGTCCACCAGGCCGGCGACGCGGGACACCGCCTCTTCGACCACCGCTTCGACAGACGGACTCAGCTCCGCACCCTGAGCGAAGTCCTCGCCTTCGATTCCCACGACTACCGCTCGGACAGGAGCGCGTCCCACGGCTCTGGCGAGCCGGAGCACCCCCGCCAGTCCGATCCCGTGGGTGCTCGACCTGCGGGCGGTCTCTGCACTGGTGGCGCGCGCTTCCGGTCCCGGCGGTCCCGCCGGTCCCGGCGGTCCGGGCAGCAGCGCGACGCCAAGCTCGATCACTGAGATGGTTCCCGGAGCCAGGTCGGATCGAGTCGCGTCGATGACGACGGCCAGCTCCGCTCCGTCCCACTCACCGAGAAGGTCGAGAGGGTCGCCCAAAGGACCGACGACGTGGATGCCCGACGAGGCACCGAAGGACGTCTCGACCCGTTGCGCGAATCTCCTCGCGACGACCGGACCGATCCCGTCGTCACGCCGGAAGTCGCTTCCGATCCCGGCGATCACGATCCGCGATCCCCGGGGTGGCGCGAAGCGCTCGTCCGTCAGTGCCTCAGATCGCGTCACTGGCCGCGCTCGACTGTCACGTCGAGGAAGTGAGCAGCACAAGAGATGCAGGGGTCGTGATTGCGCACCGCCTGTTCGCAGCGCCTCGTCAGATCGTCGTCGGAGAGATCGAGAGCGCCTTGGACGACTCGTCGCAGGTCGCCCTCGATCGAGATCAGGTTCTGGGAAGTGGGCGGCATGATCCGCGCCGAGCGGATCGTCCCCTCCGCGTCGAGCTCGTAGCGATGGAGCAGGAGCCCTCGTGGTGCTTCCGTCGCCCCGCCACCGACGCTCGCCTTCGGCACCACCGTCGCCGCGGGTGGTTCCGGAGGCTCGTAGGCCTCGACGAGACGAAGCGCCTCGTCACACGCGAACACGAGCTCCACCGACCGCACCACGATGCTGCGGAAGGGGTTGAGGCACGCGGCCCCGAGGCCCGCCGCATCGGCCGCCTCGCGAGCGACCGCAGGCAGCACGGCTGAATTGAGCGCGTATCTGGCAAGGGGTCCGGTCAGGTACTCCCGGCTACCTCCGAGCCGGGCGTGAAGCGCCGTCGAGTGAGCGACGTGCTCCTCGACCGCGAGGGAGGCGAAGCCGGCCGGGTCGGTGTCCAGTCCCTCCGAGGACGAGATCCTGCCGGACTCGATCGGATACGCGTCCTCGCCGCGCAGTGCCACGAAGCAGTAGTCCTCCTCCACGTCCGGAAAGTCGAACGACGACACCCACTGCGTCGTCACCAGAGCGGTGTCGCGGGCCCTGCGCAATGGCTCGGCCAACGCCCGAATCGCCGACACCTCGGGCGCGCTGTAGAAGCCTCCGACCCGCACGTTCACCGGGTGGACGGCGCGACCTCCGACCGTTTCCATCACCAAGTTGCCGGTGCGCTTCAAGTCGAGGCCGCGTTCGACCGCCGAACGGTCGAGGGTCGCCAACTCCACCGCGTCCTCACACCCCAGGAAGTCGGGTGCGTGCAGCAGGTATACGTGCAGTGCGTGGCTCTGGATCCACTCGCCGCAGTAGAGGAGCCTCCGAAGTGCCGCGATCCGCGGTTCCACCGACACCCCGCATGCATCTTCCATCGCCGCACACGCGCTCATTTGGTATGCGACGGGACAGATCCCGCAGATGCGGGCAGTGATGTCCGGAGCTTCTGTGAAGCTTCGGCCCCGAAGAAGAGCCTCGAAGAAGCGCGGGGGTTCGAAGATATTCAACTCGACGTCGGTTACGGTCCCGTCGCGCACCGCGACCCGAAGAGCACCCTCGCCCTCGACTCTCGCGAGAGCTGCGACGTGGACGTCACGACTTGCGTGGCTACCGTGGGTCATTTGCCAAACTCTCTCTCTTGAATTCGGGTGCGTTGGCGTTGAACGTACGGAAGAGACGCGACGCGTCTACCGGCTCGAGCCCTTCTCCGATCAGCCTTCCTGTCAATGACGTTGTGTTCGCGGTTTCGGCCGGACCGAAGCAGCCGAAACAGCCGCGGTTCACAGCAGGACACAACGCTCCGCACCCGGCGCGGGTGACGGGTCCGAGGCAGGGTGTTCCTTGCGCCACGAGTATGCAGACCGTCCCCCGGGCCTTGCACTCCTGACACACGCTGTATCCGGGGATCCGTGGCCGGCGCCCGGCGAGGGCAGCAGTTATGACCTCGAGCAGCTGATGGCGGTCGATGGGGCACCCGTGGAGCTCGAAGTCGACGGGGACGTGGGCGGATATGGGTGTCGAGGTGTCCAGGGTCCTGATGTACTCGGGATGCGCGTACACAGTCGACACGTACTCGCCGGCCGAGGCGAAGTTGCGCAACCCCTGGATCCCGCCCGCCGTCGCGCACGCGCCGATCGTGATCAGTTGGCCCGAAGACCGACGTACTTCCTGGATGCGCTCGGCGTCCTCAGGCGTGGTGATCGAACCCTCCACCAATGAGAGGTCGTAGGGCCCTTCGAAGTCCGCGCGCGACATCTCGGTGAAGTGGGCGATCTTGACCGCGCCGGCCAGAGCGAGCAGCTCGTCCTCGCAGTCCAGAAGACTCAGTTGGCAGCCGTCGCAAGACGCGAACTTCCAAACTGCCAGGGTCGGGCGGACCGCGTTCGAATCATGCGATTGCCGCGGCTCGCCTGTACCGGTCATCTATCACTCGCAGTCATCGCTTCGGTTCTCATCGCTCGTGTTGGACGAGAAGCTGCGGCACAGCCCCCGCGTAGTCGACCACAGGCCCATCACGGCACAGGAGCAACGGACCGAGCTGGCAGTGTCCGCACAGACCCACTCCGCACTGCATGTTCCTCTCGAGCGAGATACGTATGCGTTCGGGACTGACACCTCGGTCGACCAACGCTCGGGCGCTGAACCTGATCATCACCTCGGGACCGCAGACGAGGGCCACAGTTCCCGCCGGATCGAACGCGACCGTGTCGAGCAACCCCGTGACCACTCCCACCGGCCCTCCCCACTCCGGTCCCGCTGCGTCGACGGTTACTTCGACATCGGTCCCCAAGTCGCGCCATCGGCGGAGGTCCTCCGCAAAGACGATCTGATTGGGGGTGCGCGCACCGATCAGGACAACGAGGTGCCTCGCTCCACCTGACGCCGGGTCCGCTGCCAACTGGGACACACCCATGCGAAGAGGAGCGAGCCCGATCCCGCCCGCGATGACCAACGCGTCCTTGCCCGCGAGCTCGTCCACTCCCCAGTGAGTGCCGAACGGCCCCCGCACACCCACGACGCTCCCCGGCCTGGAGCTGCACAAGGCTCTCGAGACCTGGCCCACTGCTCGCACTGTGTGGTCGATTCTTCCGCCGTCCTCGGTCCCCGACACCGAGATGGCAGCCTCCCCGACGCCGAACGCGGTCAACATGTTGAATTGTCCCGGAAGGGCGTCCGCGACCGGCGCGTCCAGCGGTTCGAGGGTCAAGGTGACGACGTCTTCGGTCTCGTGGCGAGCCGCTGCAACACGGTAAGGCTCGGGAACGAGAGGCCCGTAGTGCAACTGCGCTTCCAGCTCCGCTCGGGCAAGGGCCTGCGATGGCGCCTCAGCCGGCGACGTCATTGCCATAGAGGTCTAGAAGTCTCAGACGCGTGGCTTGAAGGCGCTGGAGGATGACGGCACCCAAACGCTTCATGAGCTCGTATCCGAATGCAGGATCGGCCTCGGCCTTCGACCGCAGGCAGGTCGCGTCGACCGACACGACGCCGACCGGGTCGAGAGCGCGAGCGTCGAAGCTCCATCGGTAAGGAGGAAACAACCAGGACCAACCGAGCACCTGACCGGGCGCCAAGGTGTCGATGACCATGGCTCCTTTCGCCGGGGATCGCACCTCCAATGCAACTCGACCCCTTCTGAGCAGGTAGAGCGTGTCAGCCGGCTCACCCTCGACGATCAGGAGCTCACCGGGTTCGAAGGCAACGTTGCGCGCACACCCGGCGACGAGCTCGGCTGTGTCGCCCGGGAGTCCCGCGAACAGCGGATGGTTCGCAACGAGCTCGGCTATCGACTCCGGCATAGGGACATCCTCCTCTTCTGGTCCTCACCCACGTTCGGCGTCAACACTTTTCGACCCGGCCTCTCCGGCTCGGATGGCGACCGCCTCCTCGGTGATGTCGATACCGACGGGACACCAAGTGATGCAACGGCCACATCCCACGCAACCCGAAGAGCCGAACTGGTCCCACCAAGTCGAGAGCTTGTGGGTCATCCACTGCCGGTAACGCGACCGGGTGGACGAGCGCACCGGTCCCCCGCTCATGTAGGAGTGTCCGAGGTCGAAACACGAGCTCCAAGACCTGTGGCGCTCGACGGTGCCGTCGATGGTCGTGGTGTCCTCGACGGTGCTGCAAAAGCACGTCGGGCACACCAGAGTGCAATTGCCACATGCGAGGCAGCGTTCGGCCACGTCGTCCCATCTCGGGTGTTCTAGGTTCCTCGCCAGAAGGCCCGGAAGATCGTCGGTGTCCAGGCGACGCCCCATGTGCGAGTTGGCATGCTCGAGCACCGCTGCCCTGGCGGAAAAGTCGGTGTCGTCGGCCACACGGGTCTCGACGTCGGCCAGCACCTCCGCCCCCTGTTCGGAGCCGATCGTGACCAGAAATCGCTGGCCCCCCGAGTCGAGAAGCTCGGTGAGAGCGAGGTCGAAAGCTCCTGTGGCCGCGGGCCCCGTGCCCATCGAGGTGCAGAAGCAGGTACCCGAAGGCGTGCCGCACTCGGCGACCACCACGAGACCGGCTCGCCTTCTCTTGTAGAGAGGATCCCCGCTCGAAGTGCCCATCACACGGTCGAGCACCTCGAGTGCGGCGAGCTCGCACGGCCTGACACCCACCAGCGCGGCCGAAGGCGCATCGTCTCGGGTCTCCTCCAAGCGGACCGTGCCGTCGGTGACTTGGGCCCTCCAGACGACAGAACGAGACGGGAACACGTCCGCCTTGATCGAATGCTGGCCCACGGCCCACGCGAAAAGAGCCGAGTCATCCGTGTGCTCGAGCCTGTAGCTGCCCGGGGCTTGGGTGTCGTGCCATCCTTCGGGCAGGTCCTCAGAGCTGTTGACTTCGCCCAGAGCGATCGCGCCTTGGCGCACGACCGGTCCAAGAACGCGATATCCACGCGTGGTGAGGCCGGAGATCAGCTGATCCAAGCCGTCGCGATCTATGACGACGGCGTCGCCGAGGGGCACGCTCCCGAGGCTACGGCGGCGAGCGCTGCTCGGAAAGTGCCTTCGTGCTCATACCGCGGGATGAGGTGGCCCGGGGTCAGCCTCTGGCTGCCTCGAAGCAGGCTTGCATCAGCTTGAAGCTGCGGGAATCTCCTGTCATGCCGATGGACATGCGGTTCATGACGTATCCCATCGCAAGCTCGAGATCCGGGTCCGCCCAGCCGGCCGAGCCGCCCATGCCGAAGTGCCCGAACGCCCGTGGGCCCCCGATCCCACTCGCCGCGATGATTCCCCGGTTCAAGATGAACCCGAGGCCCCACTGGAGGTCGAGGCCGAAGAGCACCGCATCGGGACCGCTCGTCTCCTGGCGCGACGCCCGGTCGAGCTGCTTCTCCGAGAAGGTCCGGATCCTCTCGCCCGAGGGGCCGACCACCTCACCGATGCAGGACGCGTAGAGCAGCGCGACCGATCGTGCGTCACTGATGCCGTTGGCCGCCGGTATCTCCGCCGCGTACAGGCGAGGGTCGTCCCACACGGATGTGTCCCTCAATGCGCCACCGGGGGCATTGAGCGCCTTGGACAATGGCCCGTCGTGCCCGAGGAACGTCTCGATGAGCTCGTTCACAGATGACGTGTCGGTGGTGCCGCCTTTATCACTTTTTCCGCTCGTGCTGCCTTTACCGCTCGTGCCGCCTTCGCCGGCAGGAGGTCGTAGCGAGAAGGGGACAAGCGGGGCGACACGCACCTCTTCTCCAGCGGGCAGGCCGATGAAGAAATCGGCGCCGATAGGACCTGCAATCTCGTCGCGCAGGTACGAGCCGAGGCTTCGGCCGGTGACCCGCCTGACGACCTCCCCTACGAGCCAGCCATAAGTCGTCGCGTGGTATCCGTGCTTGGAGCCCGGCGCCCACGACGGGGTCTGGACCTCCAGGGCCTTTATCACCGGGTCCCAGGCGATCATGTCCTCGAAGGACATCGTGCCGTCGATCCACGCGAGACCCGCCCGATGCGCGAGGAGATCGGCGACGGTCACATCCTCTTTACCGGCTTGCGCGAACTCCGGCCAGTATTCGCGCACAGGCGCCTCGACGTCGAGGGTTCCCTCGTCGGCCAGGCGGTTGGCACACATTGCAGTCGCGCCCTTGGTGGTGGAGTAGACGATGACCGTCGTGTCCTCCTGCCAAGGACGGCCATCGGACTCGTCGGCGGTTCCTCCCCAGAGGTCCACGACCTTCGATCCTCTGTGGTACGCGGCGAAAGCGGCTCCTAGCTCGGTTCCGCGTTCGAAGTTGTGCTCGAAAGCTCGTCTGACGTGCTCCCAGCCCGGAGCCACCCATCCCGAGATCGCAACCACGCTTTCCTCCCCGTCGCTAGAAGCCCGTCCCGAAAGACCGTAGAAGGCACTCGCGCGGTAGAGGAAATCGGCTCAGCCTTCACCGGGCTGGCTGGGCCCCATCGCCCGCCAGACTGCGTCCAACGCCCGTCCCGCCCATCCGGGTCGACTGCGGCGTCCACTGACCGCTCGGGCGATCACCGCACCCACGAGCATCTCGAGCGCGAGGTCGAGGTCTGCATCCGAGTCGAGCTGACCGAGCTCACAGGCTCTCTGCAGCAGTCCGCGGGCATATTCCATCCGAGGCCCGACGACCCTCTCTCGGTGCAGTGCCAGGGCCGTCGGGTCCTCCCGGTTTGCGAGAAGAGCCCCGACGAGCTCCACACACGAGCTCGCGAAGCGGTCGTCGAAGTCCAACAGGAAACGCTTGAGGTCCGCTCTAGGGTCCTTCGAGGTTTGCGACGCTCCCCAAACTGCCGCCTGTTGAGCGATCGCTGCCGTAACGAGGTCGGCCTTGTCGCGAAATCGACGGTAGACGGTCGCCCGCGCCACTCCCGCCTCCGCTGCGACGCTCTCCATCGAGAGTCGCCCATAGCCGATGTCTGCGAGCTGGCGAAGCGCCGCTTCAGTGATGGCCTTTGTCGCCCGTTCGTCCCTCGGTCGGCCAGGGAGGCGGACCAGGAGCTCGGCCTTTGCGCTCAACTCGCCGCCCCCGGCGCCTCGTCGGTCCGCCCCGCACCAACCGCAGCCGGCGGGGCTTCGCCGACACGCTCAGGCGCCTCGGCACCCTCCTCGCCGACCGCACGCGGGGAACCTGCCACTCCCGTCGCCACGAAGTCCCTTTGTCTTACCAGTACGTATGCGAGCACGGCACCCAAGAGCGCGAGCACGCCGCCTATCAACATCAGCTCGTTCAGAGTCGCGGAGAACCCCACGCGATACGCGTGCACGAGGCTTCTTCGAGCGGCCGGTGGGAGCTGAGAGGAGTGTGTGAGCGCCTGGACCTGACCGGCGGTCAGGGCAAGGTTCAGGCGGCTTCCCCCGAATGCGACGACTTCGCGACCGACCGACGTGGCGGAGAGGGTGCTGACGGTGCGGTGAACGATCTCACTCTGGAAGATGGCTCCGAGCCCGGCGATACCGGTGGCTAGACCGACTTGGCGGAAGGTCGAGTTCGCACCCGACGCCATGCCGCTCCGACGCGGCGGTACGACGGCGACAGCAGACGAAGCGAGCACCGGGTTGATCATCCCTATCCCCGCCCCCGCGACGACGAAACCCGGAAGCAGCTGTGCCCAGCCCGAGTCGAAGTGCGTCCTCGCCATGAGCAGCTGCCCCACACCGACGAGGACCAGCCCTGCACTGAGCATGTACCTCGCGTCGAGTCTCACCGTCAGCTTTCCTGCCACCGGGGCAACGGCGAACGCGAGCAGCGTGATCGGCAGGAATCGGACACCTGCCGCCATCGGGCTGTAGCCCAGGTCGTCCTGTATGTAGAGCGTGAGATACAGGAACATCGCGAAGATCGATGCTGAAAGAGCAAACGCCGTGACCGAGACGCCGACCATCGCCGGACGCTTGAAGAGCGACAAGTCCAACATCGGATCCTTCTGGCGCAGCTCGGCGATCAAGAACACGATCATCAGGACCACCGCGCCGACGAGAAGACCCACTATCTGAGGACTTCCCCAACCCGAGGTGTTGCCGCGGACGAGGGCGAACACCAACATGAACAGTGATGCGGAAAAGGAGGCGAAACCGATCCAATCGATCCTGCGGGTGCTCGGGTCCTTCGACTCGGAGATCCGCGTGAGAGTCACCGCGATCGCGAACACCCCGATGGGCACGTTGACGAAGAAGATCCACCGCCAGCCGATGCCCGACGTGATCGCGCCGCCCACGAGAGGACCCACCGCCACGGCGCCTCCGGTCACAGCCCCGAACACGCCGAACGCCGTACCCCGGTCGCGCCCATGAAAGGCTGCTGCGATCAGGGCGAGGGAGGTGGCGAACATGATCGCCCCTCCAACTCCTTGAACTGCACGCGCCAGGTTCAGCATCAACGAGCTGTTCGAGACCCCGCAGATGAAAGAGGCGATCGAGAACACGCCGAGCCCGATCGCGAAGACCTCGCGTCGACCGAACATGTCGCCAATTACTCCCGAGGTGAGGAGAAAGGCGGCAAGGGTGAGGGCATAGGCATCCACGACCCATTGCAGGTCGCTAAACGAGGCGTGTAGCGATCTCTGGATGTTCGGCAGGGCGACGTTTACGACCGTGATGTCCAGTAGGAGCATGAAGATCGCGATGCAGACCGCGATCAAGGTCCACCACTTGCGCTCGATTGCCGGCACACGTCCTCCTCTCGGTCTCGAGAGCACCCGACCCGCTGCCCGGGATTTCGTCGATTTCAAATCCAAGACGTAGTGTATTGAAATCCTCCTCTCCGTCAAGCCCGGACGCTCCACGACCATGTCCGAAATCCGCCAGACATAGGCGGCGGGCCGTGCCACGATGGCGAGGTGATCGAGGACTTCGAGCGCTGCTATCGGGCAGTTCAGAGTCGCGACGCCCGTTTCGACGGGTGGTTCTTCACCGCGGTGACCTCCACGCACATCTACTGCCGGCCGAGCTGTCCCGCGATCACGCCCAAGAGGCAGAACGTCCGCTTCTATCCGACCGCCGCGGCGGCGCAGCAGGCAGGCTTCCGCGCGTGCATGCGATGCCGACCGGATGCCGCCCCGGGCTCGCCGGAATGGCTGGGACGCGCCGACGTCGCGGCGCGGGCGGTGAAACTCGTCCTCGACGGCATCGTGGACCGCGAAGGCGTATTGGGACTGGCCCGCCGGCTCGGCTACAGCGAGCGCCAACTCCATCGGGTGCTGGTCGCCGAAGTGGGCACGGGCGCGGTGTCCCTGGCCCGTGCACAGCGCGCCCAGACCGCTCGGCTGCTGCTCGAGACGACTGAGCTACCTGTGGCGAATGTCGCCTTCGGGGCAGGTTTCTCGAGCGTCCGCCAGTTCAACGACACCGTCAAAGAAGTCTTCGCTCGGACTCCGTCGGAGCTGAGGCGCACGGTGGCAGCACGCAAGACGCGCCATCGTGGGTCGACGCCACCCGTCGGAGCGATCACGCAGACCATCACGTTGCGGCTCGCGTACCGCAAGCCCTTCGCGGCAGCACCGCTGCTCGAGTTCCTCGGTGCGCGAGCAATACCCGGGGTCGAAGCTGTCGAAGCCACCACCTATGCGAGAAGCTTGAGGCTGGATCACGGCGACGGCACCGTGGAGATGACACCTGCTGACGGGTACGTCGACGCCGCGTTCTCACTCAGCGACCTTCGAGACCTGACAACCGCGGTGGCGAGGTGCCGCCATCTGTTCAACCTCGATGCCGACCCCGAAGCGGTGGACAGCTGCTTGGGTGCCGACCCGATCCTTGGTCCGCTGGTCCTGAAGGTTCCAGGGCGAAGGGTCGCAGGGTCCACCGATGGGTTCGAGATAGCTGTCAGGGCGGTCGTTGGACAACAGGTGTCCGTCGCCGGCGCTCGGCGCATTCTCGGAAGGCTCGTCTCGGGCGTTGGACGCGCCGTTCACCACTCCGGGGACGGGATCACACATGTCTTCCCGTCGCCGGCCGAGATGGCTGAGCTCGCGGAGAGGCGACCCGAGGCCTTCCCGATGCCGGCGACACGGCGCCACGCCCTCGCGGCGCTCGCCGAAGCTGTTGCCCGCGAGCGGTTGACGATCGACCCGGGGTCAGACCCGGACGAGCTCCGAGCGGGCCTACTGGCGCTGCCCGGCATCGGCCCATGGACCGCGTCGTACGTGGCCATGCGTGCGCTCGGCGATCCCGACGCCTTCCTGCCGACAGATCTCGGGCTTCGGCGCGCCGCGGCCCAAATTGGCATACGCGAGGACGCCGCCTCGCTCACACAGCTGGCTGAGCGTTGGCGACCATGGCGCGCTTATGCGCTCGGTCATCTGTGGTCGGTCCAAGGTGATCGGGAGAGAACGACCTTCACGAAAGAGAGTGCAGCATGAACAAAGTTGTGAGTATGAAGAGCCCGATCGGGGTGCTGACGATCGAGGGAAACGAAGAAGCCATCACCCGAATCGACCTACCCGGGTCGTCCGCGTCGTCCGCGTCGTCCGGGTCGCCCAGATCAAAAGGCGATGGCGGCACGAAACGAGCGGGCCCGATCCGGCGAAGCGGGCGCGAGATGCTCGCTCCCCTCGAAGAGGCGGTCTGTCAGCTCGAGGAGTACTTCGCCGGTGAACGCACCGAGTTCGACTTGCCTCTCGAAGTTGCGGGCACCCACTTTCAACGCGATGTCTGGTTCGCACTGTCGGAGATCCCTTACGGGAAGACGGTCAGTTACGGAGAGCTCGCAGAGATGGTGGGACGACCGAAGGCGTTTCGGGCTGTCGGCCAGGCAAACGGCTCCAACCCGATTCCCATCGTCCTTCCTTGCCACCGCGTCGTGGCAAGCGGGGGTCGAATCGGCGGCTACGGAGGCGGGCTTCCGATGAAGCGACGACTCCTCGCCCTCGAAGGAGTGGTCCTCCCAGATTGAGCGATCTCTCGAACGTGGAAACCGGCGAGGCGTCGACGAACTCTGGCGGAGCATCGTCGATGTCGGGCGAACAAGCGATCAGCCAAGCAAGCCTCGAGGAGATTCGAAGCTTCTGGGACGCCGATGCGCCCACTTACGACAATTCTTCCTCGCACCGGCCCCGCGACCGAACTGTGCAGGCAGCTTGGACAGCCGCTGTGGCACGCCTTCTGCCGCCGAGTCCGGTCCGTGTCCTCGACGCAGGCGCGGGAACGGGATTTCTGAGCCTCATCGCCGCACGACTCGGTCACAAAGTGACGGCGCTGGACCTGTCCCCTCAGATGCTCGAACAGCTTCGCGTGAGCGCCGCCGACGAAGACCTCGCCATAGAGGTGGTGGTCGGCCACGCCGACAGCCCACCGGATGGATTCGACGTGGTCATGGAGCGCCACCTGTTGTGGACTCTTCCTCGACCAGGTGACGCACTTGGCTCTTGGAGAAACGCTGCTCCGGAAGGTCGTCTCGTGCTCTTCGAGAGCCTTTGGGGAAGCGTCGATCCCTTCGAAGCGGCCAGGTCTCGGGTACGTGCTCTGCTCAGGAATGCACGTGGCCAGGCACCTGACCACCACGGCAGCTACTCCGACTCCTTGCGATCCTCGCTACCACTCGGTTCGGGGACTCCACCCGGAACCCTGATCGAGATGGCCGAGAGCGCTGGGTGGCGAGGAGTGCGGCTCGATCGCTTACGGGACGTCGAGTGGGCGGAGCGAAGTGCTCTCCCGGCCATCGAACGCTTGGTCGGAGTCACACCCAGGTTCTCCATTGTTGCGGATTGACGCGAGACGACGCGCTCGGCTCACATGACGAATATGGAAGGTGGCGGCGATCCAGGTGGAATTCAGGCACCGGTCGTCGTCGATCGACCCGACGAGAGTCGCCTCGTCGTCGAAGAGGAAGGCTCTGTGGCCGAGCTCGTGTACGAGCGCGAGGACGACCGGCTCGTACTCGTCCACACGGGAGTGCCCGACGCCATGGGCGGGAAGGGGGTTGGAGGGGCGCTCGTGAAGGCCGCAATGCGAAAAGCCGCTCTGGGTGGTTTGACCGTGGTGCCTTGGTGCCCCTTCGCCCGAAGGTGGCTCCGCCACAACCCTCAGATCGCGGGGACGGTCACGATCGACTGGACGTCGTAGCCTCTCTCACCACCTCGCTTGCTGCTTTGTCCTCACGAATTCCCTCGAACCGGGGATGGCGCAACATGCCATCGCGGGTCCACTCAGTGAAGGTGACCTGACAGACGAGCAAGGGTTGGACGAAATGCGTGCCACGCTCGAAGCGCCGGAAACCGGCGAAGGGCGATTGCTCGATCTCCAGCTGGCCCAACTTCGCACGCAGGTCTCGCAGGGTTCTTTCGTCGAAACCGGTTCCGACCTTGCCGGCGTAGACGAAGCGCTCACCCTCGTAGTGGCCGAGCAGGAGAGCACCGAAACCGGTGCGGCTACCCGCAGGTTGCGTGAAGCCACCTATGACGAACTCCTGTCCTACGCTGCACTTGAACTTGAGCCAGTTCGGCGAGCGTCGTGACGAGTAAAGGGAGTCTGCCTTCTTCGCGATGATCCCTTCCCAGCCGCGGGAGCACGCCGACTCGAAGTATCCCTCTCCGTCAGTGTTCCGGTGAACTGTGAACCGAAGAGGTCCGGTGAACTCGATGGCGCTCCTCAGGACTCTCTTGCGGGCACGAAGTGAAAGCCCTCGCGTGTCGTAACCGTCGAGGTGGAGGATGTCGAAGGCGTAGTAGATCACTCGGACAGTGCTCTGCCTCGCGCGGGTGGGATCGATTATCCCGGAGCGTTGCTGCAACAAGGCGAAACTGGTGCGCCTCCCCTCGAACGCAACGATCTCGCCGTCGATGACGAAATTGTCCTCTCTCTGCGCGGCGAGATTCTCTGCTATCTCCGGATACGTTCTTTCGAGTCGTTGCCTCTTTCGCGAAAAGAGGGACACGGCGTCGCCAGACCGGTAGGCCAGGCATCGGATCCCGTCGAGCTTGCGTTCGAAGATCCAGCCGGTGTCCGAGAAGCGCCTGTCGGTCAGCGTCGCGAGCATCGGGTCGACCCACGACAGCTGGTCCGTTCGCGAGAGCCTTTCCCGTTCAGGCGCCGAAAGGGCGGTGAAGGCGTCGGGGGTCATCGGCCGTTCACGATATGCCCGTGAAGATGTTCATCGGCTCCCCAGAGGGGCTCGAGCGACGTCGGATACCGTTAGGAGCCTTGGGCTTCTACAGAGAGCAGGTCCTTCCTCGTCTCGTCGACAGAGCTTGCGGTACCCGGGCCCTCCAACACTGGCGGGCAGAGGTGACCGAGGATCTGAGCGGTCGCGTCCTGGAGATCGGTTTCGGATCCGGTCTCAACGTCCAGCACTACCCACCACAAGTGGAGGTGGTGCTGGCGGTGGAACCGGCCGCCGCGGCGAGACGGCTTGCATCACGAAGGATCGAGGCGGGAAGCGCACGCGTCGAGCACGTCGGCCTGGACGGGCAGTCCGTCCCGCTCGATGATGCGAGCTGTGACTGCGGTCTGTCCACGTTTACCCTTTGCACCGTCCCCGACCCCACGAAGGTCCTGTCGGAGCTTCGACGCGTCCTTCGACCCGGCGGCCGGTTCCACTTCCTCGAACACGGGATCTCGCCGGACCCGTCGGTGGCGAAGTGGCAGCACAGACTCGACCCGCTCCAGCGCAGGTTGGCAGACGGGTGCCACCTGACGCGCGATGCGGTGGCTCTCGTGAAGCAGGCAGGCTTTGTCGTAGAGCACGTCGAGCAGCGCTATGCGAAAGGACCGAAACCCTGGAGCTGGTTCACGCTGGGCGTCGCTTCGAACCCGACCTAGCCACGAGGTCGCTCAGTTCGCCCTGGGTCCCCGCCATCTAGGGTCCGTGCTGTGCTAGGCATCGAACGGCGGCAATCAGCATCCCTTGCGTTGGTAGCGGAACGAGGAAGAACCATGGGTAGGACGCTGACAGTCGAGACCCCCGATGGCGAGATGGATCTCTTCGAAGCCGAGCCCTCGGGAGAGACCCGAGGTGCGGTAGTGGTGGTCCAGGAAGCGTTCGGGGTTAACGACCACATAGAAGACATCTGCCGTCGCTTCGCCGGCGAGGGATATCTGGCGGTGGCGCCACACCTTTTCCACCGGAGCGGCGACCCGGTGCTCGACTACACGAACATCGAGAAGGTGATGCCGCATTTTGAGGCGCTGAGCGTGGAGGGGTTGATGGGCGACCTGGACGCGACGCTCGACCATCTGTCGAAAGCGAGTTTCAGCGGAGCCCAGGTCGGGGTCGTGGGATTCTGCATGGGCGGGACGGTGACGTTCCTCGCAGCGGTACAGAAGGCGCTCGGCGCGGCCGTGACCTTCTACGGAGGCGGCATCGCGGAGGGGCGATTCGGGATGCGCCCCATGCTGGAGCTCGCGCCTGAGCTCGAGACACCCTGGCTCGGACTTTTCGCCGATCTCGACCAGGGAATTCCCGTCGAGCAGGTCGAGTCGTTGCGGACAGCGCTCGCCGGGTCGAAGGTTCCGGCCGAGATCGTGCGCTACCCCGAGGCCGGGCACGGCTTTCATTGCGATGCTCGCGGCTCCTACCACGAGGCGTCCGCCAAAGACGCTTGGCGCCGCACACTTGACTGGTTCTCTTCTCACCTCAGCGCCCGCCGATAGCGAAATCGTCTACGACGATGCGCTGCTGCGCGCCCCCGGGAGGATTCGAACCTCCGACGCACGGTTTAGGAAACCGACGCTCTATCCTCTGAGCTACGGGGGCGGGTCTTCCGCGTGAAGCTCCTCGTAAAAGGCCGCGGCGGAATTCCCAGAGATGCTACCCAGCGTGGCCGGGTCGATCGGAGGCTCGCTGCTTGCGGGAAGACAAAGCCCGCGGCGGCTCACCGTCAGCTTTTCGAGAATGCCAAGCACGCAGAGAAGCCGGAAGGCTCTGCTGACTCTCGTTGAGCCGAAAGTTTCTCGCTCCGGGGTCGTTGTTCCGATGTGGATCGAACCGGTTGTCGGGCCCGGAGGCGAGACCATGGGACGACCCATCCGTCGCAGTAGCGCTTACGTGAGGAGGCGGCAGGTGAGACGAGCGGTGCAGATTGGCGGAGCGGTGGCGGCTATGGCGGTAATCACATTGATGTTCGAAATGCCGGCGGGCGCGAGTACTCCGCCGATCAACCTCCTTGGGCCGAGCATGACCTTCATCACGCTCCCGGGCAATGACACGGTATACGTGTACAACGACGGCAACCAGGGCGCCTGCTACGGGATTCTGGGCTCGAACAGCGCCAACAACCCCGACGACGGCGCCGAGCTATGCGTCTTCCCGACGGGCAGCACGGACACGATCCAGCTCGTCGAAGGCAGCCAGCCGACCAACATCCAGATCTGAGGGGCGCACTGGCCTGTCGCGGCTCAGGGCGATCCTTCGCCGCCGGTGTCGGGGATCACCCTGGAGCCTTCCGAATGGCCTCATCGCGCCAGGCGGAGAACCTGGAATCAGCCTGACTCTTCGAACAGCTTTGTCCCGGCCCTCGACAGCCGCGCGAACTCTTCTTGAATTCTTCGAAAATTCACCCTGCCGGACTTCACCCCGCAACACCTTGACGACATGATTACGGCATGCCAAGCGGATGGGCCCGAAAGCCCTCTGGTCCCCCCGTCGAAGTACGAACGAGCGCGAAGCGGCGCAAGACCGCGAGCGCGTTCTGGCAGGACGGGCGGGTCGTCGTCGTCCTGCCGGAACGATTGCCGAAAGCCGATCGGGTGGAGCTCGTCGACGGCCTCGTCCGCCGGGTCCTCGCCCAGCGGCCCCACGTCACGACCTCCGACCGCGATCTGCTCGTGCGCTCGGCTTCACTGGCCGACCGCTATCTGGGGGGAGTCCGGCCGGCGTCGGTTCGCTGGGTCTCGAACCAACAGCGCCGCTGGGGTTCTTGCACATCGCGCACCCGCGAGATACGCATCTCGGACCGCCTCCGGGTCGTCCCCGGGTGGGTGCTCGACGCGGTTCTCGTCCACGAGCTGGCCCACTTGATCGAGCCCACGCACTCCGCTCGCTTTCGGAGGCTGGCGGCTCGCTATCCGCGCACCTCGGAGGCCGACCTCTATCTGGCCGGGTTCACGTTGGGCCTCGAGTCCGCCGACCGCTGAGCCTCTCCTGCGGCGCCTGGCGTCGGGAGCCCCTGAACCCGGGCGCGAGGAAGCGGCTCCGACGGCGTTCCCCCATCGACGGGGAGCAGGGGGGCAACACGCGCGAGCGGCTCATCCTGCCTGGGACAGGAGGTCGGTGTGGCGCTCTGGCGGTCGGCCCTGCACAAGCGGGTCTCCGAGAGGCCGCGCCCTCGTCTGAAGCCTCGTCGGGCTACGTCTCTCATCTCCGCTCTGTTCGCTGTCGGCCTCGTGACGGGATTCTCCGTGGCCGAGACCGCAGACCATTCCCATGCGCACCTGCCGAGCTCGGCGGCACCCGGCACCATCCCGGCACCCGAGGCCCGCCAGGCGGTCACCGTGCCGAAGCCGACGAGCCCCACCACCACGGCGCCAGCTGCCCCCCCGACGACCACGCCGCCGCCGTCGGTCGCGGCGAGTGTGGCCGCTCCCGCGCCTCCGGGCCCCTGCACCCCGGGGAACCTGTCGATCACGACGTCCGCAGCCGCCGCCGACTATCCCCCCGGAGAGGTGGTCGACATCACGACCAATCTGCGGGCGGTCTCGAGCCCCTGTGAGCTTGTCCCGGTGCCGGCAGGCGCGTACTCGTGCGGAACGAGCATGGTGGTCGACGACGCCTCCGGTTCACAGGTCTGGCCGATGCCCGAACAGGGAGAGCAGTGCGCCCAACCTTCTCCGACCTTGCTCCGACCCGGCTACGGAGAGAACGTGACCTTCGCGTGGAACCAGCAGTACGTCGGTCCCTCCTCGGTTACCCAGACTCAGATCCCCCCGGGGCAGTATCAGGCCTTCGGGACCTGGACCTGGAGCGCGGGAGCCGGCGAGCCTGCCTATACGGTCACAGCACCGTCGGTGTCGTTCACCATCCAGTAGGGCGCTCGTAGCGCCACTCCCGGCATGCGCCCGTGAAGATGGGCCGGGTGGGACCGCTCAGGCCCCTGCCCTGTCGATCACCGCACGCGCCACGAGCTCCTCGAGATACGGGGCATCCCACCAAGAGACCTGAAGCTGCTTCGCCCGGCGGAAGTAGAGCTGGATGTCGAACTCGACAGTGAAGCCGATACCACCGAAGACCTGTTGGGCCATCGCCGTGATGTCACGGAACGTCTCGCACGCGAAGAGCTTGGCCATCGGAGCCAGGCGCTCGACCGAACGCCCGCTGTCGCGAGCCCAGGCCGCTTCGTGCACGAGGGTCGTCGCTCCGTCGAGCGCCGTGGCCGCGTCGGCCAGATAGTGGGAGATCGACTGGAAGGCACCGAGGGGCTTGTCGAATTGGTGGCGGTCCTTCGCGTACTGGACCGTGATGTCGAGGGCATGGCGCGCCCCGCCCACGGCCTGAGCGGCAAGCAGGATGCACGCGTCGTGCATGACGGCGTCCCAGGTTCCCCAGCCTGATCCCGTCCCACCGAGGCGCTCGTCTTGGGCTACGGCGACTTCGCTGAGCTCGACGTCGTACTGGTTGTCCGAGGATATGGAGTGTTGTTGGGTGAGCCGGACACCGTCCGCGGACGGATCGACGAGGAACAGATCGACCTCCTCGGGAGCCTCCCCAGTGCGAGCGAGGACCAAGAGGCGCTGTGCGGAGGATGCGAAAGCGACGTGGCGCTTCTGGCCGCTGAGGCGGTGGCCGCTCCCATCGGCCACGGCACGCATCCGCACACCCGAGGGACCGCAGCTGTTCTCGGGCTCGAACCACGCCGGGCTCAAGATGGCCTCTCCGTTGGCGATCGGCGCCAGCCACTGGTCGCGCTGGGCCTGTGAGCCCCCCTGGGCGAGCGCCCCGCCACAGAGGACAGCGCTCACGAAGTGCGGGACCGGAACGAGCGCCCTGCCCAATTCCTCGTAGAGGACCACACCCTCGAGAGCGCCCATGCCGGCGCCCCCGTGCTCCTCCGGCAGCGTCAGCCCGATCAGGTCGAGTTGACTCAGCTGCTTCCACAACTCGACCGAATAGCCGACGGGGTCGTCCTCGAGCTCGCGCACGACGCTCAACGGGCAATACGCCTCACAGACCGAGCGCACCGTGCGCCTGAGCATCTCCTGCTCGGAGGTGAACTCAAGATCCAGCACTGCATCTCCTCATGGCTTCCAATCTCCCCCCCTGCGCGTCCAGGGGTTGTCCGAATCGTCGACCTGCACCGCGACTCGCGCGTCGCAGCTCGTCTTCACCTCACCGTCGACCGAGAGGGTGATGTCGACGCCCACCCAGCCGCAGCCCGAGTCGTCGACACCCGCCTCATCCACCACGGCGTCGAAGGTCATCGTGTCGCCCGGAAAGACCGACCCCCTCATCCGAAAGCGCATCCTGCCGAGCCGCCCGTATGGTCCTGTCCAGTCGGTCACGAACCGCTCGAACCAGGAGGCCTGGTTGGGAGTGTTCAAGAAGATGTCCTTCGTCCCATTGCGGTTCACGGCAAAGTCCTTGTCGTGATGCATGGGCCGCCAGTCGCGGCTGGCAAGGGCGCCGAGCACCACTGTCGTGGCGGAGACGTCGTACGAAAGCCGTGGGAGGCGGTCGCCCTTCGCCACCTCGCCGAGCAGGACCGAAGACTCCGCCGGGCCGCTCTCTTCGCTCGCCACCGAGCCGGCCTCGCTCGGCACGGCGGTGTGCGGACCGTTCACGGCTTCTGGTTCGCGTAGGACCTCGGAAGCAGGCGGGACCGGAGGGGAGCTCGATCGCCGGTAACCGAACCCCGTGTAGCTCTCCACGCCGACGAGAACCCCCGATTGGTTCTCGTACTCGACATCGATCGCCCAGAACCGGCCCGTTCCGAGCTTCGTGGTCTTCTCCTCGCTCACCGACCTGAGGATCTGGCGCGTCCTGAGCACGTCACCGAGACGCACCGGTTCGTAGAAGACGATCGTGTTGTCGGTCATCACGGCTTCGGGAAGTCCGAGGCGCTCCTTCAGGTCGAAATGAACCTGCAGAGGGAGATGAGGCAGTTCACGCCCGGGTGCCCAGTGATGGGGCCGGAACCACACAGAAAGCATGGTCGGAGGCGCGATCGCACCACCGGTGATCGACTCGGCCACCGAGTCGTCCCAGAACAGAGGGTTTCCGTTCTCGACCGACGCGCATGTCGTCCATATGTACCCGCGTTCCACCGGGAATTCCGCGCTCTCCTCGTACTGCGGCACGCCTATGAGCTCCTGGACTCCCACGAAGGCGTCGGCAACCGAGGTCATGCCACGACCCCCCGCAACGTCAGCTCCTCCACACGCGATCGCTCGTAGCCGACGCCGACGAGAAGCTCTTCGGTGTCGGTGGACTCCTCGTCGGGCACCGTGACCGGCTCCGTCAGAGGTGGCATTCCTGCGAGCACGGGCCCGACCTGGCGGAAGCTCCCGTGCCGGTCGGACTTGGCCTCCACGAAGGATCCGCTGTGGGCGAACTGCTCGTCGGCTGCGAGCTCTGCGACACTCTGCACTGGCGCGACGCAGGTGTCCTCCCCGGCGAGCTCGAGGACCCACTGCGACATGTCCTTGGCGGCGAACGACGCCGAGAACGTCGTGCGGATCTCAACTTGCGAATCGTCGTCGTACTGGCGGGGGATCAACTGCTCGCAGCCGAGCGCCTTGCACAGATTGGCGAAGAACCTCGCTTCGATGGCGGCGACCGCCAACCATCTCCCGTCTCGCGCACGATAGGTGCCGTAACAGGCGTAGTGGCCGCTCAGCACGTCGTGCCCGGGAGCTGCGTCGCGTCCTGTGGCCAGGTACTCGTCCACCGCCAGCGACATGATCCAGAGCACCCCGTCGGTGACCGACACCTCGAGGTGCAGTCCGCGTCCGTTCGACGCGCGACCAAAGAGCGCTGTTGTGATCGCGAGCGCAGCCTGCATTCCGCCTGCTGCGGAGTCGGCGATCGTCGCCCCCGGCAGCGGAGGTCGGCCCTCCTCGCCCGGCTCGCTCATCGCCAGGAACCCACCGACGGCCAGATAGTCGAGGTCGTGCCCCGCCCAGTTCGAGCGCGGGCCGCTGCTGCCGTACCCGCTCGTCGAGCAGTAGACGATTCCCGGATTGCGCGAGCTGATCGTGGAGTAGCCGATCCCGAGCCGGTCTGCAGTGCCGGGGCGAAAGCTCTCCACGAGCACGTCAGTGCGCGAGGCCAGCGCCATGAACGCCTCGAGCCCCGCGGGATCGCGCAGGTCGATCAACGCTCGGCTGGTTCCGCGCTGTGCCGCGTAGGCATAGAAGGGTGGAACCGTGTAGGAGCCCTTTCCCGGCGGCGGCCCGATCTTCACGACTCGTGCGCCGTAATCGGCCAGAAGCCTCGTCGCCCGCGAAGCCGGCCCGACGCTCGAGAGGTCCAAGACCGTCACCCCTTCGAGAGGGCCTGTTCCGCCGGCCGGCATCAGAAGTTCTTGGGGAGGTCGAGCTTTCGGCGGGCGATGATGTTCTTCTGGATCTCCGAGGCCCCGCCGCCGATCGTGTCGATCACGGTGTAGCGGTACGTCGACTCGGGGCGCCCGGCCATCGGGGCGTCGGGCGTCTTCACGCGCAGCTGCGAACCGGGCCCCCCGATGTCCATCGAGGCGTCGGCGAGCCGCTTCGACAGCTCGGTCGCGTAGAGCTTGTACTGCGAGGCCTCGGCTGTCGGCGCCGCGCCCCCCTTGGCGGACTCGGCCACGAAGCGCAGGCCCAGGACCCTCGCCACCTCTGCCTGTGTCGCGAGCTGCGCCAAGCGGTGCCGCACGAGTGGGTCATCCCTCAGCGGTTTGCCGTCTCGCTCCACCGTCGACACGTACTCACATAGCACCTCGAGGCGCTGTGCGATCGGCGAGAAGGTGAACATCGTGAACCGCTCGAGGTCGAGGGCTTCGGAGATGTACTGGAATCCCCTGTTCAGCTCGCCCACCACGTAATCGTCGGAGACCCACACGTCGTCGAGGTAGACCTCGTTCGTACGTTCGTCACCCATGGTCCAGATGGGCTTGATCGTGATCCCGGGATGGTCGAGGGGAACGAGGAACAGCGTTATGCCGTGGTGCTTGGGTGCGTTCGGGTCGGTGCGTGCGCCGACCCAATACCACTCGGCGAAGTGAGCCGACGTGGTCCAGGTCTTCTGCCCGTTGAGCATCCATCCGTCGCCGTCTCGCACTGCCTTCAACTGCATCGAGGCCGCGTCCGAGCCCGCGTTCGGCTCGGAGTAGCCCACCGCGAATTCAACTTCGTTGCGAAGGATCTTCGGCAGGAACTCGCGCTTGAGCTTCTCACTGCCGTGTCGGATGAGGGTCTTGCCGATGATGCCGACGCCTTTTCCGATCTGGGGCCCGCCACGGCGGGCGAGCGCCTCGTTCAGCAGGTGCTCGTAGACCCCGTCGGAGTCCTTACCCCCATACTCGGTGGGCCAGGTGATGCCGAGCCAACCCTTTGCGCCGAGCGAAGCCATGAACTGCCTTCTCGGGGGGGTGTCGACGATCTGGGCCATGTTCTCCCTGGTCACGTCGAAGACCTCGGGATCGTCGTGCTCGTCGAGGAAGCGCTCCACCTCCTCGACGAACTGCTGCTGCTCCTCGGAGAACTCGAAGTCCATCCAGCTCCAATGCCGCCGTTTCTGACTGTCCGTCAGATCGTATCCTCCATCCTCCCAGGTGCCCGAAGGTGCTGGTCCAGCGCTTATGACTGGCTGGCAGGCCGGGTACGATCGGTCGCCATGCGAGGAGTGTTGAGCGCGGCTGGATACGTCCCCTACCGCAGGCTGCAGCGTTCGGCGATCGGGTCTTTCCTGGGCAGCGTCGCTGGCAAGGGCACCAGGTCGGTCGCCTCCCACGACGAGGACACCACGACGATGGGCGTCGAAGCCGCACGCCTCGCCCTCGGACCCGTACCGGCGTCGGCGCCGGATGCCGTCTGGTTCTCCACCACTAGCCCCGCGTACCTGGACAAGACCAACGCCACCACGATTCACGCCGCTCTGCGCCTTCCCCAGGAGGTGTCGGCTCTGGACTTCGGCGGTGCGCTTCGCTCGGGTGTGGGATCTCTGCAGGCTGCGCTCGCAGGAGCCGGGACCATCCTCGTGGTGACGTCAGATCAGCGCGACGGCCTTCCCGGTGGCGCAGACGAGTCCGCCGGGGGCGATGCAGCTGCGGCGCTGCTCGTGGGAGAAGACACGCCCGGAAGCCCCGTCATCGCGGAGCTGGTCGGCACCGCGTCGGCGACCGACGAGTTCACCGACCGCTGGCGAGCTCCTGGGGAGAAGCGGTCGAAGGTCTGGGAGGAGCGCTTCGGCGAGACGAGGTACGTGCCCCTCGCCCAAGACGCGTGGTCGAGAGCGCTGAAGTCCACCGGGCTGGATCTCGAGCACGTGAACCACGTCGCGGTGACGGGAATGCACGCTCGTGCGGCCCGAGCAGTCGCGGCAAGGCTCCTCGGCAGGGACAGGCAAGCCGTGGACGATCTCGCCGTGTCGGTCGGCAACGCCGGAAGCGCTCATCCCGGCCTCCTTCTCGCCTCGATGCTGGAACAGTCCCAGCCCGCCGACGTGATCGCCCTCGTGAACCTGGCCGACGGCGCAGACGTCCTGCTTCTGCGGACCACGTCGGCGATCGCCGGCTGGTCTCCGAAACGGCCCGTCGCCGAGCAGATACGGACGACGGCCGACGTGTCCTACGGGAAATTCCTCGCGTGGCGAGGCATGCTCACCCCCGAACCGCCTCGTCGGCCTGAGCCTTTAAGGGTGCAGTCCCCTCCCGCGTGGAGGTCCAAGGGTTGGAAGTTCGGTTTCGTCGGATCGCGTGATCGCTCGAGCGGCGCGCTTCATCTTCCCCCCGCCCGTGTCTCGATGGTCGGTGGAGCGGTCGACGAGATGGAACCCGTCGTAATGGCGGACACTCAGGGGACGATCGTCACCTTCACCGTCGACCGCATCGCCTACTCACCGAGCCCGCCGATCACGTTCGCCGTCGTCGACTTCGACGGAGGTGGGAGGTTCCCCGTCGAGCTCACCGACGTGGACGCCGACTCCGTCGTGGCGGGCGGGCGAGTGGAGATGACCTTCCGTCGTCTCTACAGCGCTGACGGCATCCACGACTACTTCTGGAAGGCTCGACCGGTGCGAGTTGCCGCTGAAGCCCCGACGAGCTGAACCGCCACCAAGAGCTGTTTCGAAGGAGGAAAGCCATGTCATCGCACGGAATTCGCGACAGGGTGGCGATCGTAGGTATGGGCTGCACGCCGTTCGGCGAGCGCTGGGACAAAGACGTGGACGACCTCATCATCGAGGCCTCCATGGACACCTTCGAATCAGCGGGGGTCACGAAGGACGAGATCGACGCCTACTGGCTGGGTACAGCCACCTCGGGGTCGAGTGGCATGGCACTCGCCAGGCCGCTTCAGATCCAGGGTAAGCCCGTGAGCCGCGTCGAGAATTTCTGCGCCACAGGCTCCGAGGCGCTTCGGGCCGCGTCGTATGCCGTGGCGTCGGGCGCTTACGACATCGCGATGGCGGTCGGAGCCGAGAAGATCAAAGACGGCGGGTATCAGGGCATCGCGGTTTCCAATCCAGCAGGCGACGGCACGGCGCGCACCCTCACCGCTGCTGCGATGTACTCGATGATCGTCCCCGCGTACTCGAAGAAGTACGGGATCGACGAGGACGAGCTCATGGACGTCCTCGCCATCATCGCCGCCAAGAACCACGCCAACGGCGCCAAGAACCCGCGCGCACAGTTCCGAAAAGAAGTGTCGAAGGAGACGATCCTCGGGTCCCCCCGAGTCGCCGGACGGCTCGGGGTCTTCGACTGCGCGGGAGTCGCAGACGGTGCAGCGGCCGCGATCGTGGTGCGGGCAGAGGACGCGTCGCGCTACACCGACAAGCCTCTCTACATCAAGGCGTTCGCGGTCGCGACAGGCACGGGATCAGGGCTGATCGACCCCGAATACGACTACACGCACTTCCCCGAGTGCGAGCAGGCTGCTTCGGACGCCTACGCGCAAGCGGGGATCACCGACCCCCGCCGACAACTCGCCATGGCCGAGGTGCACGACTGCTTCACTCCTACGGAGCTCGTCCTCATGGAGGATCTCGGTTTCGCCGAGCGAGGTACCGCTTGGAAGGAGGAGCTTGCAGGCACCTTCGAACTCCACGGCGAGCTGCCCGTCAACCCCGACGGAGGGCTCAAGAGCTTCGGACATCCCGTTGGCGCCTCGGGGCTGAGGATGTTCTTCGAGTGCTGGCTGCAGCTGCGGGGTGAGGCAGGGCCCGAGCGCCAGATCTCGACCGACCGCAAGCTCGCTCTCATGCACAACCTGGGCGGCTACCCGGGCGAGATGGTCTCGCTGGTCTCGATCGTCGGCTCCGAGCTCGGCTGAGCGGACGCTTCGGGTCAGGCGAAGCGCCGGCCTACCGGCGGATCCGCCGGCCCGAGAACTCCGGGGTCGAGATCGCGACCCAGTGCTCCTTGGCCCCGGCGGCCCACGGTTCGAGCGCCCGCGCAGACACGCGCTGGGACCAGGCGTCCCAGGCATCTGTGATCTCTCTCCCGATCCCTTGGACGACCACGCTCCAACCCGAACGCCCGTCGGCGTCGACGAAATCGATCTCGAACGCGACGCGCCCCAGAGTCGCAGCGTCGAGCTTGGTGCCGGGATCGGTTCGAAACGCCACCGTCCGGCCCTCGAGCACGTAGTTGACAGGGAATATGAGCGGCTGGCCGTCTCGCACAGCCGCGATGCGACCGACGGACCCCGCCGCAAGGAGCTCCAGGCACTCCGCCTCGGGGATCGCTTCCAGGTTCGCGTCTTCCGGCACAAGGTCCTCCGTGGTCTAAGAGGCCCGGCGAACGGACGATGCCGTCGGGATCCTCTAGGTGGCTTCCCCTTCTCTACCCGAATTATCGGGCTTCGGGGTCGAGACCGTCCCCTCCAGGGCGTCGGTCTGGACGTCTCGACCGGTCCGGTGTAGGAGTTGTCGGGCCCAGAAGGGCTCGCTGCAAGCTCACGGAGGCCCGAGCCCTTGAGTTTCCTCGACGAACGTTGTGCGTTACAGGGAAAGGTGGCGGTCGTCGCCGGAGGGGGTGCAGGTCTCGGACGCGCGGCCGTGCTGGACCTGGCGCGAGGGGGAACGGCCGTCGCTCTGTGCGACATCGATCCAGAGGCGCTCGGCCGCACTTCCGCCGACGCGCGTGCGCTCGGTGCCGAAACCCTCGAACAATCCATCGACGTGCGCGACGGTGAAGCCCTGGCCGGGTTCTTCGACGCGGTGCAACAGCACTACCGCAGGCTCGACGTCCTCGTGAACGTGGTCGGGGGAACCTTTCGGGCACCCTTCGTCGATGTGACCTCCAAAGGCCGCGACACCCTGGTCCGGACGAACTTCTCCTGGGTGGCCGACTCGATCGCGCACGGTGCCCGAATGATGAGTGCCTCGAGTCGAGGAGGCAGCATCATCACGATCACGTCGATAGAGGCACACCGCGCGGCTCCCGGCTTCGCTGTCTACGCGGCGATGAAGGCCGCCGTGAGCCACCTGACGCGCACCTTGGCGGTGGAGCTCGGGCCACAGGGGATCCGCGTCAACTGCATAGCCCCGGACTTCGTTCCGACCGCCGGGATGTCAGAGGTCGTGTCTCAGGCCGGCTCGGCCGGCGTGCGCGCAGCTCGAGACCAGGCGGCAGACGCCGCCGAAGGCGGAGGGATCCACCGCGATCCCGGGGACGCACTGACCATCCCACTCGGGCGGAAGGGGCGCCTGGAGGACATCGGTAACTGCGTCTTGTTCCTGGCATCGGATCTGTCCTCGTACATCACGGGCACGACCCTTCATCCCGACGGTGGCGCCCTGGCCGGCTCGGGCTGGATGCACTGGCCGGACGAGGGCTTCACCGCGCGTCCGCCGATGTGGGTGCTCGAGCGCCTCGAGGGCGCCCGTTGAACGATCGCGAGCAGGGCCTGCCCGAACCACCGGAGGACGGAACGAGCGCGTTGCGGTCCGACACCTTTGCCGGAGTGCCGGTCCTCGTCACCGGCGGAGGCACGGGCATCGGAAAAGCGATAGCCGTCGAGTTCGGCCACCTCGGAGCTGCGCTGGTCATTGCGAGCCGCGATCGCGAACACCTCTCATCGGGCCGGGAGGCTGTGGAGGCAACCGGGGCGAAGGTGCTGACGACGACTTGTGACATCCGTGATGCGGAGCAGATATCGGCGATGTTCGACCTGGCGGAAACCGACATCGGGCTGCCGGGCGTGCTCGTGAACAACGCAGCCGCCAACTTCCCGGTTCCGGCCGAGGACCTCTCACCGAACGGTTGGAGGACGGTGGTGGACATCACCTTGAACGGGACCTTTCTCTGCTCCAGGGAATTCGCACGCCGCCACATCGCACACGGGGCGCCGGGGTCGATCATCAACCTCTGCGCCTCGTATGCGTGGACCGGCGGACCCGGATTCGCCCACTCGGCTGCGGCCAAGGCGGGGGTCAAGAACCTCGTCGAGACCCTCGCCGTCGAATGGGCCCCTTACGGCATACAGGTGAACGGCCTGGCGCCCGGCCTCTTCCCGCACGCGGACATGACCACCGACATAAAGGGGAACCTCGGCGAACCGGCGGACCTCGAGGACAGGCAGCCCGCCCTGCGGACAGGCCGGCTGCGCGAGCTCGGCTGGGCGGCGACCTTCCTCGCCTCTCCCTATGCGCGCTTCATAACGGGCCACACGCTCGTCGTGGACGGTGCCAACCACTTGAGGAGGACCCTGACCATGCCCCCCGTCTCCACGGTGAGGGAACAGATGGGGATGAGCCAATGAGCGAGGAGCGCTTCGTACGCGTCGACTTCGATGGACCGGTTGCGATAGTGACCCTCGACCGCCCCGAGACGTTGAACGCCATGGGTGACACCATGGACAATCAATTCTTCGACGCGCTGGAGGAGATCTTCGGGTCCGGGCGCGCGCGTGCGGTGCTCTGGCGCGCCGAAGGCCGGGCGTTCTCCGCGGGGAGAGACCTGAACGACCTGGGCGTCCGACCAGAGGGCACCACCGACTACCAGTACATATCAGCCGGACACGCGAGGACCCACGAGCTTCTGGTCAACTCTCCGCTACCGATCGTGGTAGCGATACAGGGCTGGTGCATCGGCGGGTCGTTCGAGCGCACCCTTCTTTGTGATGTCCGAATCGCAGCAGACGATGCCAGGTTCCGCCTTCCCGAGCTCTCGCACGGGTTGATACCCGACTCAGGTGGCACTGCGAGGATCTTCCAGATGTGCGGGCACGGCGTGGCGAGCGACCTGGTGCTCACCGCACGCGTCATGGAGGCCGACGAGGCACTGCGCCACGGGATCGTGAGCCGTGTCGTGCCACGCGACGAATTGGACGAGGTTGCGATGTCGGTGGTCGGTGCCGTCGCGGCGCAGCCGCCGCTCGCGGTCAAGGTGCACAGACAGGTTCTCGGATCCCTGGCCACCTCCGAGGTGTCGGCATCGCTCAGGGAAGAGCTGCTGGCGCAAATGCTCGTCTACCAGTCGGCCGACTTCGCCGAGCTGAAGGCGGCGCGCTCAGAGGGCCGCGATCCCAAGTACCGGGCGACGTGACCATCCGGGAACCGTGATGACCGATGCCGAAGGCGCCCTCTTCGTCGACGAAGGGGACAGGTGGATGCCGACCGACTACGCACGCGGGCCTTGGGACCCGGACGCGCTGCACGGGGGCCCGGTCGCCGCGCTCGTGGCGCGAGCAGCCGAGCAGTGCGAACCCGCGGACCACATGCACGTCACGCGTCTCACCTTGGAGCTTCTGCGGCCAGTGCCGCTAAAACCCCTCGAGGTGACTTCGACCCTCGCCAGGCCCGGGCGCAAGGTGCAGGTCGTGGACGTCCGAGTATCCGCAGATGGAACCGACCTCGCCTGGGGACGCGCCCTACGGATCCGCCGCCTGCCACAAGACTCCGATGCTCGCGCAGCCGACTCGCTCCTCGAAGCGGCGTCCGCCCGACGGCGTGCGACCCCCCCGCCGGGCCCCGAGCAAGGCTCGGTCACCAAAGCCGTCGTTCAGGGCTACTCCGGTTTCCACAACACGGGAGCAGAGCTTCGCTTCGTTAGAGGAAAGTTCGGGGCGAGGGGACCTTCCACGGTGTGGGTCCGTCTCGCCGTGCCCGTGATCGAAGGTGAGGAGCCTTCGCCTCTCCAGCGCGTGGCGGCAGCCGCCGACTTCGGCAACGGGGTGAGCTCGGTCCTCGACTACCAGAGCTGGACCTTCATCAACCCCGACCTGACGGTCTTTTTGAACACGCCGCCATCGGGCGAATGGATCTGCCTCGACGCTTCCACGCGCCTCGGGACTCCGGGGATCGGACTCTCGGAGTGCGCCCTCTGGGACGTGGACGGCCCTATAGGGCGCTCGGTTCAGAGCCTGCTCGTCGAAGCCCGCTGAGGATCAGGACAGGAATTCCCGAACTTTGCTCAGCAGCTCCGCTGAGCTGAACGGCTTCTCCACGATGCTGATACCGGGATCGAGGACACCGCGCGTCGCGATGGCATCCGCGTTGTACCCCGACATGTAGAGAACAGGAAGGCCCGGACGCACCTGCTCGATCTCCCGGACCAGATCACGACCGGACATGCCTCCCGGCATCACGACATCGGTCAGGAGCAGATCGATCCGAAGCCCGTCGAGCCTTGCGAGGGCCTCCGTACCGTTGTTCGCTTCGATGACGCCGAAGCCGGCACGCTCGAGTATCCGCCTGCAGGCGTTGCGCACTGCATCCTCGTCCTCTACCACCATGATCGTCCCGCGCATATCCGCCAGGGCCTCGGGTTGAAGCTCCTCTGGCGCCGCGGAGGTCCCCGCCTCCGCATCGGTGGCGGGGAGGTAGATCTTGAAGGTGGTCCCCACGTTCAACTCGCTGTACACGGTCACGTACCCTCGGTAGCGCCTGACGATGCCGTAGACGGTGGACAATCCCAGCCCCGTGCCCGAACTCGGATCCTTGGTGGTGAAGTACGGCTCGAAGACCCTGCTCGCCGTCTCGGGGGTCATTCCGCATCCGGTGTCGGTCACCGAGATCCGTACGTAGCTGCCGGGCTCGAGCGAAGGATGCGCGCTCGCAGCGTTCTCGTCGAGGATCTGCTGCGAGGTCTCGATCGTGATCGTGCCGTCCCCGTCGATCGCTTGGCGAGCGTTGACGACGAGGTTCATCAGCACCTGTTGCAGCTCGCCCGGGTCGCAAAGAACACTCGGAAGGTGCGGCAACAAGACGGACTCGAGGCGCACGTCCTCTCCCACTGTCCTCCTGAGCAAGTTCACGACACCCGAGATCGCCTCGTTGACGTCCAGCACCGAGGGCTCGACCAAGTCGCGCCTGGAGAAGACGAGCAGCTGCCTCGTGAGCTCGGCAGCCCTCCTCGCGGCCTTGCGCACCTCACCGAGATCCTCGTGTACCGGGTGCCCTTCGGGTAGCTCCTCCTCCATGAACTCGCCATGGCTGAGGATGACCATCAGCAGGTTGTTGAAGTCGTGCGCCACTCCGCCGGCAAGCTGACCGATCGCCTCGAGGCGCTGGGACTGGCGCAGCTCGTCCTCCAAGCGAACGCGGATCTGCTCGGCCTCGACCTGCTCGGCCATGGCGTGGTCGAGCGCGATGTTCTTCTTCTCGAGGTCGCTCGCCATCGCCAATGCCACGTCGCGGCGCCGGGCGGTCGATTCGAAGACGAATGCGACGAGGAGTCCGAGAACCACCGCCACGATCGCGAGTATCCAGGGAAGCAGGTCCGAAAGCACCCCGAGCACCGACCCCCGCGAGGTGGCCACGAAGAGCAGGGCTTCGTCACCGGGCTTGGAAGGCTCGTCGGACCCGAAGGTGTTGGGGTCGACGAGGGTCTTCACGAGCTCACCCTTCAACGGCAAGTCCTTGGTGCTCGAGAAGAGAACCTCTGAGGAGGTGGTCGGGCCGGCGTAGAGGGCGTACTCGAGGCCGGGATATGCGTTGGTGTCCGTGAGGCCCGTGGGCAGGGGGACTTCCGAGTAGACGACGTATCCAGCCGGCACCGAGGGCGGACCGATCGCGACCGCCAGCCGGCGTTGTGCGCCCGACCCGAAGAAACCGAGCAGTCGGTACCCACCCTTGGCGACGACCATCGCCAGCGCTTCGCTCTTCGACGGTCCCAGATCCGTCACTGGGGCGCTGGGTTGGCCTCGCACAACGGTGACCGACAACCCAGAGGGTGTCTGGTGAAGGACGGCGATCGTCTCGAAGATGTCGAGCCCAGATACGACCTTCGTCAACTGCTGGAGCGCTGCCGGGTTCGCGTTCGTGGCCGCCGCCACGGCTCCGACCGACGAGATCGTCGATTCGAGCTGGGCCATGAGAGACGTCACCGAGCTCTGCGCGTCACCGGCTTGGAGTGTCAATAGCCGGTGACTGTCGCGCTGGTTCAGCTGTCGGCTGAGGACGAACATACCTGCCCCGACCGCCACGGCCACCAGCACGATCGCCATCGAGAAGCGGCTGAACCGGAACTTGCGCTTCATCCCAGCCAACTCCGGGCGGCCGGACGCCTGGCGAGCAGATCGGCCGGTGAAATCGAGCCTGGGAACCCGAGGTGGAAACCCTGGCCGTAGTCGACGCCGAGCTCGCACACGCACTGGAGCTGCGAGGCTGACTCGATTCCCTCCGCCACCACCTTGCTCCCGATGTCGCGTGCGAACGCAGTCATCCTCGCCGCGAGCGCGAGCTTGGAGGGATCGGTGTCGATCTCCGAGATGAGACTGATGTCGAGCTTGATGAACTCGGGCTTGAGGCGAAGAACGTGGCGAAGGCTCGCATACCCTGCGCCCGCGTCGTCGACGGCGACACGCACTCCCCTTCGACGAATGCGTTCGAGCGATACGGACAGGGCGTCGTAGTCGTCCACCACAGCGTGCTCGGTCAGCTCGACCACGAGCGTCTCCGTGGCGTCTGCTTCCGTGAGGCAGTCGGAGAAGCGCGAGGTGACGGCCGCCTCCGGCGATGCGTTGACTGCCACGAAGATGTCCGGAGGGCGCTGCCGCGCCGACTCCAGCGCGAGGGAGACCGCAAGGAGCTCGAGGTCCAACCCGAGGCCGAGGCTCCACGCCTCTGCGAACCACCGGTCGGGTGTGCCGAGGCCATCGTCACTGTCCGCGCTGAAACGGGCCAAGGCTTCCACGCCGGCCACCGTCGCAGTGCGCAGATCGAAGATCGGCTGGAAGACCATCTCGATGGCCTGGTCCTCGAGAACCTTCTCGATCCGGGCCAACCTGGAGCGCTGCGACGTTTCCTGCTCGTTCCGACGCGCAAGGTGGCCGCTCAGCTCTCCAATCACTTCAGCGGCGACCTCGTTGGAGATGACACCCTCGCCGCGGCTCGCCGACACGATTGCCTGGACGACGTCGATGTTCGCCCCCTTAACCAGGTAGCCGACGGCGCCGCTTGCAAGCATCTCGAGCACGGCTTCTCGGTCCGCGAGCCCCGACAGAGCGAGGACCTTCGTGCCGGGCGAGCATTCGAGCAGCTCGCGCGCAGCACGCACACCCCCGCCCTTGGGCATCCGAACGTCGACGAGAGCGACGTCGGGAAGGACGCTTCGAGCGAGCTCCACCGCTTCCTCGGCGTCGGCCGCCAGACCGACGATCTCCAACGAGGCCTTCGAGGACACAAGACGTGCGATCGCCCGGCGGACCCCCTCGTCGTCGTCTGCGATGAGGACGCGCACCGGCACCGCCCCCTGTTCCGGGGTGGCCCCGACGGACGTCCTGGGGGAAGACCCAGCCGCCCGACTTGCATCTTCGTTAACGGGTTGTCCCGTCATGGCTGCTCCTCAGCAGCCCCCCGGTAACAAGAACCGTAACAACGAACTCCCAACGAAGACGAGGGGAGAAAGTCCCTGCGTTCTTAGGTCACCTTGCCCAGGAAGTCGAGGAGCACTTCGAACCAGGCTTCGGGCGCCTCGAGCTGGGGCGAGTGCCCCGCGCCACCGATCACCGCGAGTCTCGCTCGGGGGATCTCAGCCGCCATGAGGCGTGACGGGTCGAGGAAGGGTCGGTCCTGCTCGCCGACGACGACCAGGGTCGGGACGGAGAGCTGTCTCAGCTCGGGAAGGCGGTCGCGACTCGAGAACATCTGCTCGCTCATCGACATCCACATCTGCGGCGAGGCCGCGAGGTTCTGGGAGTCGAGCATCTCCCGGTAGCCCGGACGCTCTGACAGAAGCCGCTGGTGTGCCTCGGTGGCGAGCGGGTCTTCCATCTCGCTCATCGCCTTCACCAGGTCCGCCATGCCTCCGGTGGAGACGACCTCGCGGGCCGCGGCGGCAAGCTCGGGGTCTATTGGCACATTGCGGTGAGAGGTGTCCGCCAGTACGAGCGCCGCCAGTCGCTCGGGCCGCGCGAGGGCAACGAATTGAGCGGTCATACCGCCCATCGAGTGGCCCAGCAGGACGAAGCGGTCCCAGCCCAGAGCGTCCGCCAACGCCAGGGCGTCGTCCCTGTAGAGATCGAAGCTGTACTCGAGATCGCCAGCGGGTTCACCGGTCTCGCCGTGGCCGCGCTGGTCGGGGACGACGACGTGCCAGCCGCGCTCGGCGAGCGGCCCCATTGTCTCGGCGAAGTTCTCCTTCGCGCCGCAGAAACCGTGGAGGACCAGTAGCGGCCTCCCTCCGGATCCCGCTTCGAGCACCACGAGGCCGAGGTCCCCGGCCTCGATCCGCCGTGTCTCCGCAGAAGGCACGGACATCTTCCTAACCGCTCCTGGACCTCTCGCGTTTCATCCTTTTCACTTTCTGCGCGGACCTTGTTGGGACGAAAGTCCATTTTGGGTGCCCTCATTAACGCTGACAGTGAGAAGCTCCAAGAAATCTTTCGAAGGGTTTCACCCTGCGTGACGAACGAATTGTTCCGGCTCAAGCGACTCACGGGGGCTGCCGAGTGAATGACAACAGATCCACAACCCCCCGATCATTGAAGGAAAATCCCATGACGATTCTGAGCCGTGTTAGGCGGAACAAGAGAGGGCTGGTCGCCTCGCTGGCGGCTGTGGCGGCCCTCGGAACGACAGCTGCGTTCACCCTCGGCGGGTTCAGCGCCAGCGTGGCCAACTCAGGGAGCAACTTCTCGTCGGCCACGATCCAGCTCGAGGAAGGCAACGGGACGACAACCTGCTACTCGACCGGTACGGGCTCGGGTGGCTCCGTCACCGCTGCCAACCAGAACACGACCTGTGCCGTCAACGTGCTGACCGGGACGCTCGACCAGGTGCCCGGTGCGGCGGCCCTCACCTCGACCATCACCCTCACCAACGTGGGGAACAAGGCCGCATCGATTTCGACCCTCGCAGTCGGGTCCTGCACCGCTGGGGCGGCATCGGACAACGCGGGCTACACGGGATCTGACACATCCGGGTTCTGCGGAAAGGTCGACGTCACCATCGCCAACTCCACCACAGGCGCGACCGACAAGTGTGTCTACCCGACCCAGTCAGCTGTCTGCCCGGCGCTTGCAACCACGTACAACCTGGGGTCCCTCGCCGGTCAGACGTTCAACACCGTCCCGATGTCCGCCCTCGCTGCCGGAGCTTCGGCAACGTACGTGGTGAGCGTCCAGCTCGACGCCTCCGCAACCAACGCCGACCAGGGCCTCACCGCCACACTGCCCTTCACCTGGACGATCAGCCAGTAAGCCACCTGGGAGCGGCGGCCCCGAAGCAAACCCTCACCGCTTCGGGGCCGCTACACCCGGGAGGGCTTCGGAAGGCACTCCATGCGACCTCTTAGGTTCGTATCTCGACGCGGGGTTCACAAAGGCCTCGGCTCTCTAGGGGTGCTAAGCGTCGCGATGGTCATTCTGGCGACCGCCGCCGCGGCTACGGGGTTCAACGCGAGCCTCAAGGCCGGCAGTACCAACTTCTCCTCCGCAACTCTTCAGCTAAAGAGTACGACGGGCTCCAACAGCTGCTACTCAACAGGAAGCGGCTCGGGTGGGACCGTGAGCTCCAACTCGGGGACGTGCACGAGCGGTTCCCCAGTGCCCTCGGGTGCGCTGTCCAGCGCGTCGAGCTCGAGTGCGACCACCACGTTGACCTCGGTAGGCAAGACGAACGCGTCGGCAGCGACCGTGTCCTCTGCATCGTGCGGAGTAGCCCAGGTCGCCGACTCGACAACGAGCACCCAGTGGAGCGGGACTGGACCCGATACAGCACTGCCACTGGGCGGGGTCACCTACCAGGCGTCCGGGCCGCTTGGTTCCCAGGCAATAACGACGGACGGCTCGACTGGGTGGGCCGAGACCACGGTGCAATACACGGACCCCGAGAGCTTCACGATATTGGCTTGGTTCAAGACCTCCTCGGCCACCGGAAGCATCGTGGGTTTCGAGAACAACCAGACCGCCCCGACCTCGGCGGGCAATTACGACCGGATGCTCTGGATCGATCCGAGCGGCCACCTGGTGTGGGCCGTGTACAACGGCGCGAACGACATGTTGACGAGCACCTCCACCTACAACAACGGGGCGTGGCACTTCGTGGCCGCATCGGTCGGCAGCTCCGGACAGAAGCTCTACGTCGACGGGGCCCTCGCCGGATCCTCGAGCAACACGAGCGCTCAGACCGGCTACAGCGGATGGTGGAGCATCGGCCTCACGGGCGTTCTCAACGGGGGATGGACCGACACACCTAGCAGCGCCTATTTCAACGGCTCCATCGCGCAGCTCGCCGTCATCCCGTCACAACTCACGTCGACGCAGGTGTCGAACCTGTACGCAGACAACACGCTGTCCACATATACCGCCGCGGTAAACGCTCTCAGCGCAGCCAACTACTGGGCGCTGAATGACAGTGGCTTGGTCCAGTATCTGGGTTCGATCCCCGGAGGCACGGCATCGACGACCCTCGTCGACTCCTCGGGCAACGGCAACACGGGCACGGCGGAGGGCGGGGTGACCCTTGGGGCGGCCGGTCCCACGACGCTAGGCGGCAACGCCATCTCCCTCGACGGCTCGACAGGATGGGTTCAGACGACGAACTCATACTCCGACCCAGAGGGGTACTCCGCGGTCGCCTGGTTCAAGACGTCCACGACCACGGGCGGCGGGATCATGGGCTTCACCAATGTGCAAGGGAACGGCAGCTATGCAAACAGGGACCGTCAGATCTGGATCGACAACTCGGGCCATCTCGTGTTCGGCGTGTACAACCCCTCCTACGAGGAGGTCAATTCCACCCAGACCACTTCCAAGACCTACAACGACAGTTCCTGGCACATGGTGGTGGCAGAGATCGGTTCCTCGGGAATGCAGCTGTGGGCGGACGGCACCGAGGTCGCTTCCAACGGCTCTGTCACCTCGGCGCAGAGCTATACGGGCTACTGGCATCTTGGCTGGGTCTCGGTATCGGGATCCTGGCCCGACGCACCGACAAACGAATACTTCTCGGGCTCTCTGAGCGAGATGGCCATCATTCCCACACAGCTCACCGGTGGCTCGTCCGGGACACAGATCTATGCGCTGTACCACGAGACGAGCGCGTCTGCCTTCGCTTCGTACGTTCAGGGGCTTTCCCCGACCTCTGACTGGCCGCTTCAGGACGCAGCCACCTCGCCGGTCTGCGGAACGACAGAGATCACGGTCCAGACGACTGTGGGCTCCACTAACACCTGCATCTACCCCGCAGCATCCGGAGCCTGCGCGGCTCCTAGCTCCGCCTATCTCGTCACTGGCCTCGTCACACGCCCGATCACAGCGCCGTCTGGTACCGCCGTAACCGTCAAGATCACGATGGAGCTGAGCGCGGCCTCTCCAGCCGGAACTCTGGGGCTCCATGAGCTCGCCGACTTGAGCTTCGGCACGACGAAATCCTCGACACAGTGGTCGGCACAGATCTCCTACCCATCCGCGTGGTCGCAGCTGTGAGCCGCGGCGCACACTCGAAGGGCAACCGCCGTCCGCGCGAGGCGCGTTCGGTCCTGCCGCTCGCCGCCCTCTCGGTGGTTGTCCTGTCGGTGGTCGTCATCGGGGGGTGGAACCTCTCGGGTGGGAAGTTGCTCGTCATGGAGACCCCTTCGATGTGCCCTTCGGTGTGCGTCGGGGCGCTCGTAGCCGACCGACCGCTGCAAGGCCCGCTGCACGTCGGCGAGCTCATAACTTTCCACCCACCGAACGCCTACAACGAGACCTACACACACGAGATCTCGAAGATCTTCCCGAACGGGATGATCCAGACACGCGGCGTCGGCAACCCTGAGCACGATCCATGGCTGATCACGAGGTCGGACATAGTGGGTGAAGGCGTGTTCAGCGTCTGGGGGCTCGGTTGGCTCTACAAGGCCCTTCCGCTGATCGCGGTCGGGGTCATGGCCTGGGTGCTGGTGCGCCCGCTGATCTCACGCCGATCGAAGCGCGCATGGGACCGGGGCTGGGCAACCGTCCTCGCGATACTGCCGGTCTGGATGCTTCACCCGCTCGTGCGGGCGACCTCTGTTTCCACGGCCCTCGATCCCTCGCATCCCGGCTGGGCACGTCAGGACGTCGTGAACACCGGGATCCTCCCGGTCTCGTTCCGCGCGGCAGGCGGCCAGATCGTCGAGCACGTGAGATCCGGGGGCTTAGCGCACGTCGTGGGCCCGCCGTCTGCGGGCGGCTCCCTGATGCTGCGCGAAACGGTGTCGCTCTACTCGTGGGGTTGGGTCATCCTCGTGCTCGTCGTCCTCTCGCCGCTCGCCGGATACCTGTGGCATGCATGGAGGGACACCGAAGCGAGGCCGGGAACAGGCGAACCCGCTGCCGAAGGCCGCGAGGCAGCGGCGCAGAGCGCCGAGGCGAATGCCGTGCAGGGGACGGGAATTCCCCGGTTGGCGGTGCCCTGAGCCTCCTTCGGTAGGGTTTGGCCATGGCCATCACCGAGCACAAGCCCCTCACCGAAGATACGAGCACCGGCGAGGACCACCACATCCTCACGCTCGTCGAGGAGCTTCTCTCGGAGCACGACCCGAAGAGCACCCCGCCTCACGAGTTCCTCGGGGCCCGATTCGACGCAGGGCTTGCCTGGGTGTGGTTCCCAAAGGGTTGCGGCGGGCTCGGGCTCACCCCTCAGCTGCAGAGTGTCGTCGAGCAGAGGCTTCGGCGTGCCGGCGCGCCCACCGCAGCGGAGAGAAACGTGATCGGGTACGGGATGGGAGCCCCCACCGTGCTGACGCACGGGACCGACGAGCAGAAGGCGCGCCTGCTGCGGCCGTTGTTCACCGGCGAGGAGGTCTGGTGCCAGCTCTTCAGCGAGCCCGGGGCCGGGTCCGACGTGGCGGGGCTCGCGACCTCGGCCGTGAAGGACGGTGACGAGTGGATCGTGAACGGCCAGAAGGTGTGGACCACGCTCGCGCACATGGCGCGCTGGGGCATGCTCCTCGCCCGCACCGACCCCAACGTTCCGAAGCATCAGGGAATGACCTACTTCGTGGTGGACATGCACGCGCCGGGGGTCGAGGTGAGGCCTCTCCGGCAGATCACCGGTCACGCCGAGTTCAACGAGGTCTTCTTCACCGACGTTCGCATACCGGACTCGATGCGGATCGATGCAGTAGGAGCCGGTTGGAGGGTGGCGACGACGACCCTCATGAACGAGCGCGTCGCGCTCGGCGGAGGTGTCCCCGCACGCGAGTCGGGACCGATCCACCAGGCACTCAAGATCTGGGGATCCAAGCCGCACAAGACCGCTGTCGAACGCGATCGCGTGATGCGACTCTGGGTCGACGCAGAGGTTGGGCGTTTCACGAACCTGCGGGCCCGCGCGATGCGACGTGCCGGCACGCCCGGACCCGAGGGGTCGGTAGCGAAGCTCTTCGGCGCGGAGCTGAACAAGCGCATATACGACCTCTGCGTCGATCTGTTGGGGGCCGAGGGGACGTTGTACCCGAGCGGCTACGAGATGACCCGTCCCGAGATGGCGAGCCTCTTCGGCGGCGGGGACGCCCGCGTCGCGTTCTTGCGCTCGCGGGCGAATTCGATAGAGGGAGGCACCTCCGAGATCATGCGCAACATCCTCGGCGAGCGAGTGCTGGGGCTCCCCGGGGAGCCCCGAGGCGACAAGGACGTCCCGTGGGCTCAAGTTCCGCGCAGCTGACCGAACTCGAATTTCCCGACGAGGACGTCACCAGCAAGGACGTCCGCCAAAGGCGATTCCTCGTTCGGCGCGAGGGTCGTGAGATACCCGGGCTGCTCTGGACTCCCGCGGGTGCAGCCGGCACCCGACCTCTGGTTCTCATCGGTCACGGAGCGGGTGGCAGCAAGCGGGAACAGCACATCGTGGGGCTCGCGCGCCGGCTGGTGCGCCACCACTCCTTCGCGGCTGCCGCCATCGACGGTCCGGTGCACGGGGACCGGCGCTCGGACGGGGCCGTGGACCCGGCGCTCATTCTCGCCGAGTTCGCCCAGCTGTGGGCTCGGGACCCCGCAATGGTCGACGAGATGGTGGCCGACTGGAAGTCGACCCTCGACGCCTTGAGCCAGCTGGAGGAAATCGGGTCGGGACCGGTCGGTTGGTGGGGGCTGTCTATGGGGACGATCCTCGGGGTCCCGATCGTGGCCGCCGAGCGACGGATCGAGGTCGCGGTGCTGGGCCTCATGGGAACCGGAGGTCCCACCGACGAGTTCCGGAAGAGGATCGTGCAAGACGCGCGTCGCGTCAGCTGCCCGGTGCTCTTCCTGTTGCAGTGGGACGACGAGATCATGCGGCGATCAGACGTGCTCGACCTGTTCGGTGAGATCGCGAGCACCGACAAGAGGCTGCACGCCCACCCTGGCATGCACGTCGAGGTGCCCCCGGAGGAGCTCGAAGCCTCCGAGCGGTTCTTCTGCGACCACCTGCGGCGCTAGCCGCCCGCGCCGGCTCCGGTCATCGGCCGGTCATCGCCGCGGCCGCACGCGCCGCGAGCGCGACCAGTGTGAGAGTGGGCCCGTAGCCGGCGGAGGTGACGAAGACCGAGGAGTCGGCGACGACGAGGTTGTCGAAGCCGTGGACCCGCCCGTGCGGGTCGACGACCGAGGTGCGGGGATCGGTCCCCATGCGCGTGGTGCCCATCACGTGCCGGCTCTGCGGGATGGCGGACCCGTAGCCCTCCGAACGCTCGAAGCCGTCGATGGCGGGGCCCACGTGCGGCGAGGTCACTAGGCGCGTCCAGGTGGCCCCCATCTCCTCGAGCACGCGCACGAGCTTCGGGCCGTGGTGAGCCGAGGCCACGAGCTCGTGGCGATGCGGGCTGTAGGTCACGCGCGCGACGGGGAACCCCCTCACGTCTCGGACGCGCGGGTCGAGGTCCACCCGGTTCGTCGGTTGTGGCAGGTCCTCCCCTTGCATGGTGAAAGCCCACATGTGGTCCCGAATCGGCGAGGACCGCATGAGCTTCTGGTGCGTCTCCCCCCACGGGTAGCTCTTCGCCTCCATGATCGGAAGGCTCGGCCCGCCGTGCTCGACCATGCCTCCTCGGATCCAGGGAAGACCCGCTTCCCTTGCCGCGGCGCGCGCGGCGTCGTCGATCACGACGGCGTCGTCGTGGACGTGGGTCACGGCCCTTCCGCGGTGGGTATGCACGCGCTCTCGGAGCACACCGGCGGCGAAGGTCTGGAAGTGCACCATCAGGTTGCGACCGAGCTCCGGGTGCTCGATGCCCGAGAGCATGAGAAGGCGCGGCGTCTCTATGGCTCCTCCGGCCACCACGACGTGGCGCGCACCGATCGTGCGAACGTCCCCGTCCGGCCCGACCACCTCCACCCCGGTCGCCTTGCGCCCTTCGAACAGGACGCGCGATGCGAAGGTCTGTGCGAGCAGCTGCGCTCTTTCCGAACGGAGCGCGCGTTGGAGCATCGCCACCGGATCGCCCTTGGCGTGGATCGGGCAGCCGAAGAAGGCGCAGAACCCGCAGTTGTTGCAGGCCGGTCTCCCGTCGTAGGGGACGGAGTTGGCCGCGGTGGGCGCCGGGTACGGATGAAGCCCGAGCCGCTCGGCGGCCGCGGAAGAAAGGGTGGCGCCGTACATGGGCGCGCCGGGCGGCATCGGGTAGGGGCCCGACCGCCATGCCGCAAAGGGGTTGGCCCCGCCGTCACCCGCCACGCCGACGGCGGTCTCGGCCTCCGCGTAGAAGGGCTCGAGCTCTGCGTACGACAGGGGCCAGTCCTCCACGCTCGCTCCTTCGATCGGGCCGTAGGAGCTGAGAAGCGCGAAGTCCTCCTCACGAAAGCGCGGCACCTTCCCGTCCGCGTGCACCCCGCCGCCTCCGACGGTGGAGGGGATCGAGTTCACCTCGCCCACGTGCACGTGCTCGCCGTCGTCGGTGCTGGTGCGGAAGGTGCGCGGCTCGATGAGCGGATCAGGACCGAGGAAGTGCCTGTAGACGAACTTGATCTCGTCGTTCGAATAATCGCCGCCCAGCGGCGCTCGGTCCGTGGCGTCGGGCGGCGCGAAGAGATGGTTGCGACCCTTCTCCACGACCACCACGCTCCAACCCGCACGCGTGAGGAGGTCGGCGACCGTCGCGCCGCCCGGGCCCGAGCCCACCACGACGGCATCCACTGAGCCCGCGGCATCCGCGACGCCCCGGCTCAAGACTCCAGGCCCTTCAACGTTCGGAGACCTCGGCGTCGGAGTACCCGGCAGGTTGCACGTCACCTTCGAAACCGATCGCCTTCCAACTGACCAGGTCGCGGTTGCCCCCGTACTCCGGGGCTCCGTACATCCCCTCGCAGCAGTGCTCGTAGAGGAGATCGGTGAACTCGCTGTGCAGACGAAGACGCTCCTCCTGCTCCTCGGCGCTCAGTTCGCAGAAGTCCTCTCCGAGCGATGCGAGGCCCGCTCGATATTGCTGTTGGAGGCCTTCGACGGGCCCGTTGAACTCTCGTTCGGCCACCCCCCGCGAACCCTCGATGCGCGTCCTCCACGCGAGCTCGTCGATGCGGTCGAGGTGAACGAAGCTGCCGAAGCGCGCCTCCCCTCCGTGCCTGCCCGAGGTCGGTCCACCCGCCCATATGCGCGGAGGGTCGAAGCTGAACGCACCTAGCAAGGTGTCGATGTAGTCGGGCACTCCCGCCTCGAGCGCTCCGGGGTCGGACTCCCCGGGTAAGTGCGACGGGATGAGGCGCGCGCACGCCGCAGAGAGCACCTGGTACTCGTGGTCACTCAGCCAGACCGGCACGAGGGCTCAGGCTACGCTCACGCGCTGATCGACATGCACGTAGCCGCTCTTCGCATGGAGCTGCACCTGGCCGATTCAGGTTCTCTCAAGGAGAAGAGGGCTGTGGTCCGCCACGTCGTGGAGACCTCTCGCCGGCGCTTCGGCGTCTCGGCGTCCGAGGTGTCTCACCACGATCGTTGGCAGCGAACCGCGATCGGCTTCAGTGTCGTGGCCCCGAACGTCTCCCACGTCGAGGAGTTCCTCGACCGCGTCGAGCGCTTCGTGTGGTCGCACCCCGAAGTCACCGTGCTCTCGAGCTCCCGGCACTGGCTCGAGATCGACGAATAGCCGCATCGCCGGGGGCCGTCGGGCATCGCCGGGTGTCAAAGCCCGCCTCCACCAGCCGAAATGGGCGATGATTCTCGTGATGGGGAGGGCGACGAACGGCCCGGCCGGGCCGGCGAGTGCAGCCAGGCGCGTCCGCTTGTCCAACGTGCTGCTTTCGTCCCTGCGCGGCTACCAACGGTCGTGGGCGCTACCCGACGCGATCGCTGCACTCACGTTGATCGTCATCGCCGTGCCCGAGCAGCTGGCCACTTCGAGGCTTGCGGGGATGCCGCCGATCACCGGCTTCTATGCGTTCGTCGCGGGCAGCGTTCTCTTCGCCCTTCTCGGGTCGAACCCTCAGATCTCGGTCGGTGCGGATTCGACGATCGCGCCGCTTTTCGCGGTGGGCATCTCCCATCTCGCCCCTCTGGGCTCGGCGGTATACGTGGACGACGTGGCGATCCTCGCCGTCGCGGTGGGGGCGATCGTCGCCCTGGTGGGGCTCCTGCGGCTCGGCTGGATCGCGGAGTTCCTCTCCACGCCGATAATCACGGGCTTCCTCGCGGGTGTCGCGGTCATCATCGCCGTGCACCAGCTACCCGATCTGTTCGGGCTCCCGTCAGTGAGCGGAAGCACGCTCCACCGCATCGACGTGGTCGTGCGAAATCTCTCTCACATGAACGGCTGGAGCCTCGGCATCGGGATCGTCGTGTTCGCCGTGGTGATGGGCGCCGAGCGAGTCGACCGAAGGCTGCCTGGCGCTCTGGTCGGGCTGGTCGGCTCGACGATCGTGGTCGGCGCGCTCGGCCTCCACGCGCACGGAGTCCCCGTACTCGGGACCATCGCCCACGGCGCCCCCCACTTCGGCCTCGTCGGCCTCTCGTGGTCGAGGCTCGGCAGCATCGCGCCGATCGCCGCAGTGGTGGCGCTCGTGGTGATCACCCAGACGGCCGTCACCACCCGCGCCTTCGCCGACCAGGGCAAGTACGAGGTGGACGTCAACCGCGACTTCGTCGGGGTCGGCGCCGGGAGCGTCGTGGCAGGGCTGTCGGGCTCGTTCCCCGTGAACGCGAGCCCCGCGAGGACGGCCGCTGTGGCATCCGCATCGGGGCGCACTCAGGCGGTGACACTCACCGCGGCAGTCGTGGTCGTCGCCCTGATCCCTGCAGCGGGCGTGTTGAAGAACGTGCCTTTGGCGACCCTCGCCGCCGTCCTGATCTTCATCGCGACGAGGCTCTTCCACACGAAGGACCTGTTGTCGATCGCCCGCTTCGACCTCTTCGAGCTCGGTCTGACGGTGGCCACCTTGCTCACGGTCGCGCTCGTGGGAGTCGAGCAGGGAATCGGTGTGGCCGTCGGACTCGCGATCTTGGACCGGACGCGACTGAGCGCTCGTCCTCAGCTCCACGTTCTCGGCCGCATTCAGGACACCACGAGCTGGGCTCCGATCTCCAGTGCCGAGGGAGCGGCGCAGGTCCCCGGTGTGCTCGTGGTGCTCTTCGCGACACCACTGTGGTACGCCAATGCGGTTCATTTTCACGCTCAGATGGACGCCGCCCGCAAGAGAGCGCTCGGGACGGTCAAAGTCGTGATCCTCGACACCATCGGCATGAGCGACATCGACTTCACCGGGACCCGCGCTCTCAAAGAGGTGATCGACGAGTTCGAGGGAGAGCACATCACGTTCGCTCTCGCGCGCACCGCCGAGCGCGTCCGCCTCTCCCTGGAGCGAAGCGGCCTCCTGTCCAGCATCGGCGAGGACCACGTCTTCGCATCGGTGGACGAAGCGGTCGTGGCCCTCTTCCCCGAGAAGACAGGTCCATGACCCTCTAGCGCCAGATCTCCAACCGCTCGAACGGGGCGGTCTCGATCGCCCCGGTTTCGGTGGCCGCCACCTCCACTCCGTCTGCGATCGCGCGAGCGGCGCTCCAGCCGTGCACCACCACCCGGACCCGCTCGGGGGCCGGGAACCCCCCTGTCCGCCGCCACGAGAGGACGCCACAGCGCCCCTGCTCCTCGGGCGGGACGGAGAGCTCCATCTCGTCGTGTCGCTTCTCGCCGAAACCTTCACCCGCGTCGTCGATGCAGAGCCCGCGAGCCTCACCGCGCGCATCGGGCCAGCAGTGGAACGACAACAGACGCGGGGCGTGGTCCTGCGCGGGTGTGTCCCAGAGGGGCGCGCCCTTTGGGTCGGCCTCGAGCCTGCAGGGCCCGGACCCCTCGGCGAAGCCGTCGTCGAGGGGCAGGATCGTCCCGGCGCGCACGAGCACGGGCATGCGGCTCAAGGGAGCGTCGAGAGTCCGCTCGGTCTGCACGCCGGCGTTCGGCGGTTGCCGGTCCTCCGACCAGAGGCTCGTCCAGTCACCGGGTGGGAACTCGACGCGCCGCGAACGCGCGCCCTGCACGCTCACCGGCGCGACGAGAAGCGCGTCGCCGAGGAGGAACGACCCGTCCTCGTCGTTGGATGTGCGCTCGACGTGCGGCCACCACACCGGCCGCACGAGCGGCGCCCCGCACTCGGCCGACTGGTGGGCGAGCGTGTAGAGATAGGGAAGGAGACGGTAGCGAAACCGGATCCAAGCTCCGACTTCGCTGCGGGTCGGCTCGGCGAATCTCCACGGCTCACGTGGAGGCGCTCCCACGACCGAATGGGTCCTGCAGAAGCCCATGAAGACGCTCATCTGCAGCCACCTCAGGTACAGCTCGTCGTCAGGGACACCGCTGAACCCGCCGATGTCAGATCCCGCGAACGGCACGCCCGACATGCCGAGACCGACGAGCGTCGCGACTTGCTGACGCATCGCCGCCCAGGTCGAAGCTGCGTCGCCGGTCCAGGTCCAAGCCCATCGCTGGTTCCCCGCCCAGCCCGAGCGCGACACGATGAAGGGGCGGCGCTCCGGACGCGCGCGCAACAGACCTTCGAATCCCGAGCGGTTCATGAGAAGCCCGTAGATGTTGTGCGCCTCGGCGTGGATCCCTCCTCGGCCGTCGAGGTCGTGGCGGGTCTCGAGTGGCAGGGTCGGATCCCCCATCAGCGATATGGAGGCGGGTTCGTTCATGTCGTGCCAGAACCCGGCGACCCCTTGGTCCGTGAGCACCCGGTAGTTGCCGGCCCACCAGTCGCGGGTGCGCGGGTTGGTGAAGTCGGGGAACACCGCCCTTCCGGGCCAAACCACACCTTCGACCGGGTTGCCGTGCACGTCGGTACAGAAGAGATGACGCGAGCTCCCTTCGGCGTAGAGGTCGTACCCCGGGTCCACCTTCACCCCCGGGTCGATGATGGTCACGATGCCGACTCCTCTTCGCGCCCCTTGCGCAGCGAGTTCCGCGAGATCACCGAAGCGGGTGCGGTCCACCGTGAACACGCGGTAACCGTCCATGTAGTCGATGTCGAGGTGCAGAGCGCTGAGAGGTACGCGCTCTTTCTCGTAGCCATCGAGTACCTCGCGCACGTCGCTTGCGCTCCGATAGCCCCACCGGCTCTGGTGGTATCCGAGCGCCCAGCGCGGCGGAAGTGACGGCCTGCCCGTCAACGTCGTGTATCGGTCCAGCAGATGCGGGAGGTCGCCTGTCATCACATACGCGCGAAGCCTTCCCCCCGAGAAGACGACCTTCGCCCGGCCCTCGCGTTCGCGGGGTGCGTCCGCATCCCCGAACGAAAAGACCGAGTAGGTCGAGTTCTCGTAGAAGGTGAGCGAGTCACCGTCCCGATGGGATCCGACGACCAGTGGTATGCCCATGTAGAGCGGTCCACTCCCTGGTCCCCATGCCCCTCCCGCATCGCGGTTCCAGACACGAAAGCGGCCACCGCGAAGGTCCACGCCCGCTGCCTGCTCACCGAGGCCGCTGAAGCGCTCGCCTGCGCGCATCACGATCTCCTGTTCCCAGCCTCCTCCCCGGCGCACCGGGGGGCGAGTGCTTCGGATCACCGTGCCGTCTCTTCTCGAAACCTCGGTCGCGCCTTCTGCTCCGACGTGCACGTCGAGCTCGTCGCTGACGAGGTTCCAGCCGCGCCCGGGGTGCTCGGTGACGAGGACCGACGGAAGCGGCCACTGCGATTCGGGCAGACCTGGCCGCGATTGGGACACCGAGTAGCCCACCGGCTCGGGACCGGGGCTCCAGCACACGAGCACCACGTCGGCCGCCAGGTAGGAAACCTCGAGCTGCGCGTGGGCGAAGTTGAAGCGCGCGCCGCCGGCGATCGGCTGGGTTCGCTCGAGGATCCCGGGGGTCACTCCGGGTCGAGGTGCGTTGCGTCCGGCGTTCTCACGTCGCCACGCCCTTTGGCGGCGAACCGAGTTGACCACGATTAATCCGACGACCGGAAGCCCGAGGTCGCCGACGACGTGTCCGAGGAGGCGGGCGCGCGCCGCCGCACTGCGCGCCATCCCATGCATCCGAGAACCCAGCCCGCCCCGGGCGCTCGTGGAGTCAGGCACCGCCCGAAGGCTATGCGTGGACGGACCTGCCGGCTGGGGTGCTGGCGAGCCCGTGGTGCCAAACTTAAACTGACTGATCAGTCAACAAAGCCGGAGGATGGATGCAGACGAGGCTCACCGAGCTGTTGGAGATCGAGCATCCGGTGATGCTCGCAGGCATGGGGGGCGTCTCCTACCACCGTCTGGTGGCGGCCGTCTCCGAGGCGGGGGGGTTCGGGTGCCTGGGCGCGTCGACCATGCCCACCCCGATGATGGTCGACGAGATCCGCCTAGTGAGAGAGATCACCGACAAGCCCTTCGGCGTGGACCTCCTCACGGCGATGCCCGGGGACATGGCCTCGCAGGTCGAGAAGATCATCGAGGGAGGGGCGTCGGTCTTCGTGGCCGGTTTGGGCGTGCCGACCGAGGTGGTGAAGCTCTGCCACGACCACGGCCTTCTGGTCGTCAACATGTGCGGAAAGGTCGACCACGCCCGCCGGGCCGTCGATGCCGGGTGTGACATCGTCGTGGCCCAGGGGACCGAGGCCGGAGGCCACACAGGCCAGGTAGCCACGTTCCCGCTGGTGCCCCAGATAGTCGACGCCGTCGGGGAGAGGGTCCCGGTCGTGGCTGCAGGGGGGATCACCGACGGGCGGGGCCTGGCGGCGGCATTCGCGCTCGGCGCCGACGGGGTCTGGGTTGGGACTCGCTTCATCGCCACCCCCGAGGCACGCGCGGTGACCGGTTACAAAGAAGCACTGCTCAAGGCGGCCGAGGACGGCACGACGATCAGCCGGGCGTACTCGGGCAAGACGATGCGAGTGGTCCGCAACTCGTACACCGCCTATTTCGACGAGCACCCCGACGAGCTCGAGCGGTTCCCGGCACAGCTCGGGCGCTCGATCAAGGACAAGGCGTTCCACCTCGGTGGGGACGACGACACGGCAGAGGTCGACCCCTCGAGGGAGTGCTTCCCGGCGGGACAAGGGGTTGGCGCGATCGAAGAATTGGTTCCCGCAGCAGAGCTGGTCGCTCGCTTCGTGAGCGAAGCAGAAAGGGCGCTGGCCAAAGCCGGCGGGTCCTCAGTGCGTGCCTGAGCCCGGTCCTACGAGATGAGGGTGCCGGCCGTGCCGCTGCTCGGGTCGCTGCCTTTCCTGCGCCAGGATCCCGCGACGACCGGACACCGGACGGTGCGAATGGTTCCCGCCACGCTCAACGTCGACGGGCGCAGGCTGAGGTACTCGGTGTCCGACAACGAGGACGTCACGGGCCCCGAAGGACCAGGCAGTCCTCCGGTTTGGGCGGTCAACGTTCACGGCTACTTCGCGGGCGGCGGCATGTACTGGCGCGAATCCAGCCACCTCGCGCACGGCATGGGATGGCGACTGCTCAACCCGAGTCTTCCCGGGTTCGGCGGTAGCGACCCGATGCCATGGGAGAGGGTCAACATGCGCGAGATCTCCCACCAGGTCGTGGAGCTTCTCGACCACGTGGGCGCTCAGCACGCCGTCCTCCTCGGCCATTCGATGGGAGGAGCTGTCGCTGTCCAGGTGGCCCACGACAATCCCGGCCGGACCCTCGGGATCGTCTACCGCGACGGCGTAGCCACCCCGGGATGGAAGCGTCGAAGGGGACCCGTGGTCACGTTGCTCTCCCCGCTGTTCCCCGACGTCGCCGGAGTCGCGGACCTGCTCGCAGCCGCGGTGCTGGACACGCCCGACCTGCTGATCGGTCGACGTCTGTCGTCCACCTTGCGCGGCCTGTGGCCGGACGCAAGACGCAACATCAGAGCGATGGGACGCACGTTGCCGGTCGGGGCGATGCTCATGTCGATCGACATGCGCGACGAGGTGGTCGGCGTCGTCCGGCACGGCGTACCGTTCCTCCCCGTCTGGGGCTGCTTCGACCGGATAGTGAATGCACGGACCGCCACGGAGATCGTCGAGCTCGTGAACCGAGAGGTCGTGTGGGTGCCGGGGGGGCACTCGTGGATGCTTCCGCGACCCCAGGGCCAGGTGGACGTCCTCCGGCACCTCGAGCCAGGACGCAGCTTCGTGGACGAGGTAATGCTTCGACGCAAGCGCCTCCTCGGAACCGAACGCGGTTGGTCGCGGCTTCGAGCCTTGCACTGAGGCGCTGAGGCACCGGGCGACGCCGGACCGGTCTCGGCCTCAGACGATCCGGTACGTCTGAATCGCGTGGGCGACGGTCTTCCCGTCGCCGTCGACCGCGGTTATCTCGGTGAAAGTGAGCTCCTTGCCGCGACGAACCGCGCGCGCACGGCACACGAGGTCGCTCTTACGGGCGGCGCCCACGTACTGCACCGACATCGAGACGGTCGAAGCTCGAGTTCCCTTGGAGAAGTCGTGGTTCGACCAAGCTGCGGCTGCGCCGGCTGTATCGATGACCGCCGCGATGACGCCACCGTGGTAGTAGGTCCCGTCGTTGGTGAGGTCCTCCCGAAAGGCGAGGCGGAGCGTCACCTCGTCGGGCGAGTAAGCATCGAAAGAGAGCCCGAGACCCGCCAGGTAGGGGGTGCGGAGCATCGTCCGGGGAACGGCGGCCCTGAAGGCGTTCTGCTGCTCCTCGGTCAGCGACGGAGCCGAGGTGGACGGGGCCGTGGTGGACATCGGAGTGCCTCCCCTACACTTGGAACGCGAACCGGTTGCTGACTGACGAGTCAGTCTAAGCAGCCCGGAGACAGGCACGATCGAGGAACGGCCCGACGGAGCGACCGACCGGGTGCTTCGAGGGCGGAGAGGTACCGATGCGCTGGCAGATCGAAGACACGCCCACCCAAAGAGCCTTCCGCGAGGAGTTCGTCGAATGGCTTCGCGACGAGTTGCCCTCGGGCTGGGCCGACGCAGTAGATCGCGGCGACGACGCTGCACTCGAGAAGCTCCGTAAGGAGCACGGGTTCAACCCGTTCGTGTGGCAGGGCAAGATCGGTCGCAGCCCCTATGCCGCTCCTCTGTGGCCGAAAGAGTACGGCGGGCTCTCCGGCGAGGTCTGGATGCAGCAGGTGGTGAGGTCGGAGCTGATCCATCATCGCCTCCCGACCGTATCGGTCAACCTCCTCGGGATCGGGTTGGCGGGACCCACGATCATCGAGCACGGCACCGAGGGGCAAAAGGAGAGGTACTTGCGAAAGATCCTCTCGGGTGAGGAGATCTGGTGCCAGCTCTTCAGCGAGCCCGGATCGGGCTCGGACCTGGCTTCGCTGTCGACGCGCGCGACTGCGGACGGGGACGAATGGGTGGTGAGCGGGCAGAAGGTGTGGACGAGCATCGCCCAGTTCGCAAGCTTCGGCATGCTGCTGGCCCGCTCCGACCCGGAGGCGCCCAAGCACGAGGGTCTCACCTACCTCATCTGTGACATGCACGCTCCCGGCGTGGAGGTTCGCCCCCTACGACAGTTGACGGGATCCTCGGAATTCAACGAGGTGTTCCTAAACGACGTTCGAATCCCCGACTCGAACCGGGTGGGGAGCGTGGGTGACGGCTGGCGCTGCGCCCGCACGACGCTCATGAACGAGCGCGTGGCCCTCTCAGGTGTGTCGCTCGACCCGGTGTCGTTCACCGGCGGCGTGAGACGCGACCCGTGGAGGTCGTTCCTCGATTCCATCCCCGATCGCTCGGACCCTCTCGTGCGCCAGCGGCTGGCCCAGATCTACATCGAGTCGGAGGTGAAGGAGATCACGGCTTTCCGCGCGAGCTCCGCCCGGCTGTCGGGGCAGCAGCCCGGTCCCGAGGGGTCTGTCAACAAGGTCTTCAACGCCGAGTACAACCAGCGCCGCTCGAACCTGGCGATCACCGCGAACGGCATGGGCGGTGTGGCCTGGATGCATGAGGACAAGACGGCCGAGGCAAGGGCCCAGACGTTCCTTCGCGCCCGGGCGAACTCCATCGAGGGAGGGACCTCCGAGATCCTGCGCAACCAGATGGCCGAACGCATCCTCGGGCTTCCGAGAGACTCCGAGCTCGACAAGGGAGTCCCGTGGGCGCAGACGCGTCACAACTGACGAGCCTTCGTCCCGAACCGGCCGACGCACTCAGCTCCGCTGATTCTCGGAGCGTGGCGAGCTCCTCCCTATCACCGTTGGAGCGCTCTTCTCGAGCAGGAGCGCGCGTCGCGGGCAATCCCGGACCGCACGCTCGGCCAGGTCGACGAGATGCTCCGGCACCGGCGTGTCCCGCAGTACCGGATACCCCCACTCATCCACCCCGACGATCTCTGCCAGCAGCTCCGCGCAGTACCCGAAGGCGTCGCACGCGATCGGGTTGACCCGCAGACGGACCGATCTGGAGGTCATCTCAATTCCCTCCTGTCGCTCGGCACCGACATCAGCGGCCGGTGGGCCGCTCCCCTGCACGGTCTTCCGCGAGCATGTTCGGCGAAGTCAGCCGCGAACACCGCCACTGCGCTGCGCACCAGCCGGACGACCCCGTCGGGATGACGGCATGCGCCGCGGCCCGCCACCGCCTCGAGATGCCGTCGCAGCCGCTCGAGGACGCTTCGGTCCGCGTGGCCTCGTGCCAACAGGGCGAGGTCAGCGGCGATCGCCGGCAGCCCGTACACGCAGGGCCCGCATTGGCCCGCGCTCTCCGCTGCCATGTACGAGGCGATGCGCGCCGTCTCGGCCACCCCGCAAGTGGAGGCGCCCAGCACACCGAGCACCCCCGCGCCCATCGCGCTGCCTGCGGCCGCGAGTGGGCCGGGCGCGTACGGGGTTTCGAGGAGTCCGGGTCCCAACCAAGTTCCCCCGTAGCCGCCGACGAGCACTGCTGCAGGAGATTCCGCGCTTCCCGCCTGCCGGAGTATCTCCGAGACGGGGGTTCCGAGCGCGACCTCGTAGATGCCCGGACGCTCGAGAGCACCCGAGGCGCTCACCAGCGACGTTCCGGGGGCCTCCGGTGGTCCCACCATCCGGAACCAGTCCGAGCCGTGACGTGCGATCAACGCGACGTGAGCGAGGGTCTCTGCGTTCTGCACGAGGGCAGGCCGACGCCTGATCCTTAGAGGCGTCCCTTTCTGCGGTCGGAACGTCGGTATCGCCCCACCACCTCCGACCCAGTTGACGAGCGCGGACTCCTCGCCGCTTATGTAGCGCCCGGGGGGTTGGAGCACCGATACAGGCCGCGAGCCCACACCCTTGGCCGCTCGTTCGTCGATCGCTCGCTGAACGTTCCGAGCGCTGTCGGGTCGGTCCTCTGCCACGCACACGAGGATCTCGCGCGCGCCAACGGCTGCGGCGGCCAGCTCGGCGCCGTCGAGGACGAGATGTGGAGCACCAGCCAAAAGGAAACGATCCTTCTCGCTCGCCGGCTCGCCTTCCATGGCGTTGACGAGAACCAGCGGTTGGCGGGACTGCCGCATCAACTCCCACTTGCGACTGGTCGGGAAACCGGCGCCGCCACGACCGGTGAGTCCGGACCTTTCGACGGCTTCGATCAACCTGAATGCGAAGTGGGAGTCGTTGCGCCCCGCACGAGGCAGCGGCCCGTGCACCGAGAGGTGCGACCTCAGGTCCGCCTTACCGGTTTCGTACCAGCAGGCGAGGATCCTCGGCGACGCTGCCATCCTCGGCGACGCGGCCAACCTCGCAGGAGCCGCGATCCTCGCAGGAGCGGGCATCTCAGTTGTCGTCACCGGTGCTCCCCGATGCGTAAGTGGTAGAGGAGAGCGTGCCCGTCAGCTGATTGCCCGTCAGTGAGAGGTCCACCCGCAAGTACAGCGTCGAGCCCGCCTGGTCGCGAAGTGACAGCAAGAGCCGCGACCCGTCGAGGCCGACGACCTCCCCCTGGTACTCGCCGGGGACGTCGGGCGGGCCGAAGCTCGCCTGGCTCTGGCGCATGAGCACACCCCCCGAGGAGTCGGGGCTCCCTGTGATGACGACTCGAAGCACGGCGTCGAGCGAACCCTGGGCCTGTGCCTTGATGTCCACCTGCTCCAATCCGCCGGCCTGCATCGTCTGCGAGACCGATCCGGACAGAGACGTCCGGTAAGGCGGCGGCGGCAGAGGAGCTTGCGACGCTCCCGGAGCGCTCTGTGGAGCCGAGCCGGAGCTCGGCGGAGCAGCAGCCGAGGATGACGATGACGAACCGGAACCGGCGGGGGCAGGTGAGCTCGCGCCTGCGAGAAGCTGCGGTGGAGTTCCGGCGCGCGCGGCCCATCCGGGGCGAAGCGGTCCGGTCGCGGACCACGCAGCGACTCCGACCACTCCGAGCAGGCTTCCCGCGCCGGCCAGGATCCTCGTGCCGGCTCTGGCCGGCCAACCCGCCACGAGTCGCCATCCGAGCGCGACCAGAACGGCGGTCACGCACGCAACCGTGAGCATCACCATCCAGCCGAGGCGAGGGTCGGTTCCTGTGCCAAGACCGTGCAGCAAGGCGACCGGCCAGCTCGCATACGCGAGCCAGTGCAGAGAGCGCCACACGCGGTGGCTGATGCGTTGACGGAGCAAGCTCGAAATCGTCACCGCCAGGAGCAGGTCCACCGCGACCGAACCCAGGCCGAGCCACAGCCGACGGTACGGGGACGTGAACGGAACGAAGACCGACAGCCAGCCGATCGGCGCGTACGTGTCCGAGACCGTCGTTACCACGTGCAGAGCGATGAAGATCACGCTCAGAAGGGCGACGCGCCTGTGGATCTCTTGAAACGCAAACCGCGGCCACTGCCGGGTGCCGAACCGCACCGAGGTGAGGATCCCGAGCACGACGGTGCCTGTAAGCAGGAGCAGCGCGACGACACCCGTCGCCCGCGTGGTGTACCAGAGCAACTGCGAGGAGGAGGCGATCATCTGTGGTCGCAGGCGGCCGGCAACTCAGTGCACCGAGCTCCCACCGGAGACGGCGATCGGAGCTCTCCGGGCGGGTGCAGGCGCCGAAGTTGGCGGAGCGATCGCGCCGCTCGCCGAACCGCCCGCGCCGGAGCTGCCGGCTCCCGCGGAGCTGACCGGGTTGCCCGAAGCCGACGGCGCTGTCGTGGAGGGGGTGCTCGTCGGCGTGGAGCCGGCGGTGGCGCCGGACGATGCCGGGTTCGCGCTCGCGGCGCTCGATCCGCCGGCACCTGCAGAGGAAGAGCTCGACTTGCCCGGCAATTCGTGCGCGACCACACCGACGATCATGGCGACCGAGGTGACGGCCGCAGCCGTCGTCCAGCGAAACGCCTTGCGCACGCGTGCGAACGCCACGTCACGTTGGTCTTCGATGCTCGCTCGGTGCACATTCTGCGGTGCGACCACCATGTCGCCTCCTTCCCGGTCCATCGTCGCCCCAAGGACATGACCGGAGCATGAAGAGCGGCTTTGGACACGCTGTGAGGAGGAGACCCTGAGAACTTTCTGTGAGAGCCTCGCGAGCAGGTTCAGAATCCTGCTCGAGTCCTGTCGGCCGCGCGGCGAGCCAACCGACGGTCAGTGAGCCCCCGATGCAAGCCAGGGGCCTACTCGGCCGAGGAGCATCAGCCCGAGCGGAACTCCGAGGACCACGCTCGAGACGACCGCCCACTGCCTTGCGCCCGCGCCCCTGACATCGAGTCGCGTCCTTCGCAAGAAGTCCCGTGGAGCGAGCCGTGCGGTGTCGACGAGATGCCCGAGGACGTGGATCGTCATGGCGCCGAACCACAAGACGAAGCTCGCCTTGTGTAGCAGCAGCATCTGGCTCCTCTCGCCGTGCCCGACCAGCAAGAGCGCGATCCCGCTGGCGAAGACAGCGACCGTGGTGACGACCACGAACGGCCCGAGCAGGCGAAGCACGGCAGGAGGGGGGCCCTTTCTGCGGTATGCGGGTGAGCCGCGGTAGTAGCGAACGAAGCGATAGGAGGTGCTCCCCATCTTGAGCAGCACCGGCGGAACGAGGAGCATTCCGATGAAGACGTGAAGGGACAGAAGAGGACGGATGGCGAGTATCGTGAAGCCCTCTGCCGCGAGCAGGACGAGCAACACAACGGCGGTGGATGCCGTCAGGCGCGCGTTCGACTCCACCCCTTTGGACGCCCTAGTGGTGGGTTCTTCGTGGTCATCCGTCACGCGTCGCGGCAGTGGACGACGACGAACATCAGTCATCGGAACAACCCTAGAGAACCAATCCTTAAGTGATCGTGAAGCTCCTGACGCCAAGATGAAGGCCCTGAGAAATCGCCAACTGTCTTCCCGGCTGCCGCGAAGCCTTCCGATCCTCCTCGCTGCGCTGGGGCTCTTGGCCGCTGCGTGCTCCGGTCCCCTCCAGAGCCCGGGCCCGGCGACCGCCTCGAGCCGACGACCCAGCTCGAGCACGACGCTCCCGGCGCTCGTGCCGCTGCCCGTGGTGTCCACGACCACTTCGACGACCGTCCCCGTGCAACCGGGGTGGACGCCCGTCAGCTTCCTCACGACAGGAGTCGCCGTCGACCAGCGCACATTCGGCGAGCCGGACGGGAACCAGGTGACCGTTGCGAGGTTCCGGGCAGGGCAGGTGAGCTTCGACCTGCACGTCGGGAGTGCGGATCCTCCGGCGGCCTCGGTCCCCAGAGACGCCGGACCCGCGGTCGGCCCCGACGAGGTGCCGGTGCTGCTCGCCGCGTTCAACGGGGGCTTCATGAGCTCGGCGGGTGTCGGCGGGTTCGAGCTCGACGGACAAGTCCTACGGTCGCTCGTGCCCGGGATGGGAAGCTTCGTCGTCGATTCGGACGGAAGCGGGCACGTCGGGGTGTGGGGGCAGGACGTGCCGGCGCCGGGCGAGCAAGTGGTGAGCGTCCGACAGAACCTCCCTCCGCTCGTCTCGGGTTCGGTTCCGAGCCCGGCGATCTCGGACATCTCGACGTGGGGCTCCACGCTCGGGGGTGGTGCAGTGGTCGCGCGCAGCGCGCTGGGAGAGGACCCTCAAGGTGACATCCTCTACGCGGGAGGCATGGCCGCCCTTCCGAGCGATCTTGCGAACGCTCTGATCTCGGCGGGGGCCACCACCGCGATGCAGCTCGACATCAACCCTGAGTGGATCCAGCTCGCCCTTGCCTCGAGCGCGGGAGGCCCCCTCAGTGCCGGCGTGCCGGGGCAGAACAGGCCTTCGAACCAGGTCCTCGTGGGTTGGACGCGTGATTTCGTCGCGGTGCTCGCCGCGTCCTGAAGGACGCGTCTCCTTCACCAACCGCTGTCCGAGGGCCATCCGCCGAGCGTCACCACCTCGCCGTCGTGTCGGACGAGGCGGGCGGGAAGCCCGAGGCTTTCTAGACGCTCCGGCGCGTCCTCGCCCCACACGATCGCGGCGGTGCTTGCCGCGTTGGCGTCCACACAGGTGCTCGCCGCAACCGAGACCAGCTTCCAGTGGGTGCTGGCGACGTCCCCCGTCACGGGGTCGACGATGTGGTGAAGCCTGCGCGTCCCGCGCCGCCAAGTCCTCACTCCGGTGCTCGAGCTGGCCAGCCCTCCCGACGACAGGCTCACGACGTGGCCCGCAGCTTCGACCGGCGTGGAGGATTCGACGCATATACCGACCGCCCACCCCTCCTCGGGAGCTTTGCCCGCCACCGATACGTCTCCACCGAGGCTCACGAGTACTCCGCAACCCGCCGTCGACGCGATGCGCTTCGCTGCCCGATCAGCCGTTAGCGCCTTGGCGCTGGCGCCGAGATCCAGACGCACTCCTCGAGGAACCCGCACGGAGCGGCGAGAAGGATCGATCTCGACGCGCCACCATCCGGGTGCGGGCAGAGGCTCGTGCTCGAGCGGGGCGTTGCGAGTTCTGACCTGCTCGAAGTCGCGGTCGTATCCGATGCCTTCGAGCGCGCCGGCAACGGTCGGGTCGACCGCGCCGCTCGTCCTCGCGGCGACATCACACGCGGTTGCGATCGCCTCGAACAGGACATGGCTCACGACTACAGGTCCGTCGGAGGAGTACAGGGCCCAGATCTCGGAGTCCGACCGAAAACGGCTGCACGCGCGATCGATCGAGTCCAACTCCTCGACGAGGATGGACTCGGCCAGCTCGATCTGATCCGGACTGGTCGTCGCCAGGGTTGCGGTCGTCCCGAGGGCTTTCATGTGAACGGCGGCGGCCGGCGCAGTCGGCGTCGCTGGGAGGGTCACCTCTCAACGATGCGCGCTGAAGCCTTTCTGAAACATTAAGGACGGACTGGAAGCTGCTGAGAGTGAGAGTGGCTACGTGCCTTTGGACTTGGACCGGTAGTAGGAGCGCCATATGAGCCTGTGCACCGGCACCAGGCGCGGGATGTCACGAAGACCCGGGATGAAGGGCACGAGCAGGAGCAACAGGGTCGCGAGTCCCGTCATGTAGATCGCGATGAGGTCGATGTTCGCCGAGTTCCTCCATCCGGGGACCTGGTACCACAGCTGATATAGCCAGAGCCACGGCTGGCCCGGATAGCTGCCTGTCTCGTTCATCACTCCCCACTGGGCGCCTGTGAGGTGCTGTGCCTGCGCCTGGCTTGCGAAGTAGCTCCCGTCCTCGATGAAGAGCAGCGGCTTCGTGAAGTCGGTTCCGAAGAAGCTCTGGTGGGCGATGAGATCGGCGTCGACACCACCGGCGCGTGCAATGGAGAGCTCGGCCGCAGCCAGGACCGGGACTGGGCCGTCGTCCGCCTTGGGCACCACCGGCGAGCCGCCGACGAACCTCACGTGGACCAGTGCGTCCGCGTAGTTCTGCGCCCACTTCTGATCGGTCGCGGGGCCCGCTGCTCGGTAGGCGCCGAGCGCCCGCGCGACCGTCGGGTCGGTGGGCGCCAGCTTCGAGAGCGGGTCCAGCACGAAGCTCTGAGCGGCGTCGATGGGCTGGCGCACTCCAGAGATGTCGGCCGGCGCGAAACCTATCCTCTGGGTACGGCCGGCAACGTTGTTGTAGGGCGGCCCGTAGGTTGCGGTCTCGCTCGTGCCGGCGAGCTCGCTTGCGGCCGTGCCCAAGAAGTCTGCTGGTGCAACAGTGGCCCACGTGCGGACGTCGATCGGCGGTACGTCCGGCGAAGAGAGCAGTCCCGCGAGCAGGAAGACGAGCGCAAGGGCGATCACCGCGGCGATCGCTCCCTCTTTGGCGATGTCGTAGCGCCTGTTCGCACCGCGCCATTCCGAAGCTTCGGCCGCTTTTGTCGCACGCCTCACCTCACGGTCGCGGCGTGGTCGTCCTGCTACCTCCGCAGGGGTCTCGAAGGGGTGGACCACCCCGCGGACCCGAACGAGGAGGATGTGTGCGCCGACGAGGGCGATCAGCAGAATCGGCAGCAAGACGACGTGCCAGATGAGCATCTGGCCGAAGTTCATGAGGTTGAAGAACGCTCCGACCCCGGCGGCGTTGAAGGCATCCTTGCCGTTCGTCGAGATCCACTGCGCGTCGAAGTTCTGTTGCGACAGGTATCCGGTGAAGCAAAGGATGATCGACGCGAGGAACGCGACCACACCTGTGATCCAGGTCCGAGCGCGCTTTCCGCGCCATGCAGCCATCCAGAACTTCCCCCAGAGGTGGATCACCATGAACGCCATGAATAGCTCGACGCTCCACAGATGGAGGCTGTTGAAGAAATGCCCGACGGGATTGGTGTGCCACCAGTCGACCCCTCCGATTGCGATGGCAAACCCGGAGACGATGACGACGACGAGTGCCGCGAGCGTCGCGACTCCGAAGACATAGATCCAGGAATCGACGTAGACCGGCTGGCGATCGGGGAACAGCTTCGACGGCGGCAAGAGCCGCAGCGCCGTGTGCCTTATGCGAGCGGTCCACATCTTCTCGCCTGAGGAGGTGTACTCGACTGCGGGCGCGGCCTGAGTTACGTCCTCGTCGCGCGGCCTCGGAAAGCGGATCAAGAGGGCCGCGCCGAACAGCACGACCATGACCCCGATGAGCACGAGGTTCGCCACGGAGACCGTGAAGATCGACCAGTGCAGATAGCGCCCAGGCGAGTTCAGGTCGACGGCTGAAGCGAGAAAGCTCAGAGAGGTCACCGCTCCTCCATCCTGTAGGCAAGTGGGCGAACCTTACAGGCGGCCCGGTTCCCCAAAGGCTTGCACGACTCGGGCCTGATTGCGGGGACCTACCGGATGGCTCCCGGCTCCCTCTCAGCTCGACAGATCGGAACGAACCGCCATGGTGATGAAGTCACGCGACCAGTAAGACTCGAAGTAGCGTCCCGGGCCCCCTGCCATGCCCGAGATCAAAGTCGACCCGTTCGAGGCAGAGGCAGGCGTGGCAGCATTCGGTGGCGCGTATACCGAGTAGTTGACCCAGTCGGTGTTGATGTCGAGCTCCATGGCGCGCACCGCGCCCGCGCGCGCGAGCACGTCGGCCAGGTCGGTGATGTTAAGGCTCGGGCCACCGGCGTACACCAGCGCGCCGTCTGCAGTCACTCCGAGACCCGAGCGCCAGACATAGACGTTGTTGTTGAGCGTGTAACCCCACTGAGTGGTGTCGTTAGCGTTGAGCCCCGGCGCAGGCTGTCCTCCGTCGACGATGAGGTCGAGGTTCTGGCGGACCGACGCGACATCAGACGTCATCGTGACGTCGCGACCCCACTGTCCGACGGTGGAGGACCCGTCCTTGTATGCGACGAAAGACGCCGCGCCCTGCCGTAACGGGGCCACCTCCTTCCCCTCGGTGTAGTAGCCCCCGTTGGCGTTCGACAACAAGAATCCCGAGTTGAACGCGGCGACGACCGAGTCGGCCACCTGGGAGCTGATGGGGGCTGTGTTCTGCCACGGGCCTCCCCCCGGGATCGTCGAACCCGAGTAAAGGGTCGCACCAAGGAGCTTCGTGTCCATCCATGCGACACCGGTCACGACGCTCGTGTGCACGCTGTCCGGTCGCATGTACGTCTCGTAGACGGCAGGCACGCCGTCGACCTTTCGCCCCGCAGGGCTCCATTGCCCCTCACCGGCCACGGCGGGGCTCGCTATCGGATCGATCGGAGCCGGGGCGGGAAGACCGGGCGGCACCGTGGTGGCCGAGCTCGAAGTGCCCGAGCCGCGCGAGGAGCGGTTCGGGATTGCCCCCTTTGCAGGCTTCCCGCCGACAGGCGGAGGATGGTGCGAGTACCAGGTGTTCTCCGCCCAAACGACGATCGATCCGAGCCCGTGCTCGCGCGCCCACTCCGCCAGCCGTCCGGGGATGCTCGAGCCCAACGCCGGGTTCGTGAGTGCCGAGCCCAACGACCACCACACGGGTGTCAGCAGGACCACGACTGCGATGAGGGTGCTGATGATCTTGTGCGCCCGAGCCCACCGCAGCCAAGGGCGTCGGCTGTTCACTCGATTCACCCGATGGCGGGGGGTCGTGCGTGAGCTTTGACGACGTCGTAGGCGGACGGGCGAGCGCCCTCGTCCGGTGGAAACGGACGAGCCGTCAGCGATGGGCAGATCGTCCGACCGCGACGGATCGGTGTCAGAGACCTCAGAAGGCGACTGCACGCTTCTCGTCGGCACCACGCGACCTTACTTGTCCGACCTGACGGCACATCTGGAACCGGTGCTCATGTTAGGTCACGTAGAGCTGACCGTCGGGGCCCTCTGCGATGCCGATGTGGCCCAGGCCTGAGGTCGCAGGTCCGATCTCGACCGACCCCGTAGTGCCGCTGAACTCCGAACCGTGGCACGGGCAGACGAAAATCTGCGCGGAATTGTCGTACTCGACCGTGCAGCCAGCGTGAGGGCAAACCGCGTCGAACGCGAGAAACGTTCCCGACTTCGGCTGTATGACCAACGAAGGATCGCCTGAGTTCGGGTTGGTGAACGAAGCCGCGCCTCCAACGGGGACGTCTCTCGCCGGACCGATGCGCGTCCCCGCCGGGCGCGGCGCCGTCGTCGTGGGCGTCGTCGAGGTCGGAGCCGGAGGTTGCGAGGCGCCCTGAGAAGGGGTGGCGGTCGTCGTGGTCGATGCCGAGCTCTGTCCGGCACCCGAAGTGGCGGCATTGGAATTGCCCAGTGGGGGTGTCCCAGGCTTGCCCGACGTCCCTCCCACCAACCTTCCCAGGGCCGCGACCGCGCCGGCACCGACGAGGCCGAGCGCGGCCAGCCCGCCCGTCGCCGCACCCTTCAGAGCGAAGGTCCGCCGGTCCATCTCTCTTTCGGCGAGGCGCTTCGCCTTTCCCGGCCGCTGCACCAGGTAGGGACATGGGGCGGGCTCGCACGGCTCTCCGTCTCGGGCCTGACAACGACCTTGGTCGTAGGAGCCGCAGACCCTTCGCACCGCTGCGAACGGGAGCGGCACTACGGCGAACCCCTCCGCGCCCATGAGTCTTCTCGCTCTGTTGGCGAGGATCGCATCGGCGCTCAACACGCCTCCCGAACCCGCGAGGACCAACGGAGTCCATGCGAAGACGAAGACGATGTCGGATCCCGTGTAGTAAGGGCTCGAATGGAAGCTCACCGTAAGGAACAGCATGAGCGAGATGACGACCCCGCCGGCTGCCGCAACGCGCGTCCACAGCCCTACGAGGGTTCCGAGTCCGACGGCGAGCTCGGCGAGAGCTATAAGGACGCCGAGCGGGACGGCCACATGAGTCAGCGGCGAGATGAGGGCGTGGATCGGACTCCTGCGGGCGGCCCCCGCGAGCTGAGCTTGGATCGAGGCGGGATTGGACGCGTTGAAGAAGGCGGGGTTGGCCAACTTCTGCAGCCCTGCGAAGCAGAAGGTGAAACCAAGGAATGCGCGCAACGGGAGGAGCACCCACCCCGCCGAGTAGAGAGCTCGAGGAGTCGGGGCCAGCCAACCCCGCCCGGTCTCGGTCCCGATCCCCCAGGGCCCTCCGGAAGAAGAGGCCTGGGCATGCCCCTCTGGCGGGGTTCCCTGACCTCCCGGCCTCTGGGCGCGGGTGTCTGCCCGAGCCTGGGCTCCAGTGGGCGCTCCTCGGTGCTGTGGCTGCCTCTGGCGGAGCTGTGTTGGCCTTCTTCTCGACATGACACTCCTGCGAAGGGGGCGTGCGGACGCGATCTCCCAGGCCGCATCCTGAACCAGGTTGCCTTAAGAAACGGTGAAAGAGGCGTCGCCGTCACTATCTCTTCATCTCGAACGAGTAAACCCATGGTCATGAGGGTGCTCGTCGCAGAGGACGATCCGGGATTGCGTTCCGTGCTCGAGCGTGGCCTTCGCGAGCACGGGTACGTGGTCGACGCAGTTGCCGACGGGGAGCGGGCATTGGCATTTCTGCGGACGTACGAGTACGAGGTGGCCGTGCTCGACTGGCGGATGCCGGGCGTCACCGGCCTCGAGGTCCTCCAGGAGCTCCGCCGCCGGGGATCGGCGCTCCCGATACTGATGCTGACGGCGCGCGACACCTCGGCAGACAGGGTGACGGGTCTCGACGAGGGTGCAGACGACTACCTGGTGAAGCCATTCGACTTCGGGGAGCTGCTTGCCAGGATCAGGGCACTGCAAAGGCGCTCGCCCACGCTGCAGTCCACCCGTCTCTGCGTCGGTGACCTCGAGTACGACCCTTCCACACGTGAGGTCCGACTGGGATCGGGCCATCCGTCCCTCACTGCCACCGAGCTCTCGATCTTGGAGATCCTGATGCGCCGGTCTCCCGGAGTGGTCGAAAGGCGCTCGATCGCGGTTCATGTGTGGGACGCCGAGGCCGACGCGTTGGGTTCGAACACGATCGACGTTCACCTCGCGCGCCTTCGCGCGAAGCTCGCTTCGGGGCATGTCCGGATCGAGACCGTTCGGGGCGTGGGCTACCGGATCGTGGCGATTTGAACCGGCCGCGCCTCGAACGACGGCTTCGACTCGCGCACGCGGCACGCGTGGCGGCTCTCGCGACCTTGCTGATCGCCGTCGTCTACGTGGCCCTCACTGTCACTTTCGACATCGTGGACACCAACCGTCTCGTCGCCCAGGTGGACACGCACCTGCGCGAACATCTGGTCGACGCTTCGCATCGAGGCGACCTGTCGGCGCCCGCGGGTGCCGTCGACGCCGACCAGGACCTCGAGACTGCACCGGTCCTGCTGTGGCGCGTCGACTCTGCGGGCCACACGGTCGCGCTGAGCGACCAGGCTCCACACCTCCCGACGAACGCGTGGGCACGCGACGGCAAACCCACGACGTCGACGATCGGGAACAACTCGTTCCGCCTTCTCGCGATCCCTGTGTCCGGGAGCTGGCTTGTCGGTGGACAGAGCCTCGCCGAGACCCAGCACGTGGAGAACGTCCTCGTGGCGGCTGAGGTCATCGCCGGGCCCATACTCGTCATCGCCATGTTCCTCGGCGCGCTCTTCATCGGCTTGAAGGCGTCTGGCCCCGTCGAACAGGCGCGGCTGCGCCAGCTCGAGTTCACTGCGGATGCATCTCACGAGCTGCGCACTCCGCTCAGCGTGATCGAAGCCGAGGTCGACCTCGCCCTCGGCGCCACCCGTGGCACTCCCGCTTACGACGACATCCCGAGATACCGCGACACCCTCGAACGCGTGGGCCGCGAGAGCGACCGGCTACGGCGCATCGTCGAGGACTTGCTGTGGCTCGCGCGCTTCGACTCCGAGCCACCGCCACCCGGAAACGAGCCGGTGGACCTGGTCACGATCGCGGAGGGCTGTGTCGACCGCTTCTCGGGGGTGGCGCGCTCGAGGGACATCGACCTGACGGTGGGCAATGAAGGCTCGCCGCATACCTCGATCAACGCCCCGCCCGAGTGGATCGACAGGCTGACCGCAGTGCTCGTGGACAACGCGTGTAGGTACGCGGGGACGGGAGGCACGGTTCGCGTCCTCGTGTCGTCGACCGGCAACAGGGTGAGCCTCGCCGTTTCCGACAGCGGCCCCGGGATCCCGCCATCCGAGCGGCCGAGGCTCTTCGACAGGTTCCACAGGGCCACGGATCAGGGCGCGGGCGCGGGACTCGGCCTTGCGATCGCCGACGCGGTGGTTCGCTCCACCGGTGGCCGGTGGAAGGTCGGCGACGCCTCTCTCGGAGGCGCTCAGATGGAGGTCTCGTGGCAGCGCGCTCAACTCCGCGACGCCGGCCGCGACGCTGGTCGAGAAACCGGGCGCACGAACGGAGGTTCCGCGCCCGGTGCGCCAACCGCCGCGGGAGAAAAGACGCCCGAACACAGCTCGAGGAGCAATCACCGTGGCTAGAGCTCCTGTGCCGGTACACGACACGCTCACTCCCCGCTGGCGAGGTCAGCGGGGCCGGCTCGAGGTCTGGTACGCGACCATCTCCGACCCGGAGGCGAAGACCGGCTTCTGGGTGCATCACGAGGTGGTCGCGCCCGACGACGATGAGCCGTACGTCCACGGTTGGGCCGCTTTCTTTCGAGCCGACCGGACACCGATCGTCGAACGCTTCGGCCCCGATCCGGCCAATGCGGACGATCCGGCCGATCCGAGGGCTCGGACGGACCTCCTGCCGGCCCCTTCGGGCTGCACCCTCTCTCCGCCAATGGTCTGCGGGGCCAAGGGACGGCTGGCATGGGATCTTCGCTGGTCGGTCGCACAGCCCGAATACGAACCTTTGTTCACGTTCCCGAGCTGGGCGTGGGAGCGCGAATTGCTCCCCGCGTCGCAGGTCGTCTGCGTCCCGAGCTCGCCGTTCACCGGCACCATAGAGGTGGACGGTGACAAGGTCGCGCTCTCTGCTGAGGCCCGTGGAAACCTCGCGCATATATACGGTGTCGGAAGCGCGGCACGTTGGGGGTGGCTGCACGCCGAGCTCGGGGGTGGGGACGTCCTCGAGGTCGTGAGCGCAGTCAGCAAGCGCCCAGGGCTGGACCGCCTCCGCCCACTGGCTTTCCTACAGCTCCGTCTCGGCGGACGCGACTGGCCGCGCGATCCGCTCGTCGCCGCGCCGCTCTTCCGCACCGACTTGGGGTTGCCCGAATGGGCGGTGCGCGGCACTGTCGGACGCACGCGGCTTCGCGCAGAAGTGACCATCCCCGAGTCGAGAGCGGTAAGGCTCGAGTACGTGGATCCCGACCGGGCGACCGCGACGTGCACGAACTCCGAAATGGCAGATGCCCACATCGTCCTCGAGCGTCGCAGAGAGCGATGGGAGACGGTCTCGTCGTGGACCCTCGATGGAACGGCGCACTCGGAGGTCGGGACCAGGCCCTGACGCTGCCCCGTGACTGGTCCACGAGTGCGGCGCGGTGAGCCGGCCCCTCGCTCGGGGCAGAAGAGGCGCGCCCCACTACTGACTGACGAGTCAATCTGCGGTGCTAGCCTCCGGCCGCATGGACAGCGCCCAAGGCGCTCGGAGCGCAGCCGCCGCCGAGACGAACACCAGCTCAGCCGGGGTCACAGAGGCCCCGGGGACTCCCCGAACCCGAGAGCGCCTTCAGGCCAAGGGCCCCCGCAACCCTCGAAGTGTCCGTCGCGCGATCAGCGACGAGGACAAGGAGGAGCGTAGGAGCGACATCCTGGCCGCTGCAAAGAAGGTCTTCGCTCGCCGCGGATACCACGCGACGACGATCGCCGACATCGCCAGGGTGGCGAAGCTCTCGTACGGCTCCATCTACTGGTACTTCGACTCGAAGGACGCTCTGTTCCACGCGCTCATGGAGAGCGAGGCGCAGCAACTTCGCGACCACGTCACCGACGCGCTGACCAACACTCCCGCTGCCGGTGCACCCGACGCGCCGTTTCGTGCTGCTGTTCGTGCCACGTTCGAGTTCTTCGAGGCCGATCGTTCGGTCGTCAAGCTGCTGTTCCGCGACTCCTACGCTCTCGGGGACCGGTTCGAGAAGCATCTCTTCGGCATCTACGAGGGGTTCGTGACCGACATCGAGCAGATAATCGACGACGCCCAGACGCGGGGGCTCGTGGTGGACATGCCGCCGAGAATGGTCGCTTTTGCTGTCGCGGCCCTCGTCGGCCAGATCGCCCACCGGCGTCTCGTCACCGACGACGGGCTGCCGGCCGGGGTCGTGGCGGACTTCGTCGTGTCGTTGCTCTTGAACGGCCTGCTGCCGCGCTGAGGCTTCCGAAACCACACGCACTGGACGAACAAATGACGAGAGACGACGACCGCCTTCCCGTGATAGTTGCAGCGGGACAGGCGGTGGAGCGAGAGCAAACCGTCTGGGCTCTCGAGCTGGCGACGCGTGCTTCGGAAGACGCTTTGCAAAAGGCGCCCCGCCTGCGGGAAAAGATCGACCGCGTGTCGATGGTGAACATCCTCGCGGGGGGCGGGCATGCGCCCGCCGCCCAGCTGGCGCGTCAGCTCGGGCTGAGCTCGCCCCGGACCGAGATGTCGACGATCGGAGGCAACTCGCCGCAACTGCTGCTGAGCCGCGCTGCCACGGCGATCAGCGCGGGCGAGTCCGAGGTGGTCCTGATCGCGGGAGCCGAGTCGCAGCGATCGAAGCTTCGTTCGCGCGAGACGGTTTCGGACCCAGGTCCGCGCTCGCCTTCGGGTCCATCTGATCGCGAGGCCGGCGAAGCCCTGGCCGAGCTCGCAGCCGACCCGATGGTCGGCGACGAAAGACCGGGGGTGGGACCGGTGGAGTTGAGCGCCGGGATGGTGGCGCCGGTGCACATCTACGCGATGTTCGAGAGCGTCATCGCGCATCGCGCTTCGCGGAGCATGGCCGAGCATCGCTCGGCGCTCGGTGAGATCATGGCCCCGTTCTCGGAGGTCGCGTCGAAGAACCCGTTCGCGTGGTACCCGACCGCTCGCACTCCTGCCGAGATCTCGGAGATCGGTCCCGACAACCGCCTCGTGAGCGAACCGTACACAAAGCGCATGTGCGCGGTGATGGGTGTCGACCAGGGCGCCGCGGTGCTCGTCACGTCGCTGGCTGCGGCACGCGCTGCCGGTCTCGCGGACCAGGTGGTCTTCTGCTGGTCGGGTGCCGACGCGTCCGACGTCTGGTTCCCGTCCGCTCGCCCGGACCCGGGGCGTTCGCCCGGCATCGAAGCAGCCACTTCCGCGGCTCTCGAGGCGGCGCGGGTGAGCATCGACGACGTGAGCGCGATCGACCTGTACTCCTGCTTCCCGTGTGTCGTCGAGATGGCGGTCGAGGCGCTCGGGATCCGCGCGGACGACCCCCGCGGCCTCACTGTCACGGGAGGGCTCGCGTACTTCGGAGGGCCGGGCAACGACTACACGCTCCATGCGATCGCCGCCATGGCCGAGCGCTTGAGGGAGCAGCGTGGCGTCGGGCTCGTGACGGGCCTGGGCTGGTACTCGACGAAGCACTCGGTCGGTATCTACGGGAGCGGGCCCCCGAAAGACGGATGGTGCCAAGCGGACACGCAGGGGGCGCAGAAGGAGATCGACTCCTCCCAAGTCCTTGTCGTCGACGCGGCGGAGCTGTCCGGTAGCGCTCCGCGCAGCGCGACGGTGGTCGCCTCGACCGTCGCAGTCGGCCGCGACGGGAAGGTCACATCCGCACCTGTGATCGCCCGCCTCGAGGACGGGAGGCACATGGCGCTCGCCGCCGAGGAAGCCGAGCTGGCGATGCTCGAAGGTCGCAACCTGGTGGGCGAGAAGGTGGTGGCGTCGGGCTCGCCGCCCCGGTTCCGCGTCGACGACTGAGCGGTTCGATTGGCCCGTCCATTCGCCGTAGCTGGGAAAAAGAACTAGAGAGAAGACCGAAGAGAGGAGACGAGATGGCGGCAGTCGAGCGCGAGCGACGAGGACACGTCGAGATACTGACGATCAACAGACCCGAGGCGCGCAACGCGATCAACGGAGAGGTGAGCCAGCTGATGTCCTCCGCTCTAGACGAGCTCACCGAGGACGACGACTGCTGGGTGGTGGTGCTCACCGGTTCGGGCGACAAGGCGTTCTCCGCGGGCATGGACCTGAAGGCGTTTGCTTCCGGTGAAGGAGCCTCGATACTCGGTGCCACCGGTGGGTTCGCGGGGATCGCACAACGGCAATTCCCGAAGCCCTTGATCGCAGCGGTCAACGGAGCCGCCCTCGCGGGTGGCTGCGAGATCATGCTCTCGTGCGATCTCGTCGTCGCAGCCGACCACGCCACCTTCGGGATACCCGAGGCCAAGCGCGGCTTGATCGCGGGGGCGGGGGCCCTCGTCAGGCTCCCGAACCGACTTCCGCTCGCCGTCGCTCTCGAGCTCGCACTGACCGGTGAGCCCATCACCGCTGAGCGAGCGTTGTCGCTGGGCCTGATCAACAGGGTCGTCCCTGCCGAGCGTTTGCTCGACGAAGCAATGGCCCTGGCCGAGCTGATATCCGAGAACGCCCCCCTCGCAGTGCGGTGGTCGAAGAAGGTGATGCTCGAGTCGTTGAGCGTGCCGGAGGAAGAGGGCTGGAAAGCGAACTCCGAAGCTGTGGGGGTGGTGTTCACGTCCGCAGACGCCATGGAGGGCCCCGTCGCGTTCGCCGAGAAGCGGAAGCCCAACTGGCAGGGTAAGTGATCCACGCGCTCGCCGCCCTCGCCCCGGCCATCGACGGGGTGAGGCTGTCGCTTCACGTCTTGGCTGCGGCGATCTGGGTGGGCGGCCAGTTCACGCTCGCAGGCCTCCTCACCACTGCGCGTGGACTCGGAACCGACGCTCCGGGCGCCCTGGCGGTTGCGTTCGCCAGGATCCAGTGGCCGACGTACGCGGTGCTGGTAGCAACCGGGATCTGGAACGTCTCCGCCACTCACGCAGGACAGCCCACCGCCTGGGGCGTGGTCCTCGGGATAAAGGTCGCAGTGGTGGCCCTAGCAGGGCTCTCCGCTTGGCTCCACTCGAGGTCCACCTCCAGGGCGGCACTGGCGGCGTGGGGTGCCATCAGCTCCCTGTCCTCGGTCGGCGCCCTGGTCATGGGCGTGTTCCTTGCAGGTTAGGAGTCGTCGACCCGTTCGGGCCTCGCCGCGGTGCCTTCGGGTCGGGAGGGGTCTAAATTGGGTGCAGGCGTCGCCCGGTGGGTGAAGCCGCACGATCGGAGACACCAGAGATGCTTGCGGAGATCTTCAGCGAGTGGGGAATCATCATCCTCGTCGTAGCGGTCGTGATCCTGTTCGGCAGCACTCAGCTCCCGAAGTTCGCCCGCTCCCTCGGCTCGGCACAATCCGAGTTCAAGAAGGGGATGGCAGACGGAGCCAAGGACAGCGACGCGAAGGACTCGTCCTCCGAGCAGACGGCTTCGGAGGCCAAGTCCACCGACGCCAAGGAATGACCCTCAGAAGCATCTGAAATCGCTGCCATGCCTGGCGACGTCCTCGAACTCGTCGACAGACTCTGGCGCGGCGAGATCGACATCACCGCTGCCCACCCGGTGGGTGGCTACGTGGGGGAACTGTGCGAGCTCCGATCAGGGGTTGCGTTCGTCCCGTCGTTCGCAAACGTCTCGGCATTCGCCACCTCCGACGGGCTCGCGCTCGTCGACACCGGATCGAGCTTCTTCGCAGCCTCCATACACCAGGCGCTTCGCGATTGGTCGCCTCTCAGGCTCGACACGGCCGTCTACTCCCACGGTCACATCGATCACGTCTTCGGAGTGGGCGTGTTCGAGGAAGAGGCGAGCAGCAATCGCTGGGAACCGCCGACCGTGGTCGCCCACGAGGCTCTCCCGGCGCGCTTCGACCGGTACATAGCGACGTCCGGTTACAACACGATCATCAACCAGCGGCAGTTCAACCTGCCCGGCCTCCTTTGGCCGACTGAATATCGCTACCCGGACCGCACCTACTCCGACCGACTCGACCTCGACGTCGGCGAACTGAGGCTCGAGCTTCACCACGCCCGCGGCGAGACCGACGACCACACTTGGACCTGGGTGCCCGAGCTCAGCGTCCTGTGCTGCGGGGACATGTTCATATGGGCCTCTCCCAACGCCGGCAATCCCCAGAAGGTGCAGCGCTACCCGCGCGAATGGGCGTCGGCGCTGCGCGAGATGGTGGCGCTCGCTCCCGAGATGCTCCTGCCCGGACACGGGTTCCCGATAGTGGGGTCCGATCGTGTTCGCGAGGCCCTCACCGACACGGCGGACCTGCTCGAGTCCCTTGTCGAACAGACCTTGGCCCTCATGAACGCAGGTGCCCGACTCGACGAGATCCTCCACGAGGTACGCGCGCCCGAGACCCTGCTGGAGAAGCCCTACCTGCGCCCTGTGTACGACGAGCCCGAATTCGTGGTGCGGAACATCTGGCGCCAGTACGGGGGCTGGTGGGACGGGAATCCTGCGACGCTCAAGCCGGCTCCAGAGGCGGCTCTCGCCGACGAGATTGCCTCGATGGCCGGCGGCCCCAAGGCGCTTGCCGACAGGGCGCTCGCCCTCGCCGCCTCGGCCGAGGAGGATGGGGCCGGAGAACCCGCCTCGGGTGTCTCAGGCTCGGTCAACGGCAGGGTCGACGTGCCGGTCTCGCTCCGTCTGGCCGCACATCTGGCCGAGCTGGCGGCCCTCGCCGCGCCGGGGGACCCCGGCATCGAGCGAGCCCGGGCCGCGGTGTACTCGGCCTCCGCCGAGCGCGCCACGTCCACCATGTCGAAAGGGGTCTTCACCTGGGCCGCACGCGAGTCCGACGAGCGCGCCGACGAAGGCTCCTGAGAGGTTTCCGCCAACTACAACCACCCAGGTGACCTTCGCTAAGGTCCCTGCCGTGAGCAACCCGCGAGCCGCTAGGCCAGTCCCCGGCGCGGGCCGCGCCGGGGGGCGCCGTCGTTTCGCCCTTCTGCTCGCGGTGGCTCTCCCGCTCGCACTCGGCGGTTGCGAGCTGCCCAACTTCTACGGGTTCAAGGGGGCCACCACCCAGGCCCACGACGAGCACCTGCTGTACTCCGCAACCTTCATCGCCGCCATCGTCGTCGGCGTGATCGTCGCCGCACTGATCCTGTGGTCGGTCGTGAGATACCGCCGGCGCTCCGACGACATCCCGCGCCAATTCCAGTACCACACCCTCTTCGAGATCACGTACACCGTCATCCCCGTGGCGATCGTGCTGGTCCTCTTCGGGTTCACGGTCGTCGCCGAGAACCGGATCGACGCGCTCACCCCTCCGACGGTCCAGACGATCAGCGTGGACGCCTTCCAGTGGGGATGGCAGTTCACCTATGCCGGCAAGAACGTGAGCGTCCAGGGTGTGCGCGAGGACGACCCTGATCCCGTCGGGCTCAACGGCGGCCAGTGCGCTCCGGCCGTGGACTGCCTCGGGCCCGGACTGGTCGTCCCGGCGGGAGAGACGGTTCTCATCAACCTCCGTTCGAAGGACACCATCCACGGCTTCTACGTTCCTCAGTTCAACTTCAGCAGGTACGCCCAGCCCGGCATCCTCAACCAGTTCCAGTTCACGGTTAAGACGGCCGGCGTCTACAGGGCCCAGTGCACCCAATTCTGCGGGCTCTACCATTCGCAGATGTTCTTCCACGTCGTGGCGCTGCCGCCGTCGCAGTACCAGTCGTGGCTGATCTCGCAGCAGGCAAACTCCTCACAGAACTCGTCGAACACGGAGGCCGCTTCATGACCGTTCTCGCCGAGCGCGAGCACCTGGTGCAGGAGCACCCAGAGCACCACGAAGGCCCCACGGGTCTGCTCAAGTGGATGACCAGCACCGACCACAAGGTGATCGGGATGAACTACATGGTCACCTCGGTCGTGATGTTCTTCCTTGCCGGCGTGATGGCGCTGCTCATGCGGGTGCAGCTCACTTCGCCTCACAGCTCGTTCTTGAGCTTCCAGCAGTTCAACGAGCTGTTCACGATGCACGGAAGCCTGATGCTGTACCTCTTCGCAGGGCCTTTCGCATTCGGCGGACTCGCGAACTTCATCCTCCCGATCCAGGTGGGCGCCCCGGACATGGCCTTCCCGCGCCTCAATGCCCTGTCCTACTGGCTGTATCTCACCGGCTCGATCACGATGATCCTCGGCTTCGCCACTGCGGGCGGTGCAGCCGCCTTCGGCTGGGTCGGCTACGCGCCTCTGTCAGAGGCGACGTTCTCACCCGGACCCGGACCGGACCTCTGGATACTCGCAATCGCCCTCACGGGGTTCTCGGCGATCTTCACCGCTGTCAACTTGGTGACCACCACGTTCTACCTGCGCGCCCCCGGAATGACGATGTTCCGGCTTCCGCTGTTCACGTGGGGAATGCTCGTGACCGCGATCCTCATCCTGATCGCCTTCCCCATCCTCACCGCTGCAATGATCCTTCTGTTCTCGGACCGGCACCTCGCCACCCACTTCTATACCGTTTCGGGAGGCGGCTCTCCGATCCTCTATCAGAACCTCTTCTGGTTCTTCGGGCATCCGGAGGTCTATATCCTCGCGTTGCCCTACTTCGGCATCGTCTCCGAGATCATCCCCGTGTTCAGCCGCAAACCCCTGTTCGGCTACAAGGGCATGGTGTTCGCGAACATCGCGATCGCGGGCCTGTCGACGGGAGTGTGGGCGCATCACATGTTCACCACGGGTGCGGTGTTGCTTCCGTTCTTCTCGCTCATGTCACTCCTCATCGCCGTCCCTACGGGGATCAAATTCTTCAACTGGATAGGGACGATGTGGCGCGGCCGTCTGCACTTCAACACGCCGATGCTCTTCTCCATCGGTTTCCTCTTCGCGTTCTTGATGGGCGGGCTCACAGGGGTGATGCTCGCCTCACCACCGATCGACTTCGCCACCCACGACACGTACTTCGTCGTGGCGCACTTCCACCAGGTGCTGATCGGCACGGCCGTGTTCGCCGGTTTTGGAGGTCTCTACTACTGGTATCCGAAGTTCACCGGCCGCATGATGCGCGACAGCCTCGGGAAGTGGCATTTCTGGCTTCTGTTCGTCGGCTTCTGGCTCACGTTCATGCCCCAGTACCAGCTCGGGCTCGAAGGCATGCCGAGACGCGTGGCCAGCTATCCCGTCGGGCTCGGCTGGCAGTTCTTGAACCAGCTGTCGACGATCGGGGCGTTCGTCATCGGTGCGTCCTTCGTGTTCTTCCTCGTCAACCTCTGGGTGTCGTGGCGCCAGCCGGTCCCCGCCGGCGACGACCCCTGGGACGGGGGGACTCTCGAGTGGTTCACGACCTCTCCGCCCCCGCACCACAACTTCAACCGGCTTCCTCCCGTGCGCTCGGAGCGCCCCACATGGGACTTCAACCACCCAGATGCAACGGCCATCGTCCACAGCCGCGGAAACGGCCACGGCCATCTCGCAGAGTCCGTGTCGGCGAGTGACGACGGGCACGGTTGACAGAGAACGAGCAGCGTCCACAGAAGGCGTAAGGAGCCCCGCAAGTGCGAATCGAAGCCCTCTTCCTGATAGGTGTAGGCGTCTTCTTCGCGCTCGTCGGCATCGCCTACTGGTTCTGGGGCTACGAGCAGGGCGGGACCATGATGCTCGTCGGAACAGTGGCTCTGGGACTCATTCCCGGGAGCTACTACCTGTGGTGGTCGCGTCGAATGAAGCCTCGTCCCGAGGACCGCACCGACGCGACCCTGAGCGAGGGTGCGGGGGTGATCGGATCGTTCCCGAGCTCGAGCGTCTGGCCGTTCGTGTTCGGCATGGGAATCTTCCTCGTGGTCCTCGGCCTCGTCTTCGGCACCTGGCTGATGGCGCCGGGATTCGCCCTCGTCGTCTCCTCCGCGATCGGCTACAGCGCGGAGTCACGCCGAGGTGGCACGGTCTGAGGACAGCGGCCTCGAAGCGTCCTCCCTGGTAGCGGGAGGATCCGGTCAACTCCGTGCGGTAGGCCCATCCGGAGCGTTTCTCCTCTCTGTGGACCTTGCGGCCGGGGAGGGAGCGCGCCATGCCGCGCACGTCCAAGTGGCGCTCGAAGCTGCGGCTCCCCCGTCGCCACCCACATGCCCCCGGCTCCCCGCCTAGCTCCAGCAGCCCGCAAACCCCCAGCAGCTCGACTAGCCCCATAACAGAGCTAGACGCCGCTCCGGCCGGAGCTGGGCTGCTCTCGAGGCCCCGGCACAGGATCAGGGCACACTCACCTCTTCCGACCCTCGTGATCTGCCTTGGGCTCCTGGCGACCCTCGGCGGGGTCATCCTCACCTTGAACTTGGGATCCGCGGCGAGCACGGGCCACTCCAGCGACGGGGGCCTCACCCCGAACGCCAGGCTCGCAAGAGAGTTCGGGGGATCCGGGCAGCTCAACCTGGCGCCTGCCACCTCGGCACCGGCTCCCTCCCCGCCGGTGCTCGACACCATCCCCAACCTTCAGCCCCACGAGGTCTTCGGCTTTGCGCCCTACTGGAGCTTGGCGGAGGAGCCGGGATTCGACCTGCAGGACCTGTCGACGGTCGACTACTTCAGTCTCGACGTGAACGGGGACGGCACAGTGGCCGAGTCAGGCCCTGGTTGGGTCGGCTACGAGAGCCAGGACCTCGTAAACCTCGTGAACAGGGCGCACGCCTCCGACGACCGCGTGGTCCTCACCGTCACCTGCTTCGACCAGCCCGTTCTCGACCAGCTTGCATCCAACCCCGGGCCCGCTGCGGCCAACCTGAGCTCCCAGCTGACCGGCCTGCTGTCCGCCAAGAGCCTCGACGGGGTGAACATCGACTTCGAGGGCAACGGGCCGCAGGATCGCTCCGGGCTCGACAGCTTCGTGGGTGGCCTCTCTTCGCAGCTTCGCGCCGCCGATCCTCACTGGCAGATCACGATGGACACCTACGCCTCCTCGGCTGCCGACCCAGGCGGCTTCTACGACGTAGCGGGGCTGGCTCCGAGCGTCGACGGGTTCTTCGTCATGGCCTACGACATGGAAGACCCTTCGGCCCCGTCGGCGACGGCACCTCTCATAGGCCCGGCCAGCAGCGACACGAGCGCCCTGAACGAGTACGAGGCCGTCGTCTCGTCCACGAAAGTGATCCTCGGTGTTCCCGCCTATGGATACGACTGGCCGACCGCCGGGCCGGGTCTGGGGGCGCCTGCGACCGGAGCGCCGACCCCGGTTGCCTACTCGCAGATCGCGGCGATGGGGACGCCCGTCTACTGGGATCCGTCCTCGGAGACTCCCTGGACCTCCTATCAGTCCGGCACCCAGTGGCACCAGGTGTTCTTCGACAACCCGACGTCGATCGCCCTGAAGGCGCACCTGGCCGAAGCCATGCACGCAGCAGGAGTGGGCATGTGGGCCCTCGGGATGGACGGCAACAGCCCTGCGATGGCTCAGGCGCTTCTCGGCTCCGCTCAGGCCGTCAAGTACCAAACCGGCCCGGGCCAGTCGTCCGCCCCACCTGCCACCTCCGCCCCGGCGCCGGGGCCGACGACGACCTCTGCCGGGCAATCGAGCGGCACTACCACCGCCTCGTACCAGTACAGCGGCACCTGGAACGGGCACGCCGAGGCGCTGCAGCCGGTCGCTCCCTCCTCGCTGCCGGGCGGAGGCAAGGGCCAGAGCGCGGGACAGCTAACCGGCTTTCAGACCGACGACCCCACCGCGGCCTGTCTTTCACGCGCAGCGGGGCTGCCGGTGACGGAGCTCTCGGCGAACCCCACCTACTACGTCGTTAGCGTCGCCAAGCCCCAGTACTGCGCGACCGGCACGTGGATGTTCAATGCGCCGGCGTCGCCGCCACCGAGCTCCACGACCACGACGTCGCCGCTGTCGGGGCTCGTCCACGGCCTCTGAGAAGCCGGCCAGTAAGTCGATTCAGCCGATGCAGAACTCGTTGCCTTCGGGGTCCAGCATGACCGTCCAGCTCGCCCCGTGCCCCTCCCGATATTCGACCTTTTGAGCACCTAGTCCGATGAGTCGCTCGATCTCTTCCTGAGGGTTCCTGCAGGCGAGATCGACATGCATCCGGCTCTTTGCTGCCTTCGGTTCGGGAACGCGCCAGAACAGGATCCCTCGGACTCCACGATCGTCGGGGGCAGCTAGGGCTGCGAAACCCTCCTCCTCCATCACGGGCGAATAGCCGGTGACCTCAGACCAGAAGGTCGAGAGACGTCGCGGATCGGCACAGTCGAACGTGACGTACTTGATGAATGCCGTCATGGTGCGAATCTACGACAGCAGCACTTTTGTCCGCCTCCAAGGACCGTCACTACCATCTCTCCATGCCATCTGACCTGAGCTTGAAACTCATGAATCGTGTTCACCGAGTTCTGCTCGCTGCTTCGGGCGGGCACTTCGGATGGTCGTTTTACGGGATGCCAGTGATCGAGCTGACAACCACCGGTCGTCGCAGCGGTGAACCTCGTACGACAATGCTGACCTCGCCGTACCAGGAAGGATCGAGCATCGTGATCGTGGCGTCCCGGGGGGGCGACGATCGTCATCCCGCTTGGTTTCTCAACCTGCGTGACAATCCCGAGGTGACGGTGTCGATGGGTGGCAGATCGGCAAAGCCGATGCGTGCCGCGATAGCCGACCCGGAAGAGCGAACCAGACTTTGGCCTCTCATCACCGCCGATCACCGCAACTATGCCGGTTATCAGAAGAAGACCGAGCGGGAGATACCTGTGGTGATCCTCCGTCCCGTCGAAGGGTGACAACCCCGCTGAGCCAAGCGCTTCGCTAGCAGAGCTGTCAGCGGCGCGGGATCCGGCGGACGCCCGAGCCGTCTCCCGCCCCCACGGTCTCCGCTTCCAGATCGGGCTCGGGGGGTGTCTCGATGAAGACCGGTACCGGCTCGGGCGCGAGCTCGTCGTGCTCGTCACCCGGACGAGGCGCGCTCGGAGTGAGGGCATAGCCGCCTTCGGGGGATCGCGTCATGACCATCGCGCGCTTGCGTTTGCCTACACCTGGGACGCCCGACATCTCGAGACAGATCCGCCACGTAGTCAAACCCACGATGATCGGGATGACGAACACGGCAATCCGGAAGAACCACAGCACGTTGTTCAACGAGATGTGGAAGAAGTTGGCGAGCACGTCGGTCGAGCTCGCTCCGAAGAGGGTGAAGTAGAACGCGAGACCGGCGGCGCCGAGCGCCGTGTGCTTCGGCCGCATGCGCGGACGGTCGAGGAGATTGTGCTCGGCGCGGTCGCCCGAGATCTTCGCTGCGACGAAGGGCCAGACCCAGAAGAGGGTGAAGGTGAGCCCTGGGAACAGGATCGTCGGGAGGAACACCTCGAAGGGGATCGTGTGGCCGAACCCATGGAACTGCCACGAGGGCATGATGCGCAGGGCTCCGTCCAGCCAACCCATGTACCAGTCCGGCTGGACCGCGTAGCTGACCTTGTACGCCTCATACGGCCCGTACTGCCAGATCGGGTTGACCTGGACGAGTCCTCCGAGAGCCCACAGGACGCCGGCGATCATGAAGAGGAACCCCGTGGTCTTCAAGATGAACGTGGGGTACATCGGCGAGCCCACGACGTTGTGCTCTGTCCGGCCGTGGCCCGCGAATTGCGTGTGCTTCTGGCGGACGAGCAGCCCGAGGTGCGCCGCGATGAGACCGAGGATCGCTAGCGGCAGCAGCAGCACGTGGATGATGAAGAAGCGCGGGATGATGATCCCACTGCCCGGGAAATTGCCTCCGAAGAGCCAGATCGCGAGGTAGCTGCCGATCACCGGTATCGACAGGATGAAGGAGAACGCGAGCCGGATCCCCGTCCCCGACACGAGGTCGTCGGGTAGCGAGTAACCGAGGAAACCGTTGATTATCGCCAGCATCAGCAGGGTCACGCCGATGATCCAGTTGAGCTCCCGGGGCTTTCGGTAGGCGCCGGTGAAGAAGATCCGGCTCATGTGAACCGCTATCGACCCCACGAAGACGTCTGCCGCCCAGTGGTGCATCTGGCGGATGACGAGGCCTCCGCGAACAGCGAAGGAGAGGTCCACGCTCGAGGCGTAGGCAGCGGACATCTTGACGCCCTGAAGCGGCTTGTAGACGCCGTGGTAGACGACATCGGACGCGGAGGGGACGTAGTAGAGCGAGAGGAAGATTCCCGTCAGGACGAGGATGACGAACGAGTAGAGGGCGATCTCACCGAGCAGGAACGACCAGTGGTCGGGAAAGATCTTGTCGAGGAACACCCTTCCGCCCTTGGCGATCCCCAGGCGCTCGTCGAGCCACCTGACGCCGGCGCCGACGGGGTCGGCGCCGTTCTTCGACCCGCCCCGCGCGCGTGCCCGGCGAGCCGAGACCGTGGCGCTCATCTCCGGGCCTCCGGCATCATCGGCATCACGAGCGCTCCCAGAAGCCGGGGCCCACAGGCTCGTCGTAGCCGTTCTGAGCCCGGATGAAACCGGCGGAGTCGACCATCAACGGAAGCTGCGGCAACGGACGCGGCGCAGGCCCGAACTCGGGCTCCCCTCCGTTGCGCACGTTGAACACCGACTGGTGGCACGGGCACAGCAGCGTCTGGGTCAACTCCTGGTACTGGCCCACGGGGCAGCCTGCGTGGGTGCACATCTTCGAGTATGCGAGATAACCCTGCGGTCCCCAAGTCTCGCGCCCAAGCATGGTGGTGAAGTCCAGCAGGTCGATCCGGATCAGCATGGTCTGGTCGATCGAGGCACCCACGAAACCTTCGGGGAACACGCTGAGAGCCCCTCCGACCTCGAGGTCGGTGACGTGGGTCGCACGACCGTTGATGTCCACGAGACGCAAGCCCGGCTTCCAGTCGGTCACGTCGAGGGACTTGCCGGGCTGGTTGGGCCCGAGCGATCGGATCAGGGGAAAGGCGAGGACGATACCCATGACTCCGGACCCGGCTGCGAGGAGGCCTCCGAGAAAGCCGCGCCGGCGGAAGACCATCGTCCCGCGGTCGACCACAGCGGCCTTGATCGCCTCTCTCTCGGGCTCGCTCGACGACAGCGGGTGGCGGTCCTCCACGAACGGGCCTTGCGGGAGCAGGTACTTTCCCCAGGCCGACAGCGCGAAACCGAATGCGAAGAGCCCGACCCCTGCGAAGATCCCCTCGAGGCGCGTCTGGCCGCCGACGAAGTAGACGCCTCCGTAAGCGGCGAAGCCCAGGAAGCCGATCAGGAGGAACACCCCGATGATCACCTCGGTGCGCCGGGGGTGCTTTGCGTACGGCCGCAGGTGCGGGTCGTCGAAGGCCGTGACCGGGACCCCAGCGTGGTCGACAGTCGTCGGGTCGCTGATCACGACACCCTCGCTCGCAATGATCTCGTCAGTCATGGGCTTCCGCCGGATCAGGTTCCGATCTGTCGCCGATCCAGAATGCGATGAGCATCAGCCCCCCCACACCGACCAGCAGCCCGACGAACCCCTCGGCCACAGGGCCTATGCCGCCGAGGAAGATCCCGCCCCGGTTGTTCGGGTGCTGGATGACGCCGGTCACATAAGCGACTATGTCGGCCACTTGCGCGTCCGACAGGTTTCCCGGTCCGAAGTGGGGCATGTTCGTGGGCCCTGTCCGGATCGCTTCTGCCACCTGGGTCTTCGTGGCTTGGTGGAGCCCGGGTGCATACGCGCCGTTGGCCAGGGCGTCGCCGGCTCCTGTGATCGTGTGGCAGCCGGCGCAGTTCAGGACGAACAGTGAGTTCCCTGTCGGAAGACTGGCGACTGCCGTGTCGACCGACGGGATTCCGACGGGGTAGTCGGGCACCGTCGGAGCCAGAGAGCTGATGAACGCCGCTATCTCGAGGGTCTGGAGACGATCGAAGCGCGGCGGCTTTCTAAGCGGCTGCTGGGTCGGGTCGGCGAGCGGCATCCGGCCCGTCGACACCCAGAAGTCGACCGTTGCCGGGCCTAGCCCTTGGAGAGGGGGCCCTACGGCGCTCCCGAGCGCGTCCGTGCCGTGACAACTCGAGCACGTGGACTCGAACAGCGCCTGTCCGGGAGCCACGTAAGAGTTCGGGAGGGACTGGTACGTGACGGGTTTACCCGATCTGGTTGCGACGGCGCTCTTGGACGACGCGCTCGCGCTTCGCGCGGCGCTCGGGTGCGCGGAGGCCCCCGACGTGAGAAGTCCTGCTGTGCCTGCGGCCACCACCACCAACGCCGGCAGCAGGTACCTGGCACGGAGCTTTGGACGCATCTGGCGAGCCGCGGTCCTCAACCGGTCTTCAACAGGAACAGGCAGCTGAAGATGCCCACCCACATGAAGTCGACGAAGTGCCAGTAGTAACCCACCGCCTGAAAGACGTTCGTCTCCCCGGGGTCTCCGACCGGGCCTTTGATCCTGCCCATGAGGAACACCATCGCGACGAGCCCCAGCAACACGTGCAACCCGTGGATGCCGGTCATCACGAAGAACAGAGACCAGTAGGCGTTCAGGCTTGGGCCGTGACCGTGAGACGCGAAGTCGTGCCACTCGTAGAGGGTGTTGGCGAGGAAGCCTGCGCCCAGGACGAAGCTGGTCACGATCCAGGCGCGCGCCTTGCTCTTCTCTCCTCGCTCCTGTGCCCAGACCCCCAATTGGAAGGTTGGGCTGGAGACGAGCAGGACGACGCTGAAGATCCCGGCCTGGATGTAGTCGAGCTTCTCGCCCCCCAGAAGCGGCCACGGAGCTGTGGCGTGCGCCCTGATGGTGAAGTACGCGGCGAACAGCCCGCTGAAGAACATGAGCTCGGACCCGAGCCAGATCATGACCCCGACTGCGAGAAGCGGCGGGCGGTCGGGGAGGTGACGCTCCCTGCGCGCGGGTCTCTCGACGGACATGGCCTGCGTCACGGCTCTTTACTAGCTGACGGCGAGCCTCCGGCGCCAACACCGGGTTATGGGCGGGGTCTGTCCTCGAGGGCGGGCGGCAGCGGGCGGGAATGCACGACGGCCAGTCGGCGGGTGGGCCGGGTGAGCGCCATGTACAGGGCCCGTATCCCTTGGGCGGACTCTTCGAGCACCGCGGCCGGTTCCACCACCACCACGGCGTCGAATTCGAGCCCGTTGGCGAGGTCGACCGGCAGGAGGCTCAGGGGAGCGCCGAGACCCTCTCGTCGAGGATCTGCGCTGCTCACTCCGCTCGAGTCGAGCGCAGCGGCAAGGTCCGCCACTAGCGAGGTCGGGGCGAGCACGGCCGTGGTTCCCGGCGAGACCTCCTCCACGAGCGCCGTGGACACCTCCACGACCTTCGAAGCCAGGTAGGCGGGGTCCGTCTGATCGAAACGGGGGGGAACGCCCGTGTGGCGCGCGGCGGTCGGGGGGTGAAGCCCCGGCGCGGCCTGTGCAAGGAGCCTTCCAGCCACTTCCACGACCTCGGCGGGGGTCCTGTAGCTCACGCTCAGCCCGACCATGCGCGGGGCTCTGCCGGCCGGCAGATGAGCGGTCACTTCCTCCCACGAGCTCGGGGCCCAGGGGCCGGTGGCCTGGCCGAGGTCGCCGACCGCCGTGATCGAGCCGGACAACGACCTCCTGCTGACCATTCGAAGGTCCATCGGGGACAGGTCCTGTGCCTCGTCCACGACGATGTGCCCGTAGGTGCGCGGCCCGTCGTCGTTCTCGGACCCGGAGATCCCCGCCCGATTTCGGCGCGGGCCCAGCAGCACGCGCGCCTCGTCTATCAATGCCAGGTCCGCCACGGTCCACGGGATCTCTGCGAGCGCTCTCGAACGAGGCCGACGAAGCGCGGCCTGCTCCTCGGGGCTGAGCAGGCCTCTGGCGGCCAGCGATATGAGCGGCCGAGAGCCGAACAAGTCGTTTAGCAGCTCCTCCGCATTCAATCGTGGCCACATCCGGTCGAGAGCCTCGGACACCTCGGGGATCTGACGGATGCGGCGCCCGAACTCGGCGAAGTCGAACGAACCCTGGTCGGCATCGCCCTTCCCGTTTGAAGAAGAGCCGTTCCCCGAAGCCTGAGCCTCAGCGGAACCCGACAGAGAAGGGGCCACCTCGACGTGCGGGGTCGTGGTGCGCGTCGCTTGCTGGGAGGCGACGGCCGAATCGGGACCCGGCCCACCGGCGTGGACGCTCAGGGTGCGCTCGTACTCCTCGCCCAGTCGACGGGTCACCATCTGCTCCACGAAGCGCCTCCGCGCGTTGTGAGTGCCTGGACGTCTGCGCGCTGCTGCGACGATGGCAGCGCTCTCCTCGGCCCTCAGCCTGAGCAAGGTGGCCCCGAAGGGAACCTGGGCGTCGTCACGCAGGGGACGCTGCCTGGTTCGCACCGCACGCCCGACGAACCGCGCCATCCGGGCCTCGCCTTTGAGCCTCGCTACCTCGGGGCGGTCCTGGGCGCGCACCTGGACCCCGTGGACCAGGCCGCTCACGGTGGACAAGGTGACACCGCTCTCGCCGAGCGACGGCAGGACGTGCTCGATGTAGCGCAAGAACAAGGGATTGGGGCCGATTACCAGGACCCCTTGACGCTCCAGCGGGAACCTGTGCGTGTAGAGGAGGTATGCGGCGCGGTGCAGGGCCACCGCCGTCTTCCCGGTACCGGGGCCTCCCTGCACCACGAGGACGCCTGTCAGCGGAGCTCGGATGATCTCGTCCTGCTCGCGCTGGATCGTGGACACGATGTCGCGCATGTGACCGCTGCGGGCGCTGCCGAGAGCCGCGAGAAGCGCGCCAGGTCCCCCAATCTCACGCTCGAGCTCGGCCTCCAAGACGCCTTCACCCTGTTCGCCGCCCGGTGCCGCGGCCGCAGAGGGCTCACCGAATCGCTCGTCTTCGATCCCGAGGACCTGCCTGCCCGACGCGGCGAGGTGCCGGCGAAGCACGAGACCCATCGGGTCGCGGCCCGTGGCTCGATAGAAGGG
>DAIQQK010000023.1:0-33177 GCA_036786835.1 Acidimicrobiales bacterium | reverse complement strand
GCGAGCTCGTCGGGGGGGATGCCGATCTCGAGGAACAGTGGATTCGCGGCGTTGATCCTTTCGGTCTCGATCAGGACCCCGACAGCGCTCTCCACTCCCTGTGTGGATCGGACCTGGGCGAGCTCGTGCTCGTCGATGTTCGAGAACAACAGGTCGGCGACCCCTTTCTGGGCGACGGAGAAGTCCGCCTTGCCGATCTTGAGCACGGCGGCCGCCGAGTTCTCGAGGCCACCCCCGACGACCGTCAGGGTCACCACGGTCATGACCGCCAGCGCGACGGCGGATGCCAGCCCGATGGAGCGGGCCTTCTTCGCCCAGAGGTTGCTCAGTACAAGCAATGCCGTCGACATGCTGGGCCCACGGTATTGCTCACCCCACGGCAGGGGGAGGGTCGAACGTCCCGATAACCACTGGGTCAGACCCAAGCCCAGCGTGGGGTTCGTGTGACTTCCCTCTGGCATCGACCGCACAGCCCCTTAGAATTGAATTGGAAGACCAGATCCGAATGCCCAGGTCGCGGCCAGATCGGCAGCGGCATGAGCAGGGGAAAGGAGGCTTGGCCATGACACTTGTCAGGCGTGAGCACTTCGAGCTCCCCGAACTGTGGCGGCGGTTCTTCGAGCCCGAATCAGACGGCTCTTGGCTGCGAGTCGAGGAATTCCTGGAGGGCGACACGCTCGTCGTGCGAACCGACGTGCCTGGCATCGACCCCGACAAGGACGTGGAGCTCACTATCAGTGAGGGAGTCCTTCAGGTCAGGGCCCACCGAGAGGAGAAGTCCGAGCACAAGAGCAAGGACGGCTACCGCTCGGAGTTCAGGTACGGGTCGTTCGTGCGGAACATCCCTCTTCCGGCCGGCACGAAGGAAGACTTCGTGAAGGCGACGTACAAAGACGGCGTTCTCGAGATCCGAGTACCGGTTCGTGAGGAGAAGGCGGCTGCAACCAGAGTCCCCATCACACGCAGCTGAGACCACGCGCCCGGTAGGCGCGGACTCGCTTGCCGAGTTGGACAGCTGGCTGTTCGATCTCGACGGTGTGCTCACCGACACTGCGCGCGTCCACGTGGCGGCTTGGAAGGAGGTCTTCGACGAGGTCCTGAAGCGCGTCTCAGCCGATGCTCACACCCAGATGGTTCCGTTCGACCCCGTGGCGGACTACGAGCGTCATGTCGACGGCAAGCCTCGATACGACGGGGTGCGCGACCTTCTCGCTTCGCGAGGGATCACCTTCCCCGAAGGAGAGCGGTCGGACCCGGTCGACCGCTTGAGCGTTTGCGGCATCGGGAACCGGAAGAACGAGTTGATCCTGGAGAAGTTGGCCCAGGGCGAGGTCACGGTGTTCGGGTCCTCGGTGAAGCTCGTGGAGGATCTCAGAGCTGCGGGTCGGCGCACAGCGGTGGTCTCCGCCAGCGAGAACTGCGTTGCAGTATTGGAAGCCGCTGGGATCGCAGCCCTGTTCGACGCTGTGGTGGACGGAGTCGTGGCGCGTGAGCAGCATCTGCGCGGAAAGCCGGCTCCGGACACGTTCCTCTACGCATCGAAGCAGCTCGGGACCGAGCCTCTGCGTGCGGCGGTCATCGAGGACGCTCCGGCGGGGGTAGCGGCAGGACACGCCGGCGGTTTCGGGGTGGTGATCGGAGTCGCGAGGCGTGCCGGCTCCGACGAGTTGACGCGAGCTGGAGCAGACCTCGTCGTGTCCGACCTGAGCGAGCTCCCTTCGATGTCACCGGGCTTTTAGCCCCCGGGAGGCTCCTTCCACCACTTCGAACCGCGGCTCGAGCATCTGAGGGCGGGCATTGTGTAGGCGAGGAGCGATGGTGGCACGCTTGTGGCATGTGGATCGACCAACGCGGATCGGACGTGCTCCCAGTCCCCGAGTGCCGCCGGCTGCTGGCTTCGGCGGCCAAATCGGCCGCGGTCGGGCGCCTCGCTGTCTCCCGGGAGGATGCGCCTCTCATGGTGCCCGTCAACTTCACTTACGCCGATCAGCGGATCGTCGTGCGGCTCGGGGAAGGCTTCATGTCGGAGGTGGCCACCAACTCGTTGGTGGCCTTCGAGACCGACCACGTGGACCGAGAGTCGGGGATCGCATGGAGCGTGCTCGTTCGCGGACTTGCGACCCCGCTGACAGGGTCGGGGGACGATGATGCCGATCTGCCTACACCGCTCGTCCCGGAGCCGGGGGAGAAGCTCTTGGCGATAAAGACGGAGGTCGTCAGCGGAAGGCGCTTCGCTTTGCGGGGTCGATGACGGATCAGCGGTGCGGCACCACCGCCACCGGGTGGTGCGAATGCTGCAAGAGCTGATGGCTCGTGCTCCCCAGTTGAAGTCCCGGGACGCCTCCTGTCCCGCGAGGTCCAACTACCACCAGATCGACATGGTGCTCGTCGGCGGCGGCCATCAGCGCCGTGACCGGGTTGCCGTCCACCGTGAAGCAGCGATGCGGCACGCGCGCCGCCCGAAGCGCAGCCGTCCACTCGTGTTCCAACTGAGCGTGGACCTCGTCTCGATTCTGCTGGGCCGGGATCACTTTGTCGGAATCGCCGAGATGCGCGAGTAGCCCGAGCGCATGCACGGCCACCACCTCGGCTCCGAGCGCCGCTGCGAGCTCTGCGGCCCATTCGAGGGCGCGTTGGGAGTCGACTGAACCGTCGACTCCGACCAGTATCGTGCGGGGGGCTGCCACGACCCAACACTAGGCTTGACGCGGTGACGCACGAAGTTCGCGAGGACGCGTCCGAGGCAGGCCGGGCGGTCGGCGACCTCACCCATGTGGACGGCGCTGGACGGGCCCGCATGGTCGATGTCACCGGAAAGCCCTCGACCCTCCGCAGGGCGATCGCCAGATGTCGCGTCGATCTCGGCGACCCTGAGATGGCCCCTAGCCAGGACAGCGTCGAGGGCCCTCGAAGGCGCGGCACCCTGGCGGGTTCTCTGGGAGATGTGCTCGTGGCGGCCCAGGTGGCCGGCATCCAGGCGGCTAAGAGGACGGCTCAGCTCGTTCCGCTTTGTCACCCGCTCACGTTGTCGAACGTAGACGTGAGGTTTTCGATCGGAGAGACCAGCATCGGTATCGAAGGGGTGGCCGAGGTGGTCGGACCGACCGGGGTGGAGATGGAGGCCCTGACCGCGTGCGCGTTCGCGGCACTTAGCATCATTTCGTCGCTCGATCGCAAGGACCTCGCCGTCGGGCTCCAAGAGCTCGAGTTGTGGGAGAAGAGCGGTGGGAGGTCGGGAACTTGGTTGAGGCGGTGACGGCATGAAGGAGATACTCGCCGACATCGAACGGTGGCGGTCGGGAGGTCGGCGCGTCGCCCTCGCCAGGGTGGTCGACGTCGATGGCTCGGGGCCGCGTGAGCCCGGTGCCGCCATGGCGGTGAGCGAGGACGGGGAGGTTTCGGGCTCCGTCTCCGGTGGATGCGTCGAAGGAGCAGTAGTCACCGAGGCGCTCGACATCCTCGAGTCTGGCCGCGCACGGATTTGTACGTTCGGATATTCGGACGACGAGGCATTTGCCGTCGGTCTCACGTGCGGTGGAACGATCCACGTCTTCGTCGAGCCTCTCGCATGATCGGAGAAGTCTTCGAAGCGCTGAGTGAGCACCTTCGGCGCGACGAGCCGGTGGCGTTGGCCACCGTGATCGAGGTCGCTGGTCAGAGTGCGCGAAGCGCACCCGGCGAAGACGCCGGTCCTCTTCTATCGGGTGCCGTGGCGGGCGCGAGCCTTCTGGTCAGCCCGCACGGTGAGGCGCTTGGGACTCTCGGGGACCCGGGTCTCGACGGCGCGGTGTCACGTGACGCGATCGGACACCTCGATGCGGGCTCGACCTCGGTTCGCCGCTACGGACTCCACGGAGAGGCACGGCTACAGGATGTGTCGGTCTTCATCGAAGCCTTCACGGCACCCCCGCAGATGCTGATCTTCGGAGCGGTCGACTTCGCCGCCGCGCTTGCCCGGGTGGCAAAGGTCCTGGGATACAGGGTCACGGTTTGCGATGCGCGGGCGGTGTTCGCCACGCGGAGCCGGTTCCCCATGGCTGACGAAGTCGTTGCCGACTGGCCTGATCGCCATTTGGCGTCTGTGGGGGCGGCTCTCGGGTCCCGAGACGTGATCTGCGTACTGACCCACGACCCGAAGTTCGACGTTCCCGCGATCAAGGCGGCGTTGCGAACGTCGGTCGGTTACATAGGTGCCATGGGGTCGAGGCGCACGACCGCCGAGCGCGAGAAGCGGCTGCGCGACGAAGGCGTCACTGATGCCGAGATCGAACGCGTCCTGGCGCCCATCGGAATCGACATCGGAGCGCGCACTCCCGAGGAGACGGCGGTGTCCATCTGCGCCGAGATAATCGCCTTGCGAGCCGGCGGTCCGACGAGCGCATCCCTCAGCCACACAGGTGGCCCGATACACCAGCGGCCTGTTGGCGATCAGGGTGCCGGCGTCGCGTGAACTCCGGCGCCGGTGAGGTAGCGGGGGTCTTGCTCGCGGCGGGTCAGGGCAGCCGGCTCGGGATGCCGAAGGCCCTCGTCCGGGTGGAGGGGCAGGCCTTGTCGGAGCGTGGGGTTCGGACGCTCTCTGCCGGCGGGTGCCGGCCTGTGTTGGTGGTGCTAGGTGCGGCCGCCGGCGAAGTCCTCACTTCCTGTGATCTCGACGACGCGGTCGTGGTCATGAACGAGAACTGGGCAGAAGGGCTGGGTAGCTCGGTACGAGCCGGCCTGGAGGAGGCCGAACGCTCAGGCGCTTCGGCCGCACTGATGATGCCCGTCGACCAGCCCTTCGTTTCCCCGAAGCTCGTCGAGCGTCTGGTCGACGCTTGGCGCGAGGGTGCGCAGGCCGCCGTCGCGTCCTTTGCCGGGGATCCGGGCACACCGGTGCTCCTGGACCGGTCAATATGGCCCCGGGCAATTTCGGTGGCGGTGGGGGACATGGGAGCTCGGGCGTTGCTTCGCTCGAATCCGGATCTCGTCACGCTCGTCGCGTGTGACGACGTCGGACAGGTCTTCGACATCGACACTGCCGAAGACCTCCGTGAGTGGGAACGGCGGCGCAGCGCCGCCCCTTGACCTCAGCCCCCTGACACGGGCGGGAGGACTGCCACCTCGTCGCTCGGGCGGAGCTCGGTCGAGGGCTCGGCAGGCTCGCCGTTCACCCAGACCCGGCAAGTGGGCAAGAGCTCGGCGAACCGCTCCCCGTAGAGCGCAGCGGCCGACTCGATCACTTCAGCGACGTTGGCTCCGGGCATCTCGCAGGAAGCCGTGCCGGCGGCTTCGCGGGCGGGACCGAAAAGCCGCAAGTGCACCATCTCACCAGCCGATCATCGACATCGATCGAATCAACCGCCGATCATCGACATCGATCGGACCGGGCGGAGGAAGTCCGGCTCGTTGATCCCGTGCCCGGGCGCCTTCGCCCACACCGACCTCCGGAGCAGCCGCGCCACGTCGTCGTCTCCACCGCCGTTTCGCAGCACGTCGCGCACCGACAGCTCGTCATCGGAGAACAGGCAGTTTCGGATGGCGCCGTCCGCCATGAGCCGAAGTCGGTCGCACGTGGAGCAGAAGGGCTGAGTCACGCTCCTTATGATCCCGATCTCCCCGGCCCCGTCAGCGAATCGGAAGCGCTCGGCCGGCGCACCCTGATCGGACGCCCTCTCGACTTCCTCGAGCGGCCACACGGCATTGATCTGCGCGAGCACTTTCTCACCGGGCACTACAAGGTCTGAGGACCAGGATCCTTGGGCGTCCAAAGGCATGAACTCGATGAAGCGCACCACTCTTCGGGTCGCCCGAGCGAACTCGGCGAAGTCGAGCACCTCGTCGTCGTTCCATCCTGCCATCAGCACCACATTGACCTTCACCGGTCCGAGCCCCGCTTCCTCGGCTGCCGACATGGCTTCGAGCACGCCGTCGAGGCGCCCGCGTCGCCTGATCGAAGCGAAGCGCTCGTGTCGCAAGGAATCGCAGCTGATGTTGATCCGCGCCAGACCCGCATCCGCGAGAGGGCGAGCCAAGGCGGGAAGAGCCATCCCGTTGGTGGTTAGAGCCAGGTCCTCGAAGCCGATCCGGGCAAGTCGTCCAACGAGGTCCACGAGACCCTTGCGCACCAATGGTTCTCCGCCGGTCAGGCGCACCGCATTCACCCCGAGCCGATAAGCCACCTGCGCCACGCGCTCGATCTCCTCGAAGGTGAGGAGCTCCGATCGGGGCATGGTCGGCACTCCCTCTTCGGGCATGCAGTAGACGCAACGCAAGTTGCAGCGATCCGTGACCGAGATTCGAAGATCGGTGTGGATGCGCCCATATCGGTCGGCGAGGGAACCTTCCTCGGGCATGCCGGCGGCCGGGGGTGTGTGGGGCATCCCGACCCGGCTCGAGGCAACGGATCTCGACCTCCGCAGCGCCACCGGCACGGGATCAAAGCTCATGGACTCTCCAATTTAGGGGGCGTGCGGGTGAGGGGTGCCCCCGGCTAGCAGCTCGAGCGCGTGAGGGACGACGTCGAGGATCGCCTGCAGGCACTCGACGGATCCGGACACGGACCCCGGTGTGTTCACGACCAGGCACGATCCGACCGTGCCGGCTGCCGCTCTCGAGAGGCGCCCGAGAGGGTTGACCAGACGCATCGCCTCGGCCAGTCCCGGGGCCTGTCGCTCGAGGACGACCGCTGTCGCCTCGGGTGTGAGGTCGCGCGACGAGAAGCCGGTCCCACCGGTGGTGACCACCAGGCCGGCGAAGCCTTGGGCCAGTTCCCTCAGGGCTTCTGACACGGAGTCGACACCGTCGGGCACCGCTCGACGATCGACGATCTCGAAGCCTGCATCGGAAAGACACTCTGCGAGCGCAGCGCCGCTTCGATCCTCGACCGTTCCCGCGCTGACCGAATCCGAGACCGTGAGCACTTTCGCCTCGAGCCGCATCGCTCGCAGAGCCTAGGTGGGGTGAGGGATCTTCGACCCTGTTGCCTCGGCTTCTTTGGGCATATCGTGGTCCGGACAGGCGACGGGATCGGTGATTTGAGCACTACGACCGCGGTCAGGCCGGGGGGAAAGGTCGGTGAGGGGGCGCTCCGCATCGACGGGGTTCCGAAGGCCCTCGGGGCTTTCGCCTACGCGAGCGACCTGCACCGAGACGGGATGCTCTTCGGAGCGACCCTGCGCTCGCCGGTTGCATCCGCCCGGATCCGAAGTCTCGACGTCTCCGGTGCGCTCGGCGTTTCGGGTGTGGTGGCCGTCATGGTCGCGGAGGACCTGCCTGCCAAGAGACGCTTCGGTCTGAACTTCGACGACCAACCCGTCCTCGCCGAGGACGTCATCCGGTTTGCCGGCGAGCCAGTCGCGATAGTCGCAGCAAGGTCCCAGCACGCAGCGCGTGAGGCGGTCAGGAAGATCCGTGCGGACCTCGAGCCGATAGCGGGCGTGTTCGACATGGAGGAGGCGATGTCGCCCGGGGCTCCGAAGCTCCACGAGTTCGGAAACGTGCTGCGTCACGTGCACCTCCTCCACGGTGATCCGGACGGAGCTTCCGCCGACATCTGGGTCGAGGGCTACTACGAGACGGCGATGCAGGATCAGGCCGCCCTCGGTCCCGAGGCAGGTCTGGCTGTCCCGGCGGGGGACGGGGGAGTGGACCTCTACGTAGCCACGCAATGGCTGCACGTCGACAGAGAGCAGATCGCTCCTTGTCTGGGGCTTCCCGAGGACAAGGTGCGGCTGCACCTCGCGGGCGTGGGGGGCGCGTTCGGGTCACGCGAGGACATCCACATGCAGATCCACGCGTGCCTTCTCGCCATGCGAACCGGGAGACCCGTGAGGTTCAGCTACGGGCGCGAGGAGTCCTTCCACGGGCACGTGCATCGCCATCCCGCTCGCATCTGGATCCGCCACGGAGCGACACGAGACGGACGGCTCGTCACGGTGGATGCCCGGCTGGTTTTCGACGGCGGTGCGTATGCATCTTCGTCTCCAGCTGTCGTCGGCAACGCCGTCACGTTCGCCGCGGGGCCCTACGAGGTGCCGAACGTGAGAGTGGAGGGCACCGTCGTGTACACCAACAACCCTCCTTGTGGCGCGATGCGGGGGTTCGGTGCACCCCAGGTCTGCTTCGCTCACGAAGCCCAAATGGACAAGCTTGCCCGGGCGCTCGGGATGGACCCGGCGGAGATTCGCTTGCGAAACGCTGTGTCGACGGGTTCGGTCCTGCCGACGGGACAAGTCGTCCGTGGCAGCGCACCCGTGAAGGAGCTGATCGAGGGGCTGGCGAAGATTCGGGTGCCGGACTCCGAGCCCATCGCCGGCAGGAGCGCGCTCCACTACCCGGGTGGCACCGGGAACGTCACGCGAGGCGAGGGGATCAAACGCGGCGTGGGCATCGCCGTCGGCTACAAGAACGTGGCCTTCAGCGAGGGGTTCGACGACGCGGGAACTGCAAGGGTCACGCTGAGCGCCTCGGAACGCGGTCCGCTCGCCGAAGTGCACACAGCGGCAGTGGAGATGGGCCAGGGCCTCAACACCTTCCTCGCCCAGGTGGCGAGAACCGAGCTCCAGGTCGAGAACGTGACGATGCACCCGAGCGACACCGCGGTGGGCAATGCCGGCTCCACCTCGGCATCCCGTCAATCGATGATGGCGGGCGGCGCGGTCCAGATGGCTTGCGCGTCGGTGCGCGATGCCCTCTTCGAGCGAGCTCGTGCGCAGATCGGCGCCGAGGCATCGGGGGAGCTGGAGCTGGTCGACGGTTCGGTGTGCGTGGGAGGAAGAGCACTCGTCGAGATTTCGGAGCTCCTGGAAGAGCCGTTGTCCTGCGAAGCCGTCTACCACCACAGACGGACCGAGCCCTTCGACGAGAACGGCCAAGGGGACATACACGTCTGCTTCGCGTTCGCGGCGGAGCGTGCGGTGGTCGAAGTCGACGAGGACCTCGGCTTGGTGCGGGTCCTGCAGGTGGCCGCAGCCCTCGACGTCGGTCGGGTCCTGAACCCCATCGGCCTGACAGGCCAGATAGAAGGTGGAACGGCCCAGGGTCTGGGCCTGGCGCTCATGGAAGAGGTGCAGCTGCGAGACGGAGTGATCGCGAACGCCTCGTTCACCGACTACTTGATCCCGACCATTTTGGACATGCCGCCGGTCGTCTCGGTTGTGGTCGAGGAACCCGAGCCGGACTCTCCCTACGGGCTGAAGGGGATCGGCGAATCACCCACGATCGTCTCGACGGCCGCTATCGTCGCGGCCCTTCGAGACGCCACCGGCAGGGAGCTGAACCGTGCCCCGGTGACACCGGACGACCTCGTCGGCCTGCGAGGCCCCGTCAGTTCGGCGGGCCCCCCGGCCCCGCCGGAAGTTCCCGGCCAGGACTCCGTACCGAGCTATTTCTCGACGGGATCGGGCCAGCAGAACTTGATGTAGACGAGCGGGACCCGAGGGCCCAGCACCTCTGTGGGACCCCCCAGGACGAAGCCAAGTCAATGGCCTCCGAGCCTCACAACCAGGGACGTTAGGCCCTATGGCCGTCCGCAGCCCTTCCGTACCATGACTCTAGGTGCTGGTCCAAGAGCCAAAGGACGTCCGTTTATGCCGCCAGTGACGACGACGGAGGGCCCTGAGACGAAGAACGCCGGGGCCGGTGGGGGGCCAGAGTCGGCGTCGCGTGTTTGGAAGTACGTGTTGCGGTCGGTGGGGTCCAGGAGGCTGTTTCTCAGCTGGTTGGCGCTCCCACTGTCCGCCGTTGCGGCACTGATCATCGGGGCCCTGCTCATCCTGGCTTTCGGGGCCAACCCGCTCACCGGTTACCACGCCCTCGTGAGCGGAGCCTTCGGCGGTAGCTATGCGCTCGCCAGCACCGCCCAGAAGGCCGTCCCGCTCGCGCTGGTCGCAGTGGGCATCTGCATAGCGGTCCGAGCGAACGTCTGGAACATCGGAGGTGAGGGCCAAATAGTGACCGGCGCGCTGGCGGGGACCGCGACGGCCCTGGCGCTGCCGAACCTGCCGACGATCGTGCTCCTCCCGCTCGTGCTGATCGCCTCTGCTCTGGCCGGCGCTTTCTGGGCCGGGATCGCCGGGTTCTTCAAGGCCTATTTCAACGTGAACGAGATCCTGAGCACGATCATGCTCAACCTCGTCGCCGTCCAGGTGATGAACTACCTGCTTTCCGGCCCGTTGGTCAACAAGTCGCAGTCCTTCGCCGTCACCGGCCTCATACCTCAGACCAAGCTGCTGTCGCAGCACGCCTGGCTGCCGACAATCGTGAGCGGTACACAGCTGAACCTCGGTGTGGTCATTGCCATAGCAGTCGCCATCGCCGTCTACTTCCTGCTTTGGCGCACCGGTTTCGGCTTCCGGATCCGCGCCGTCGGCTTTTCGAGAGAAGCCGCGAGCTACGCGGGGATGCCGGTGAAGCGCACGATGATGAACGCGATGTTCCTGAGCGGGGCGTGCTGCGGGATCGCAGGTGCCGTGCTCGTCTTCGGGAGCATCTCGCACCGGATGGTCACCGACGGGAGCCTCACGGGGTTCACGGGCAATGACGGCTTCAACGGCATCGTTGTTGCGCTCTTCGGCGGTCTGAATCCCCTTTGGAGCATCCTCTCGGCTTACCTCTTCGGCGGCCTTCTCGTAGGGGGCACGGCGATGCAGGCAGCGATCGGCGTTCCGACCGACCTGGTCACGACGATCGAGGGACTCGTCGTGGTCCTCGTGGTGTCGATGGAGTACCTGCGCCGGCGTGCACGGATCCACGAAGAAGCCGATGAGGTCGAAAAGGGAGCCGACCGGCGGACGGGCCTGCTCAAGCTGACGAGAGCGCGGGCATGAGCCATTTCTTCACGTACGCGGTCCTGACGGCCACGGTGGCTTCGGCGATCCAGTACAGCACGCCGTTCCTCATGGCAGCGCTCGGCGAGACCGTCGGACAGCGAAGCGGTGTGCTGAACCTCGGAGTCGACGGCATCATGCTTCTCGGTGCGTTCGGCTGTTACTACGTGGCCCTCGAGACCAACAACGCCGCGCTCGGGGTTCTCGTCGGCATCGCCATCGGTGCGGTCCTCGGCCTGATCACGGCGTTCATGAGCGTCACACTCAAGGCCCAGCAGGGCATCAGCGGCATCGGCATCTTCATCTTCGGGCTCGGGCTGAGCGACCTGCTCTTCGTGAAGCTTGTCGGTACCCCCGTGCCGGTCAGCCGGCTCCACCCGTGGGCTATCCCACTGCTGTCGAGGATCCCAGCCATAGGGCGGATGTTCTTCAAGCAGAACGTTCTCGTGTACATCGCATTCTTGATGGTCCCCGCCATCGCGTTCGTGCTCTATCGGACGAATTACGGGACCAAGGTGCTCGCTGTCGGCGAGAATCCGGCAGCAGCCGACAGCCTCGGCATAAGCGTTGCGCGGATCCGGTATTCCACGGTCATCTTCGGCAGTGCCATGGCCGGGCTGGCAGGTGCGACGCTGTTGCTGCTCGACGGGATCTTCCAGCAGGACCTGACCCAGAGCGCCGGCTTCATCGCGGTGGCGCTCGTCTACTTCGGAGCTTGGCGGCCCGCAGGAGTGATGTCGGGTTCGCTGCTGTACGGGATCGTGACAGCGGTGGTCCTCCAGTGGAAGTCGCTGGGCATCATTCCCCTGTCCGCGGCCGACCTGGCAGCCACTGCGCCGGCGGTGATCACCGTGCTGGCCCTCGTGGCTCTCGCCGGCCGTTTCAAGCAACCAGCCCAGCTCGGGAAACCATATGTGAGAGGCGCGTGAGGTGAGCCCAGATCCCGCCACCTTCTTCGACTATCGCAATCGAGAGGAAGGTAGTGAAAGAAATGGGACATAGCGACGGAAGTTCGTCTGAGAGAGGAGGACGCGCAATGCGTACCCGAACATGGAAGATACGACTACTTGTACCTGCAGTCATCGTGAGCGTTGGCATGACGGCAACTGCTTGCAGCAGCAGTAGCAGCCCGTCGTCCGGACCAAGCTCTGGAGGGACGCTGAAGGTCGCGGTCGTAGCACCGAGCGCGGTGAACGACCTAGCCTTCACCCAGTCGATGGTGGCAGCGATCGACAGCATGAAGACGAAGTACAACCTGCAGATCAAGATCTCCGACAACGAGTTCACGGTGTCGGACGCGGCGAACCTGATGCGCCAGTACGCGTCTCAGGGCTACAACCTCATAATCGCCCACGGATCGCAGTACGGGAGCACCGTTCAGCAGCTTGCACCTCAATTCCCGAAGGTTTCGTGGGCATGGGGGACCGCAGGCTCCACCTTCAACGAGCCGAACATTTTCGCCTACCAGGCGAACTCCAACGAGGGCGGTTACGTGCAGGGCTTCATGGCCGGCATGCTCAGCAAGAGCCACACGATCGGCATCATCGGGCCGATCAACGTCGGTGACGCCCAGCTCTACGTGGACGGCTTCAAGGCGGGAGTTCTCGCCGAAGATCCAACCGCGACGGTGCATGTCTCGTTCACGGGCTCGTTCAGTGACGTGAGCCTCATGTCGAGTGCCGCGACGGCCTACGTTGCGGACGGGGCCGACGTCCTCACCGGCAGCTCGCAATCGGTCGTCGGCGCCATTGGCGTGGCGAAGACCGATCAAGTCGCCTGGTTCGGCACCCAATGGGACCAGTCCTCGTTGGCGCCGGCACAGGTTGTGTCCTCCCAGGTGTACAACTGGGTGCCGGTCCTCCAGCAGATCCTCACTGCGATCAAGGGCGGGACGCTCGGAGGTGCCACCTACACGATCTCTCTGGCCAACAACGGTGAGAAGATCGCGTTCAACCCGAGCTACCCACTTCCCGCGAACGTGAAGGCACAAGGTGACAGCCTTGTCAGCCAGATCGTGAACGGCTCTCTTACCGTCGGCCAGTAGCCCGGCAGAGAGAGTCTGAGCGAAGAGGAGTCATACGTTGGCGAGCACCCCGGTGGAGGCGACAGGGTCGACTCCGATGCTCGAGATGCGCGGCATCACCAAGCGCTTCCCCGGGGTGCTCGCCAACGATCGCGTCGACTTCGACGTGCACGCGGGTGAGATCCACACTCTCTTCGGCGAGAACGGAGCGGGCAAGAGCACGCTGATGAGGGTCCTGTACGGCTTCTACCAGGCAGACGAAGGGGAGATCCGCTTCGAGGGGAAGCCCGTGCGCATCGCCTCCCCTGCTGCCGCGATAGCGCTCGGCATCGGCATGATCCACCAGCACTTCATGCTCGTGCCCACTCTCACGGTCGCCGAGAACGTCTCGTTGGGGCTCAAGTCCACGAGGGGACCGCTCAAGGACATCCGCCGGGTCTCGGCTCGGATAGAGGAATTGTCCGAGACCTATGGACTGCGGGTCAACCCTGCCGCTGTCGTCTGGCAGTTGTCGGTGGGGGAGCGCCAACGGGTGGAGATCATGAAGGCGCTGTACCGCGAGGTACGCCTGCTCGTCCTCGACGAGCCGACAGCGGTCCTCACTCCCGGCGAGGTGGACGACCTCTTCGGGGTGCTGCGCCAGATGGCGGCGGACGGACGTGGCTTGATCTTCATATCGCACAAGATCAACGAGGTCCTCGCGCTCTCTGACCGCATCACGATTCTCCGAGGGGGCCAGAAGATCGCCACGGTGAGTACGTCGGAAGTCAACGAGGACGGGCTGGCCGAGATGATGGTGGGCCATCGGGTCGGGGCAGAGGGAATCTCCTCGGGAGCGACACCAGGCGATGTTCGCCTCGAGGTGCGTGACCTCGCGGTGCAGGGAGACCGAGGCACCGAGGCGGTGCGAGGTGTTTCGTTCGAAGTTGGCGCAGGCGAGATAGTTGGCATCGCGGGAGTCTCGGGAAACGGACAGCGCGAGCTCGGAGAGGCCATCGCAGCCCTGAGGTCAGCATCGAGAGGATCGGTGAAGATCGAGGGGGTCGAGCTCGCGGGTGCGAAGCCTTCCGATGCACGCAACGCCGGGCTGGGCTACGTACCCGAAGAGAGGATGCGCGACGGCGTGATCGGAGATTTCAGCGTGGCGGAGAACATCATGCTCGTCGACTCCAGAAGTCCCGCCTACTCCCGCCGAGGCTTCCTGCGCAACCGGGCGATCCGGGAGCGTGCCGCCGAGCTCGTGTCGACTTTCGACGTTCGCACCCCGGACATCGCGACGCCTGCCCGGAACCTGTCGGGTGGAAACATCCAGAAGCTGATCCTCGCGCGCGAGCTGTCGGGCTCCCCGAAGGTGCTGTTGGTGGCCCAGCCCACCCGGGGGATCGACGTCTCCGCCGGGCGCTACATCCACGACCGCCTGCGAGAGCAGGCGCGCAGTGGCATAGCGGTGCTTGTCATCTCGGAGGATCTCGACGAGATCATGTCCATCTCCGACCGGATCCTGGTCATGTACGAGGGCAGGATCATCGGTGAGGCCAGTCCCGCCGCGACTACCCGCGAGGCGATCGGGCTGATGATGGCCGGGGTTTCCGCGACGTCTGGAGCCGCACTGCGCCCGCCCGCGCCGGCGGATCTCGACGGGTCCGCCCCTGGGCCTGCGGAGTTGAATCCTGAACGACCCGATCCATCCGAATCGCAGAGCCTCGCAGGCACCACTTCCGAACCGTGAGGGCCGCTCCTCGGTGCCTGGTGGCGCACGCCTGACGATGACACCATGGGCGCAGTGAGTTTCTTCAGCCCGACGAGCTGGCCCGAGGCCTTGGAGCTGCGCGCAGCGCAACCCGACGCGGTCCCGGTCGCTGGTGGCACCGACGTGCTCGTCGAGCTGAACTTCGATCGGCTCCACCCTGCTGCGCTCCTCGACTTGAACCGCGTGGAAGAGCTGCGTTTCTGGGGGCGGGAGAACGGTCAGGTGCGAATCGGCTCGGGCATGACGTATCACGAGGTCATCGAGAATCTCGCCTCTGATCTCCCCGCTCTGGCGATGGCGGCGCGGACGGTCGGCTCGCCACCGATTCGCAATCGCGGGACGCTCGGGGGCAACCTCGGTTCCGCCTCTCCTGCCGGGGACTGCCATCCTCCGCTCATGGCCTCGGGGGCTGTCGTGGAGGTCGCGTCCACCCGGGCCAGTAGAAGCATTCCGATAGACGACTTCTTCCTCGCTCCGAAGCGAAGCGCCCTCGCCGACGACGAATTGATATCTGCTGTCTGGGTGCCGGTCGCCACCGGACCACAGGTCTTCTCCAAGGTGGGCACGCGAAACGCCATGGTGATCGCGGGATGCTCCTTCGCCCTCGCGTTGCATCCGGAGACCCGACAAGTCGGCACGGGAATAGGGTCGGCTGGTCCGGTGCCGTTGCAGGCGACCGAGGCCCAGGAGTTCTTGGAAGGTCACCTCTCCGAGCGCGGAGCCTGGGAATCTCGTCCGGAGCTCGAAGAAAGCGTGTCGGAGCACTTCGGTGAGCTCGTGGCCAATGCCTCGAGGCCCATCGACGACGTGCGCGCCAGCGCCGCATACCGCCGGCATGCCCTGGCGGTTCTCGGGCGGCGCGCGCTGTCATGGTGTTGGGAGGAGTACCGAGGGGGCCGCAGGTGAGGGTCTCGTGCACGGTGAACGGTGAGAGACGCTTCGCAGACGACGTCGAGCCTTCGGCCAGCCTGCTTCACATGCTCCGCGAAGACCTAGGTCTCATGGGTACGAAGAACGCCTGTGAGCAGGGGGAATGTGGCTCGTGCTCGGTGTACCTCGACTCGACCCTCGTGTGCTCCTGCCTGGTCCTGGCGGGACAGGCCGAAGGCAGAGAGATCACGACCGTCGAGGGGCTGCCTTCAGATGAAGGGATCGACCCCGTTCAGCAAGCGTTCGTCGAGACGGGGGCGATCCAGTGCGGATTCTGCACACCCGGGCTGATCATGGCCTCCCACGACCTTCTGCGGCGCACCCCGGATCCCGACGATGACGAGATTCGCGAGGCGCTGGCGGGCAACCTGTGCCGGTGCACCGGCTATCAGAAGATCATCGATGCCGTGCACCTCGCCGCCCGGCGCTGACCGCTCAGGGCCGGTGCGCCGCCGGGTCAGTGAGGATGGGCCTCGTGGAGAGGAGTTCCAGCGAGGCGGGCGGTGATGGCGCTGGCGAAGTTCGGGCATTGGAGGATCTCCTCCTGCGGACAAGCCAGCGCGCGAGCGATCGCCTCGCGGGCCGCCTCTGCGTGTGCGATCCGTTGGTCGAGCTCGACGAGTTTGCGGTCCGCGAGCTGCCGCCAGCTGTCCACCGGAGGACGAGATGCGACGAGCGTCTTCAGCTCGCTCAGGGAGAATCCGACCTCGCGCAGGAACAGGATGACGCCCACGAGATGAACCGCTGACGAGGGGTAGCGCCGCTGTCCCGATACGCGGGCCGGGGCAGCCATCAAGCCGATCTCTTCCCAGTACCGCAGCGCCGACGTAGCCACACCGGTACGACTGGCGAGCTCGCCGATGGTGAGCTCAGAGCCGGACATCTTGACTTCGAGCGTACTTGAACTCGTTTACTGGCCTCGTGGAGACCAGCCCGTGACGTTCAAGCAACGAGTGATCGCCGCCGTGGTGCGACAATTCGGCCATCCCCGAGGCCTTGGCGGGCGGGCGGCCGGCTGGGTCATGGCGCACCGCCGGTCCAACCGGCAGCGCAGCACCTGGGCCGCCTCCCTGCTCGATGTGCAGCCCGGCGACCGCGTGCTCGAGGTGGGCTTCGGCCCCGGCGTCGCCATCGCCGAGCTCGCCGGCCACACAACCGAAGGGCGGGTCTACGGCATCGACCACTCCGAGCTCATGCTCCACAAGGCTTACAAACGCAACGCTGCCGCCATACGTCAAGAGCGCGTCGAGCTGATTCGGACATCGGTGGACCAACTGCCGAGATTCGACCTTCCACTCGACGCAATCCTCGCCGTCAACAATGTCGGGTTCTGGCCCGACCCCGCCGAACAGCTCCACAAGCTGCGCAACCTGCTCCGCCCCGGAGGGCGCATCGCGCTCGCCAGCCAACCGCGCTGTCCCGGAGCGACCAAGGACACGACGATCCGAGCCGCTCAAGAGCTCCGGGACCTGCTCACCGGAGCAGGCTTCACCGCCGCCAGCGTCCACACCCTCGACCTCGACCCGCCCGTAGCCTGCGTCGTGGCCACCAACCCCGCCAACGGGTCGACCGGTCAGCTCAGGAGACAGTGAAACGCGTGCCGGTGTGCCCGGCGAGAGCGCGCTCGACGTTCGAGGGATCGGTGATCAGCGCTTCCTTGCCACCGTGCTCGAGGTACTCGATCACCGCCTCGATCTTCGGAGCCATGCTGCCCTTGGCGAAGTGGATGCCCTCGCCGAGATAGCGCTTTGCCTCCGCGAGGCTCATATGGTCGACCTGCCGTTCCTCGGGTGTCCCGAAGAACAGGGACACTTTCTCGACCGCCGTCGTGATCAACAGGAGCTCGGCGCCCACTTCGCGAGCCAGCAGCGAACAACCGAGGTCCTTGTCTATGACGGCCTCGACACCGTGCAGCTCACCTGATTCGTCGGCGACGACAGGGATGCCTCCTCCTCCGACGCCGATGACGATCACGCCCGCGTCGAGAAGTCGCTTTATCGCTTCCAGCTCCACGATTCGAAGCGGGTGGGGTGAGGCGACGACTCTGCGCCATCCCCGGTTGGCGTCCTCGACTACGTCCCACCCGTTCTCGTCGTGGCGCCGTTTGGCTTCCGCCTCGTCCATGAACGAGCCGATCGGCTTGGTCGGGTTGGTGAAGGCAGGGTCGTCGGCGGCAACCTCCGTCTGGGTCACCACGGCGGCCACGGGTCTGTCGATGCCGCGCCGGCGCAGGTCGTTCTGCAGGTTCTGGGCGAGGGCGTACCCGATGGATCCCTGGGAGTCCGCCCCGCACGCGTCGAGGGGTACCTCGTGCAGCTCGTGCGCAGCGAGCTCCGATCGACGGAGGATGAAACCCACCTGGGGCCCGTTCCCGTGGCCCACGACGACGTTCCACCCGTCTTGGATCATCGAGACGATGTGCTCGGAGGTCTCGTGTGCCGCGATGTACTGGTCGCGCACGTCCTGGTGCATCCTGTCCTTGATCAGGGAGTTGCCGCCGATGGCGACGACTGCCAGTCGGTCACCGCTAGCCATCGGTCAGCTCATCGTCAACGCCATGACGGCCTTCTGGCCGTGCAGGCGGTTCTCTGCTTCGTCGTACACTGCGGATGCCGGCCCGTCGATCACCTCGTCGGTCACCTCGACATTGCGGTCTGCAGGCAGCGGATGCATGTAGATGGCCCCGTCGTTCGCCGTTGCCATCCGACGCGAGTCGGTGATCCACGAGTCGTACTTCTTGATCAGTTTGGCTCCTTCCGCCTCATCGGTAGTGGTGAGAAGCGCTCCCCAGCTCTTCGCGTAGACGACGTCGGTGCCTGCGATGCCTTCGTCGAAGTTGTTCGAGATCTCGAAGGATGCTCCCGCACGATGCGCGTTCTCCCTTGCTTGCTCCACGATGTCGTCCATCAGGACGAACTCCGGCGGATGCACCAGGCGGACGTTCATGCCGAAACGCGGCAGCAAGAGCGCCAGGCTCTGCGGGGCGCTGATCGGCTTCTGGTAGCTCGCAGCACATGCCCAGCTCACTGTGGCTGTCTTGCCACGGGGATCGCCGAACCTCTCGATGATCGTCATGAGGTCGGCCAACGCCTGATGCGGGTGGTAGACGTCGCACTGCATGTTCAACACGGGTACCCGGCTCGCCTCGGCGACTTCGCGGATATAGGTGTTCCCCACTCCCCAGTCGATGTAACGGATGGCGATCCCGTCGTTGTAACGGCCGAGGATCTCTCCGATCTCCTTGGCGGTGTCGCCGTGGGCGATCTGGGTGGTGCGGCTCTCTATGAACTGCGCGTGCCCTCCGAGCTGGGCCATCCCCGCCTCGAAGGAGGCCCTGGTTCTCGTGCTCGGGAAGAAGAAGAGCATGGCGAGCACTTTGTCTCTCAGGTATGCGTGGGGTCTGCCGAGGGCCCGCTCCCTCTTCAAGGAGAACGCCACGTCGAGCACTGTGTCGAGCTCGTCCTTGGTCCACTCCTGGAAGTCGATTACGTCTTTGCCTCGAAGGTGGGTCTGCATCTTCGCCCTACTCGGCCGCGCCGAGCACCAGGGCGAGCAGCGCCATGCGCATGACCACTCCGTTGAAGGCTTCGAACCAGTAGCGCGCATGTCGCGTGCTGTCCACGTCGGGAGGAAGCTCGTCCATCCGGGGAAGTGAGTGCAGGATGATCGAGTTGCTCTTCGCCTTGTCGCGCAGCAGCTGACGAGTGACCTTGTACGCGGCCGGGGTGAGCCCCTTCTCGCCGCCGGCCTCCTCGCGCGACTTGGTGTAGTCGGCCTGCACGACAGGCTCCATGTAGATGATGTCCGCCTCGGCGATGCACTTGTCCACGCTCTCGACCTCGCGGTAGACGACATTGCGCTCGTCGAGCTCTGACTTGAACTCCGGAAGCAGCGACATCTCCGGCGGTGAAACCACCATGGCCTCCATGTCGAACTGCGACATGGCGTAGAGAATCGAGTGCATCGTCCTCATCCGCATGTCGCCCACGCACAGCACACGTATGCCGTCGAGGGTTCCGGTGTGCTTCCAGATCGTGTACAGGTCGGTGAGCACCTGGGTGGGATGCTCCCCCCAGCCGTCTCCGCAGTTGATCACGGGAACCGACGACCACTTCGCGGCTTCCGCCGGAGCGCCTTGCTGAAAGTGACGCATGGCTATCACGTCGCCGTAGTACTCGAGCATGTGGACTGTGTCCTTGATGCTCTCCTGGTAGAAGTCGCCGGCTCGAGTCATCTTCGCGTCGGAGAACCCGAGCACGTGCCCGCCGAGCCTGTGCATTCCCGCCTCAGTTGCGAGTCGCGTGCGCGTGCTCGGCTGGTAGAACGCGGTGAGCAATGTCTTCGAAGCGAGCAGATCGCAGTTCTGACGCTTGTCCGCGTAAGGGGCCAGGTCGTCCGCGACCCGGAAGATCTGGAAGTACTCGTCTCTCTCCATATCCTTCAACGACAGGATGTCGCGGCCTGCAAAGCTCCTCATCTGGAATTACCTCCCGTTTCGTGAGGCCGGTGTCATGGTACGGCAAACGTGTCGATCATCAACCTGACGTCGTCCCCGAGCGGGTAGAGGATCGGACAGGTAGCGCCTGCCGCCACGTACTCCTCCACCTTGGCCCGGCATTCCTCGGCGGTGCCCGACGCAGTGATCATCTGGACGGCGTCGTCGGGTACGAGCTTCATCGCCTTGCGGATCTCCTCTGGTCCTGCCGGCCAGGTCAGGACCTTTCCGATCGCTTCGATGAGCGCCGGGTCCACTCCGCTCGCCTTCATGATGTGCGGCTGCTGCCCCAAGTACTGAGTGAGCAGCTCGCGAGCTCGGTCGAGCGCGAGCTCGCGGTCCTGATCGAGCGAGCACACCACGAGCTGGGGGCGGTCGATCTGCTCGACCGTGCGTCCCGAGCGCTCGGCTCCGGCTGCAACGGCCTCGAGCGCTCGCTTGGTGTAGTCGGGTCCCACCATGTAGTTGAGCACGACCCCGTCGCCTATCTCGGCGGCCAGCTCCATCATCTTCATCCCGGTGGCGCCGACGTAGATGGGCACGTGCTTGGGTGAGCGGTCGCCGTGCACGATGTCGATCTCGACGTCGTCTAGATGCACGAACTCGCCGTGGTACGTCACGCGCTCCATCGCGAGGAGCTTGCGAGCCGACTCGACGACCTCCTTCATGGCACGCAAGGGCTTTCGCCGGTCCACGCCGACCTTCGTGGCCAGGGGCTCCCACCAGGCGCCCAAGCCCATGATCACCCGACCCGGGGCGAGCTCGTCGAGGGTGGAGAACGTGGCCGCCAGGAGGCCTACGTTGCGGGTCCAGATCGGTATGACCCCCGATGCGACCTTTATCCGACTCGTGACAGCGGCATACGCGGCCATCGGAACCGTCGCCTCGCGCACCAACCGGCTCTCGGCCTGCCACACAGCCTCGAAGCCGCGTTCCTCGGCGTAACGCGTGTACTCCATCCCGTCGCGGATCGGGTGCATGTCCTGGAGATAGAGGGCTGATCTCATTGTCGACGGTCTCCCTTCGGCTCGTAGTCGTGTGCGGGGACGTCCTCGAGGCGCCGCCAGAGAGACCCCGCGATCCTGGCGCAATCCGATCCCACCTTGGCCTCGTCCACTCTCGTCGACACCCGGTTCTGCACGACGAGCTCTCCCGCGACGTAGACGTCTCTCACCTGACGCGACGAGACCCCGAACACCCAGTGGCCCGCGAGGTTCTCGGCGCTGATCGGAGCAGAAGGCGCGTAGTCGTAGACACCGATGTCGGCGGGAGCACCCGGGCGCAGGGTGCCGAGAAGTGGCTCGCCGTAGATCCGCCCGGCAAGCCGGGCACTCTCGCTCAGTCTCACGAGAGGCCAAGAAGGTGCCGTGAGGACGTCGGCTTCCTTGGCACGGAAGAACCCGACTTGAGACTCGGTGACCATGTCGCCGCCGATTCCGTCGGTGCCGACAGCCACCTTCGATTCGACGTGGTTGAAGGGGGAGTGGCCGACCGCGTTGTTCATGTTGCTGCGCGGGTTGCACACCACGGTCGCCATTGCCGACGAGATCAGATCCATCTCGGTGCCGTCGACATGGACGCAGTGTGCGAGGAGGGACCGGTTGGTCACGATCCCTGCGTGGCCCAGGCGCTCGGCGACCCGCTTTCCACAGCGCTCCAGCGAGTCGCGCTGGTCGGCTTCGTCCTCCGCGACGTGGATGTGCACACCGACCCCTGCCTCTCGCGCACCTTCGGCACAGCCGGCCAGGGTCTCGTCCGAGAGAGTGAACGAGGCGTGCGCGCCCATCATCCCTCGCGCGAGCGGTCGCGTGCCGCGCAGGAAGCGACGGTTCTCCTCCAAGCCGGCGGAAGCGCGCTCAGGGCCGTCACGGTCGGTGACCTCGTAGCAGAGGACGCTGCGCACCCCCAACTCCCCGAGGGCGTCTGCGATCAGGTCCAAAGATCCGTCGATCGCGTTGGGAGAGGCGTGGTGGTCGACGATCGTGGTGGTACCGGACAGCAGGGCATCCAACCCGCCGCGCATCGCCGATGCCCGGACGGACTCCGCGTCGAGCGCCCTGTCGAGCCGCCACCACACCCTCTGCAGGATCTGGGTGAAGTTGGCCGGCGGCGCAAGCGCGAACGGCATTCCCCGCGCCAGGGCCGAATAGAGGTGATGGTGTGCACAGACGTTGCCGGGGACCACGAGGGTGTTCGTGCAGTCCTGGCGCGGCACTCCTTCGGGGGCGGATCCCACCGAGGCCACTCGGTCGCCTGCCAGAACCAGGTCGCCGACGACCACCTCGGGCGGGTCCAGGGATACGACGACGGTCCCTCCACAGAGGGCCCCCGTAGGTAGGGCTGGGCTGCCGGGGGTCTGTGGCATCTCCAGGCCATTTTCGTACCCGAGGCGGCCTCCTACCAGGGTCGAAGGTCCCCCGGGGCATTCCGAACCGGGAGGCCTGCGACGTCAGGTAGAACGCTCAGGTGAGGGACTCGGGTGACACGCGCACCGAAGAGATCACCTTTATGTAATTGGCGCGCTCGAAGGCGGTCGGGTCGGCCACAGCGCCCTGGGAGACGCTTCCCCTCAGCTGGCTCACCGACTCGTAGTCGTGCTCCTGCATCCAGTCGAGCAGCTCCTGCTCGACGAGGCCGACTCGCGAGATGCCGTGCCGTAACAGGGCAGAGGTCATCATGGCGACGTCCGCACCGACGAGAAGGGCCTTTGCGACGTCGGCCCCGCTGTATACCCCCGTGCTCGCCGCCAACGAGGTCCTCGGCAGCCGGCCGCGCAGGATGGCTATCCAGCGAAGGGGCAGGCGCAGCTCCCAAGAGTGCGAGAGCTCGAGCTCCGGGACGACGTCGAGGGTCTCGAGGTCCAGGTCCGGCTGGTAGAAGCGGTTGAACAGCACGAGCCCGTCGGCGCCGGCGTCGACCGCGCACATGGCGAAGTGGCCGGTCGAGGAGAAGAACGGGGAGAGCTTGACCGCGAGAGGGACCGAGACGGCGGATCTGACCTCGCGCAGCGTCGCGAGGTATTCCCCTTCGACGTCGGCAGCGCTACGGGACGGGTCGTTCGGCACCGCATAGAGGTTCAGCTCGATCGCGTCGGCCCCCGCCTCGACCATCTCCGTCGCGTATCTCGACCAAGTCCCCGGGGCGATCGCGTTCACGCTCGCGATCACAGGAATCGACAGCCTCTGCTTGGCCTGTTCGACGAGGCGGAGGTGACGCTCCGGGCCGAGGTCGGAGAAGTCCATGTCCGGGAAGTAGCTCACGGTCTCGGGGTTCTGTTCGAGCCCTTGCTCGAGGGTCTCGTGAAGCCGCATCGATTCGCCTACGACCTCCTCCTCGAACAGCGACGGCAGAACCACCGCGGCCGCGCCGGAGTCCTCGAGGCGCTCGAGAGTGTCGAGGTGGCCGGTCAGCGGTCCTGCAGATGCCACGATGGGCGATCGAAGTTCGATGCCGAGGTATCTCGTCGTGAGGGTCGTCATGTCGCTTCACCCGTGTCATTTTCCCCGGGCTCGGGCTCGGGCTCGGGCGCGGCCTCGCGCGGAAGGCTTCTGGTGACGCCCGCGAGTTGCTCGTAGTACCGCCAGCGTTCGTCGGCGTCGGCTTGGGCGAGCGCCAGCAGGTGCCGGCTGTGACCTGGGTGGCTTTGGGCAAGCATCGAGAACCGCGTCTCGGCGAGGGCGAAGTCGGCAACCGGCACCGTCGGCGCCTTCGAGTCGAGCTGGAACGGTGTCGTTCCGGGTTCGGGGCTCGGGTGGAAGCGGTAAAGGGGCCAGTAGCCACTCGCCACAGCGGCCTTCTGCTGATCCAGCGAAGTGGACATGTCGATCCCGTGGGCGATGCACGAGCTGTAGGCGATCACGAGGGAAGGGCCGGGCCATGCAACTGCCTCGAGAAGCGAGCGCACGGTCTGAATGTCGCTTCCGCCGAGCGCGACCTGAGCCACGTACACGGTTCCGTAGTTGCGCGCCACCGCGCCGAGATCCTTCTTGCTCGACGGTTTGCCCGAGGCCGCGAACTTCGCCGCGGCACCACGGGGCGTCGCTTTGGACGCCTGTCCACCGGTGTTGGAGTAAACCTCGGTATCGAGCACGAGTATGTTGACGTTGCGACCGGACGCCAGGACGTGATCGAGCCCGCCGAAGCCGATGTCGTAGGCCCAGCCGTCTCCGCCCACGATCCATACGACCTTCTCGACGAGCTCGTCGGCGAGGCTGGACAGCGAGCGAAGCGCCGGTCCCGAAGCAGCTCCCGAGCGGTCGAGCATCTCCTTCAGGCGCTCAACGTGCTCACGTTGAGATGTCACACCGGTCTCGTTCGACTGGTCTGCGTCGAGCAGCGCATCGGCCAGCTCCTCGCCGATCAGCTCGCGCCACTCATCGACCAGTCGACGAGCCTCTGCGTTCTGTCTCTCCCAGCCGAGGCGCAGCCCGAGGCCGAACTCGGCGTTGTCCTCGAAGAGCGAGTTCGACCACGCAGGACCACGGCCGTGTCGGTCGACCGACCACGGGGTGGTGGGCAAGTTCCCGCCGTAGATCGAGGAGCATCCCGTCGCGTTCGCGACGATCATGCGGTCTCCGAAGAGCTGACTGAGCAGCTTGAGGTACGGAGTCTCTCCGCAGCCCGCGCAGGCGCCCGAGAACTCGAAGAGCGGCTCGAGCAGTGCCACGCCTCTCACGTTGTCGTGGCGCACCTCTTCACGCGGGACCTCGGGAATGGAGTCGAAGAATTCCCAGAGAGGACGTTCGGTTTCGCGTCGAGAGTCCACCGGCTCCATGTCGAGTGACTTGTGCTTCACCTCGGTCTTGCTGTGGGCCGGGCAGATCGCGACACAGAGCCCGCACCCCGTGCAGTCGTCGGGCAGCACCTGGACGGTGAGGAGACGGTCGGGGAGGTCGCGAGACCTGTATGGCTTCGACTGGAATCCCGTAGGCGCTCCCTTGAGAGCGTCGGGACGGTAGATCTTCATTCGTATAGCCGTGTGCGGGCACACCACGGCGCACTTCCCGCAGTCGATGCACAAGCTCGGGTCCCAGACGGGCATGTCGAGGGCGATCTGTCGCTTCTGCCACTTGGCGGTGCCCGTGGGGAAAGTCCCGTCGACGGGCATCGCACTGACCGGGAGGAGATCCCCCTCCCCTGCGATCAGCCGTGCGGTCACACGCTTCACGAATTCCGGAGCTGCATCGGGCGGCGGCGGCATCCTGTGAAGGTCGCCGGCCGGTACATCGGGGACGGCGACCTCGCTGAGGCTCTCGAGGGCCCTGTCGACGGCCGCGTAGTTCCGCTCCACCACCGCGCGGCCTCGCTTGGAATAGGCCTTGTCGATCGTGTCCTTGACGCGCGGGACGACCTCGGACTGCGGCATCACGCCCGAAAGGTGGAAGAAGCACGGCTGCATGATCGTGTTGATGCGCCCACCTAGCCCAACCTCTCTCGCGAGAGAGTGGGCGTCGACGACGTAGAAGCGAATGTGCTTGTCGATGATCTGCTGCTGGACCTCCACCGGTAGGTGTGGCCACGTCTCGGTGGCCGAGTACGGGGAGTTGAGGAGGAAGGTGGAACCGTCACGAGCGACGTCGAGGACCTTCATCTTCTCGAGTAGCCCGAATTGGTGACAGGCGACGAAGTCTGCTTTTTCGATCAGGTACGTCGACCTGATGGGATCGGGGCCGAATCGCAAGTGGGAGACCGTCACCGAGCCGGCCTTCTGGGAGTCGATGACGAAGTAAGCCTGGACGTAGCTGTCGGTCCCTTCGCCGATGATCTTGATCGACGACTTGTTGGCCCCGACGGTCCCGTCGGCACCGAGGCCGTAGAAGACGGCCTGCACGGCTGCCGTGGGAAGGGCGAATTCGGGATCGGGCTCGAGCGATCTGTGGGTGACGTCGTCGCGAATGCCGACGGTGAGGTGCCTGCCGCGAGCGGGGTTGCCGAGCTCGTCGAAGACCCCCTTCACCATGCCGGGAGACAGCTCCTTGCTCGCGAGCCCGTACCTGACCCCGATCAGTGTCTCGGGAAGGCGCCCGGCCTCGGCCAGCGAGGCGGAGACGTCGAGGTACAGCGGCTCACCGGGAGACCCGGGCTCCTTCGTCCGGTCGAGCACGGCCACTGCGCGGGTGGTCTTCGGAAGAGACGCCACCAGTGCGTCCGCAGGGAACGGCCGATAGAGGCGGACGGTGAGCAGTCCGACCTTCTCGCCGCGCCGTCCCAGCTCCTCGACGGTCTCTGCGACCGCCCCTGCGGCAGATCCCATCACGACCACGACGCGCTCGGCATCGGGGGCTCCGACGTAGTCCACGAGGCCGTAGCGACGTCCGGTCAATGAAGCCAGCTCTTCCATGACTTCGGTGACCGTCGGAGGCACAGCGTCGTAGAAGGGGTTCACGGCCTCCCGGGCCTGGAAGTACACGTCCGGGTTCTGCGCGGACCCACGCAGCACCGGCCGGTCGGGCGTGAGTCCCCGTGCCCGGTGCTCGAGCACGTCCGCCTCCCGCACGAGAGCTCTGAGGTCGTCGTCGTCGAGGAGCTCGATCTTGTCGATCTCGTGCGAGGTCCGAAAGCCGTCGAAGAAGTGAAGGAAAGGCACCCTCGTGCGCAAGGTGGCGCTGTGGGCGATCAGGGCGAAGTCATGGGCTTCCTGCACCGATGACGCACAGAGCATCGCCCATCCCGTGGTGCGCACCGCCATCACGTCGCTCTGGTCACCGAAGATCGAGAGAGCGTGCGTGGCCACGGCCCTCGCCGCGACGTGCATCACCGCTGAAGTGAGCTCGCCTGCGATCTTGAACATGTTCGGCACCATGAGAAGCAGCCCTTGCGAGGACGTGAAGGTCGTTGCAAGCGCCCCCTTCTGCAGCGCTCCGTGGAGTGCGCCCGCAGCGCCCGCCTCCGACTGCATCTCGATCACCTCGGGCACCGATCCCCAGAGGTTCGGTCTTCCGGCGGCCGACCAGGTGTCGGAGAGCTCTCCCATCGGTGATGCCGGAGTTATCGGGTAGATCGCGATCACTTCGCTGAGGGCGTGAGCCACGCGAGCAGCAGCCTCGTTGCCGTCGATACACGCCCACTTGGGTTTCGCGCTCGCAGTCGTGCCCGCCACGTGAACCACCTGCCTTTTAGCGCTGCGCGCCGGTGAAGAGAACCGCGACGCGGTCGTCTGACCCGACGAACCCGCCGGCACGCAGCTCGAGCAATCCGGCCAGACCCGAGGTTCCCGTGGCGTCGACGCGGAAACCTGCGCCTTGACCGAGCTCGTTGGCCTCGGCGAGCCGCTCCTCGGAGACGACGACCGGGCGGCCACCGGTCTCCAGCATGCCCCTCACGACAGCGAGCCAGTCGTAGGTCTCGTCGTCGAGGATGCCGCCGGCGATGCTCTTTGGCTCCGTCTCCCACGGCCACATGTAGCTCGACCTGCTCTGGGCGGCGCTGTGCAAGGCCCGGTCGATCTCACGTGGGCCGGCAGAGTCGCCTACGAGGCCCTTCACGCGGTGGTACGCCCTCTCGAGCGGATGCGCACCGAAGGTCTGCACCGTGTGGATCCTCGGGCCGCCACCACGAGCACCGAGATCCTTCGCCTCGGAGAACGCCTGCATGCAGCTGCTGGCGAGCGCCCCACCGCCGACTTGGACCACGAGGTGGTCGAGGTCGGCGTCGGCGGCTGTGAGCGTGGAGATCATCTCGTAGGCGATGGTCTCGCCCCCCTCGATCGCAAGGCCGTTCTCGCTGCCCTGGCAGGTGAAAGGCAATGCGCCTGCCTCGATCTCCTCGAGCAGGCGAACGTAGGTCGGGTCGCCGGCGACGCCCGGATGGCGGGGGCAGACGACGACATCCGCACCGAGCGCGTCGAGTCGCCGGACGATCTGGGCATCCGCGTCGACAGGGACGAACACCCGCAGGCGCCTTGCTCCCGCGGAGGCGACCACCGCTGCCGCGAGCGCCGCGTTGCCGCAGCTTGCTATCGCCAGGTCGGGCCTTTCGTCCGCCCGGGCGAGGCCCAGGCGCTCTGCCACCTCGAGGTGGAGCAGGACCCCCATCAGATGGCGGCCCTTGTGAGACCCGGCGACGTTGCCGGTCTCGTCCTTGATCCAGACGCCGCCGCGGCCGCTGAGGTCCAATTGGGAGGAGAGGGCGTCGTTGCGCGAGAAAGGCGTGACCGCGAACCCGTGGCCGTCGACCTCTGCGACGGCCCGATCGATCCGCCTGACGATTGCGGCGAATTCCTCGTCAGAGATCCCGCCCGCGACCGCGCGGTGGTAACTGTGGAGCAGAGAACGGTATCGGGCGAAGGTCGAAACCTCTTCTAGGTGAGGTGATTGGGGTGCTTCGTCGAACGAGAAGTTCACCAGGGAGGGATCGAGCACGCGCACGAGGACGTGGTCAACGTCCCCGACCCCGTCTGCGGCGTTGGGACACCGGAAGGGATATGGATCGTCGGGCGGCGGCGATGCTCCGCATCCGGAGCAGACCAGCCTGCTTGCGGCAGTGGAGTCGCTCATTCGACCTCGACGCCGCTTCGTGAGTTGAACTCTCGGATCATCTCGTCCCACTGCGCAAGCTTCTCGCGCAGCGACGACCAGAACGACTGCTCGCGCCTTGCGACGAAGTCCTCGATCGAGACGCCCTGCTGCTCGACCCAGGTGAAGTACCCGAGGTTGAAGATGCGTTCGCGGTCGGTCCTGGTGGTCTCGAGCAGGTGGTCGGTCCCCTCGGCGAGCATCCAACGTCCGAACGCCCCCGCGGCCTCCTCCGGGCCGAAGCCGGCCGGGTAGTCGCGCGAGAGCAACTTGGTGCGCTCGCTCTCGTACATCTCCGCCCCGTCCGTCGCCACCGTCACGACCACGTCATCGGGGCCGAGGTCCAGGTACTTGGCGGTCTTGACCGCAGCGAGCACGTTGCAGATGCTCGACAAGCCGAACGACCCGAGCACCCCAAGGACCTCCGTGGGTACGCGCCGGTGTCCGGCCAAGTAGTCCAGGCCTGCCCGGGAGGAAAAGAGCAGCCCGAGGTGATCGGTGGCTCGGTCCGTTATCGCGGCGACGAGGTCTGTGTTGTGCACGTTGTGGATGTAAGGGATGTGCTTGTCACCGATTCCCTGGATGTTGTGTTCGCCGAAGCCGTTGTAGAGCATCGTGGGGCACTCGAGCGCCTCGACGGCGACGATTCGGGCGCCGTATGCCTCCTTCAGGTAGTCCCCGGTCCCGAGCGTGCCCGCAGAGCCCGATGCGGACACGAAAGCACGCAATCGAAGCCCCGGCCGCTTCTCGCGCATGTGGTCGAAGACGTGGCCGAGAGCTGTGCCGGTGCACTGGAAGTGGGCAAGGTGGTTACCGAACTCGGAGAATTGGTTGAAGATGATGTTCAGCGGGTCGTCGGAGAGCTCCGCGCACTTGTCGTAGATCTCCTTGACGTTGCTCTCCGTCCCGGGCGTGGCGATGATGTCCGCCGGATCGCTGACCCAGTCCTCGAGCCACGCGAAGCGCTCACGGCTCATGCCCTCGGGCAGCACGGCCACGCCCCGGCATCCCATCAGCCGGGAGATGGCGACTCCCCCCCGGCAGTAGTTGCCGGTGGAAGGCCATATCGCCCGGTGCGAGGTCGGGTCGAACTGTCCGGTCACGATCCGGGGTGCGAGACAGCCGTACGCGGCGAGGACCTTGTGGGCGCGGATCATCGGGAACCGGTCTCCGAAGGCGACCACGATCGGCGCCTCGACTCCGGTGAGAGCGCCCGGCAGGACGACGTACCCAGGGACGTCGTCGACGGATCTGCGGTCGGCGCCGTTGTACCAGTGCACCCTGAACAAGTTGAGCGGGTGCGCGTCGTCGGGCTCGACAGACTCCAAGGCCTTGCGGATCGAGCCGGGGATCCGTGTGGGATCGGCGAGCTCTGCGAATGTGGGCAGAAGGATCCGAGCATCACGGAAGCGCGCGACGGTCCTGTCGTAGACGCCCTGGTCGACGACGTGGTCTTCTAGTCCGAGGGTGGGCATGACTAGACGACGTCCTCGTCGAGCATCGCACGCGAGACCTTCAGGAAACCGGCGATGTTGGCTCCGACGACGTAGTTCCCGGGCCGTCCGTATTCCTCGGCCACGTCGTGCACCTGAGTGTGGATCGACTGCATGATCTCCCTCAGGCGCTCGTCGACGTAGGCGCGGGTCCACTGGAGACGCTCTGAGTCCTGGACCATCTCGAGGCCTGACACCGCCACCCCTCCGGCGTTCGCTGCCTTGCCCGGACCGAAGAGCACGCCCGACGCGAGGAAGAGGTCGACCGCTTCGGGAGTGGTCGGCATGTTCGCACCCTCGGTGACCGCAATGATCCCGCCCGAGATGAGGTTGGCGGCATCCTTGCCGTTGATCTCGTTCTGCGTCGCGCTCGGGAAAGCCAAGTCAGCGGGCACGCTCCACAGCGGATTCGAGTCTCCGGCGGTTCTCGAGACGTACTGCGCGCCCGGGAACTTCTCCGCGTAGCGGCGGATCCGCCCTCGCCGGAGGTTCTTCAGCTCCTTCACCCACTCGAGCTTCTCCTGGTCGATTCCAGCCGGGTCGTGGACGAACCCTCCCGAATCCGACAGGGTCACAGGTTTGGCGCCGAGCTGGATCAGCTTCTCGGCTGTGTACTGAGCGACGTTCCCGCTGCCCGACACCACGCAGGTCTTGCCCTCGATGCTCTCGTCCTTCGTAGCGAGCATCTCGTGCGCGAAGTAGACGGCCCCGTAGCCCGTCGCTTCGGGCCTGATCAGCGAGCCGCCCCACTCGAAGCCCTTTCCGGTGAGCACTCCGGAGAACTGGTTGGTGATGCGCTTGTACTGCCCGAACAGATATCCGATCTCCCGTCCTCCCACACCGATGTCGCCGGCAGGGATGTCGGTGAACTGGCCGATGTGGCGGTAGAGCTCCGTCATGAAGGACTGGCAGAAGCGCCTTACCTCCCCGTCGCTGTGGCCTTTGGGGTCGAAGTCCGAGCCCCCCTTGGCACCTCCGAGTGGCAGGGTGGTGAGGGCGTTCTTGAAGACTTGCTCGAAGGCAAGGAACTTGAGCAGGCCCAGGTACACGGTCGGGTGAAAGCGAAGGCCACCTTTGTAGGGCCCGATCGCGCTGTTCATCTGGACACGAAAGCCGCGGTTGATCCGGATCTCGCCCTCGTCGTCGACCCAAGGCACGCGGAAGATGATCACCCTCTCGGGCTCGGCCATCCTCTCGAGGATCTTTCCCTTTCGATACTCGGGGTGCGCCTCGACCACGGGCACCAGACAGGGGTACACCTCACGTACAGCTTGGATGAACTCCTTCTCGCCCGCGTTCTTCGACTCCACGTCGGTCAAGACCGAATCTACGTAAGTGCTCACAGCGACGTGGCTCCTTTCTTGTCTTGTTGTCGTTCTTGTGTGTCGTTGCTCTTCGATTCACCAGGCTTGTAGCTTCGATTCACCGGGCTCGTCGCTTCGATTCACCAGGCCGGCGGCACTCGACACGCGGAGGCTCTTGCGAACGTCTGTCGGCGACTTCTGATCGTCTCGAATGGTCCGTGGGGCCGATCACGTGCCTGCTTTGACGCGCCAATCGGCACTTCGACTCGCGTGCGGCCCGAGGTTGGAGACGAGGTCCTCGATCGCCTGGAGCGCCGCCTTGATGTTCTCGACGGAATTCGCGTACGAGAGACGCAGGTATCCCTCGCCCGCGGAACCGAAGGCCGTTCCCGACAGGCAGGCGACCCCGGCCTCGGAGAGAAGGCGCGCTGCGAGCTCGGATGATGGAACGCCGAGGGCTCTCACGTCGGGGAACACGTAGAACGCCCCCCGGGGCGTTCCGCACGAGATGCCTTCGATCCGTCCCAAACCGTCGACGATCACGTCCCGACGAGCCCGGAACTCGGCCACCATGTCCTCGACAGGCTGCCAAGGACCCTCGAGCGCAGCTCTCGCTGCGTCCTGACTGAAGGCGGACGTGCACGAGACCGTGTTGACCACGAGCCGTGTCACCGGCTCCACGAGGTCGGGTGGGAAGACTCCGAACCCGAGGCGCCAGCCGGTCATCGCGAAGGTCTTGGACCAGCCGTCGAGCAACACGGTCCGCTGGTCCATTCCGTCGACGTCGAGCACGCTCGCGTGCTTCCCGTCGTAGCGGATCGCCCAGTAGACCTCGTCGCTCAAGACGACGAGGTCGTGTCGGACGGCGATGTCGGCGATGGCCTCGCAGTCCGACGCAGTGAGAGCGCTGCCGCACGGATTGTGCGGTGAGTTCAGCACGAGGAGCTTTGTGCGCGGCGTAACGAGGCCCTCGACCTCCTCGGGGTCCATCCGGAACTCGTTCTCCTGGCGAAGCGGCACGGACACGGGCACAGCACCTGCGAACCCTGCGATGGACTCGTACATGGGGAATCCGGGGTCGGGGAAGAGGACCTCGTCGCCCTCCTCGCACAGAGCCATGATCGTGTAGAACATCACGGGTTTCGCGCCGGGCGTGATCACCACGCGATCGGGCGTCGTGCGCAGCCGGCCCGTCCGCTCCAGGAATGTGCTCACCGTCTCGCGAAGCCGTGGGGTCCCGGGGGCGGGCACGTAGTGAGTGTGACCCGCCTCGAGTCCTTCCTTGGCTGCCTCCACGACGTGGGCGGGGGTGGCGAAGTCCGGCTCTCCGATCTCGAGGTGGATCACTCGCCGCCCGGTCTTTTCGAGAGCCTGGGCTTGTGCGAGGACGGCGAAAGCCGACTCGGTGCCGAGGCGGTCCATTCTCGAGGACAACTTGGTCATGATTCGACCATACGGACGCACAAGGTCGCCTGCCAGGGTCGAAGGACCGTTCCGAAGGCGCCGCAGGTGGACGTGACGAAAGGCCCTGGCCCCGGGCTCATTCAGCGACTCATGATGCAACATGATGCAACTGGGGCGACCGGCCCGGTCACCGAGCCGCGCCGGCCGTGGCATTGCAGTGTCGATCCCCGGAGGTCTCTCATGTCCGTCATGTCAGAGGTGACGTTCGGCTCCGGCGCTTGCCGTTCTGGGCCCGGCGGTGATGCCGAGGTGCGACGCCTCTTCGAGGCTTCCGAGGGGGACTTCGCTCGCTACGAGGTGCTCAAGGACCTGATCGACGAGTGCATCGACCTCTCGCTGGACTACCGCCAGAGCGGACACCCCGGCGGGTCACGCTCGAAGCTCCACATGGTCCTCTCCC